>JBMNPV010000012.1:0-43434 GCA_050943775.1 Oscillospiraceae bacterium
AGGAAGAACAGAAAAAAGCCGAAAAACTCCGCCGGGAGCTGACAGTCCGCCTGGAGATGGCGGACGAGAAAGCAAAGCGCGACGCACAGCGCATTTTGGACGACGCACGCCGCACCGCCGAGCGTACCTTTGACGAGCTGGACGCAATGCGGAAACGCCAGAATAAAGAGCAGGACCATATCCGCGAAAACGAGGCCCGTGCCGAGCTGCGCCGACAGCTCAACGCGGCGGACGAAAAGCTCGCCGCCGTGAAAAAAGAAGCCCGGAAACAGGAAAAGTCCGCCCGCCCCGTGGTCGTCGGAGACACGGTCGAAATTTTATCCATGGGCGTGCAGGCAACGGTTCTGTCCATTTCACAGGACCGCGTTCTGGAGTTGCAGGCGGGAATCCTCAAAACGACCGCAAAGGAAGACGAGGTTCTGCTTTTGAAGGACGCGCCCAAGCAAAAGCCCACCGGCCCCAAGGCCTCGGCCGCCACCCTCCGGCGGGAGGCGGTCCCCTCCGAGCTTGACCTGCGCGGCATGATGACGGATGAAGCCGTTGCGGTGCTCGAGCGATACATCGACAATGCCGTTATGGCGAAGCTTGAAAAGGTCACGATCATCCACGGAAAAGGGACCGGCGCATTGCGCGCCGCCGTGCAGCAGAGTCTAAAAACGAACAAATGTGTAAAGTCTTTCCGTCTTGGCGTTTTTGGCGAAGGCGAGAACGGCGTCACGGTCGTGGAACTGAAATAAACGGACAAAAACGACTTCACTGCCAATTTGTAAACTGTGTAAAGCGACAAATTCAGTAAAATTGATTGACGCGGACGCTTTCATTTGCTAAAATGTATAAAGGTTTGGTGCGTATTATGCCATTTAGCCATAAGGAGTGACGATAATGCTTACAAGAGAAGTAACGATCAATAATCAGGTCGGTCTGCACGCGAGACCCGCAACATTTTTCATACAGAAAGCCAATGAATTTAAAAGCAGCATCTGGATCGAAAAGGATGACCGCAAGGTCAACGCCAAGAGTCTTTTGGGCGTGCTGTCCCTCGGCATCGTAAAGGGCACGACTGTCTCCCTCGTCGCTGACGGAAGCGATGAAAAGGAAGCGCTGAATACCCTCGCGGCCCTCATCGCGTCCGATTTCACTGAGTAAGCACATAACCATATATGCATGGCAAAAAAGGGGACGCGTTGCGGCGTTCCCTTTTTTTGCGCATGATCCCCTTGACCGAACGCTGATTTCGGCATACTATGAAAAGATATTCCGGGAGGTGACCGCCCATGGTGATAGACGATCTGCGCGACAAGGCAAACCGCCTGCCGCTTCTGCCGGGGGTCTACCTCATGCTGGACGAGAAGAACGAAGTCATCTATGTCGGCAAGGCCAAAAAGTTGAAAAACCGCGTCACAAGCTACTTTCGCGGGGAACATGAACCAAAGACCGCCGCGATGGTCGAAAAGGTCCGCGACTTCAACGTGATCGTTGCCGCATCCGAATTTGAAGCGCTGATACTCGAAAATTCGCTCATTAAAAGACATCAGCCGCATTACAACATTCTGCTGCGGGACGACAAGACCTATCCATTCATCCGTATGGCGACGGAGGGGGAAAATCAAGGCTTTTCCATCGTGAACAAAACGGCGGAGGACGGGGCAAAATACTTTGGCCCCTTTGGCAGCCGCGGAAGCTCGAAGGAGATCATCGACACGGTCTGCAAGGCCCTGCTGCTGCCCACCTGCGGAAAAAAATTTCCGCGCGACTTTGGCAGGGGCCGCCCCTGCCTCAACTACCACATGGGCCACTGTCTGGGTTACTGCTGCGGCAAGGCGGGACCGGACGAGTACGGCGCGCGAATGCGCGACGCGGAACTCATTTTGTCCGGCAAGTCGGACGAACTCAAAGCACGGCTTGAAGCAGAGATGTATGCGGCTTCAGACGAGATGAAATTTGAACTTGCCGCCGAATACCGCGACCGTCTGCGCGCCATCGAAGGACTGTCGAACCGGCAGAGCGTCATCGGCGGAAAGAGCGCGGACGCGGACGCGTTTGGCTTCTACCGCGGCGCGAAGTGCTGCTTTTCGGTGCTGCACTATATGGGCGGCTGTCTGGTTGACAAGGAATATGAGCTCATGGACGAGCCGCTTGAGGACGATGCGGAGGTCCTCTCCGCCCTCGTTCGCCAGTATTACGCCCGCCGGGGCGCATGGCCGAAGTGCGTTCTGCTCCCCGCCGAAACGGAGGATATGGCGGAGATCGAACAAATGCTCAGCGAGGCCGCCGGCCGCCGCGTTTCTGTCGAAGCGCCGAAACGCGGGGAGAAACATGTCTGGACAGAAAAAGCCATGGTCAACGCGCGGGAAGAGAGCATCCGCTTCACGACCGCGAACCAGCGCCGGCTCAAGACTCTCGCGTGGCTGCGCGACACGCTGGCCCTGCCGGACATTCCGCACCGCATTGAATCCTATGATATTTCAAACACCGGCAATTTCGGCATCGTCGCGTCGATGGTCGTCTTTGAAAATGGACGTCCGCTCAAGCGGGATTACCGGAAGTTCAAGATCAAAACCCTTACGGAGCAAAACGACGTTGGTTCCATGCGCGAGGTGCTGACCCGGCGCTTCACGCGTTATCTGGAGGGCGACGAGAAATTCGGAGCAAAGCCCGACCTGTTGCTCATCGATGGCGGCGCGGTCCACGCGGGAGCGGTCGAGGAGGTCTTGCGCGAGCTGGGCCTTTCCATCCCGACGCTCGGCATGGTCAAGGATGACCGGCACCGCACGCGCGCGCTCATCTATTCGAGCGGACAGGAGATCGGCATCGACGGCAATCCTGCCGTGTTTGCCCTTGTCGGCAACATTCAGGAGGAAACGCACCGCTTTGCCGTCGAATACCACCGCAGCCTGCGCACGGCGACGATTGGTTCAGAACTGGAGGATATTCCCGGAATCGGAGAAAAACGTAGAAATGAGCTTTTGAAGCAGTTTAAAACCATCAAGGCGATCCGCGAAGCGAGTGTAGACGAGCTTGCCGCCGTTGTGCCAAAGAGCGCGGCGGAGGCGGTCTGGAAGCATTTTCACACGGATGCGGCACAAACAGATATGACGGAGGACAGCGTATGAGAGTCATCACCGGCACAGCGCGGGGCAGAAAGCTCCGCGAACCGAAGAACATGGACATCCGTCCGACGACCGACAAAGTCAAAGAGTCCCTTTTCAGCATTATCCAGTTCGATATTGAGGGGCGGTGCGTGCTTGACCTCTTTGCCGGAACGGGACAGCTCGGAATCGAAGCGCTCTCCCGCGGCGCAAAGAGCGTCACCTTTGTTGACCAGTCGAACGAGGCGATCGCGATCGTGCGCGAAAATCTGGAGCACTGCGGCTTTTCCGCGACGGTCGTGCGGGACGACTCCATCGCTTTTCTTGAACGCGCGGGAAAGTTCGACCTTATCTTTCTGGACCCGCCCTATGACGGTGGCCTTATGGACGCGGCGCTCCGAAAAATTATTAAGTTTGACATCTTGGCGGACGGTGGTATAATTATTTGCGAAACTGCTAGCGAGACATCGCTGAAAGCGCTAGACGCTCCTTATTTCATCGGACGAGAATACAAATACGGCAAAGTCAAGCTCACCGTCTGCGGTAAAAAAGCCTGACTGCGGCCCGAAAGGATGCTGCTTCCAATGATAACCGCGATCTATCCCGGAACTTTCGATCCCATTACACTCGGCCACCTCGATATTATCGACCGCGCCTCCCGCATTTTCGACAAACTTGTCGTGAGCGTTGTTATGAATCCGGACAAGCACCCGCTGTTCGAAATTGACGAGCGTGTCGAGCTTATCAAAAAGGTGGTCGCCGCCTATCCGAACGTTGAGGTAAGTTCCTCTGTCGAGCTGCTGGCCGATTTCGTCCGGCAGTTTGACAATCCGGTCATTATCAAGGGCCTTCGGAACCATATTGATTACGAGTATGAGACAACGATGGCTGTCTTTAATAAAAAACTCAATCCGCAGCTCGAGACCTTTTTTATCACCGCGAAGCTTGAATACACCTATGTCAGCTCAACCGCCGTCCGGCAGCTTGCGCTGTATGGGGCTGACCTTTCGGACTATGTGCCGAAAGTCGTCGAAGACGAGATTAAGAAAAAATTCCAGAGCGGAGGTATTTGACAAATGGACAATGAACTCGACAACGAAGTAACCGTATTGCTTGAGGAGCTCTACAACACGATCGCCGACGCAAAATCTTCGACCTTTGGCGGCAGAAACAAATGCACGATCGATCGGGAGAATGCCCTGAACCTTCTTGACGCCATCCGCAATCAGTTCCCGATCGAATTTTCCGAGGCGAAACGGCTCGTTTCCGCAAAAGAGGAGTTCATCGCCAATGCAAAGCGTGAGGCCGAAACGATCCGCCGGAGCGCGGAGGAACAGGCCAAGCGTCTTGTTGAGGAAACAGAGATCACCCGCACCGCCAAGGCGCAGGCAAACGATCTGCTCAACCGCGCGGAACAGAAGGCACGCGAGCTTATGAAGGCCGCCAACGACTATGTTGACGATGCGATGCGCCGCACGGAGGAGGCCATTACCGCCGCCCAGAGTGAGGTCCAGCAGTCCCGCGCCCGCTTCCGCAGTCTGGCGAACGCACGTCAGATGGTTCCCGAACCGCAGCCGATGGAGCCGGAAATAGAACCGGAGGAGTAAATACTACAAAATATTACATAAATAAGGAAAGAGCCCGCCGAAAAAATTTTTCGACGGGCTCTTTTCCTGTATTTAGGGTTTAAAATCGGCAGTCTGCTAAAGTGAACACAATCGCTTGTGTTTTTCAGTGCCATTGAACAAACGATCACGAAAAAACAGCCGCACATAGAGGATTTTTTGCTCTTGCAAAAATTTATGTAAACGATTATAATGAAACCGTTTGGTGGGGGGAAGTGGGGCGAAGTGCAACAAAGTCCCATGCCAGTGGAGAAAAGAAACGGAAAAAGCAGCGTTTCATGCTGAGCAGCGCGGAGACATCTTTTGTGCGGAAAGGGGATGGACGAGCATGGCCGACGTTATGAGCATGACCGGAGCATACGATCATACGCTGGACGCAAAGGGCCGGCTCTCGATCCCGGTGCGTCTGCGTGAGGACCTCGGAGATGTTTTTTACGTTACACTCTCTATGGACAAATGCCTTTCCGCCTACCCGGCAGATAGCTGGAAAGCTTTCTCGGATAAAATCAACGCCATGCCCTATGTCAAGCAGCGCAAAATGCGCCCGCTCTTTGCCTATGCCGCAAAGTGTGAGCTGGATGCGCAGGGCCGTATCCTTATCCCGCAGAATCTGCGCGAGTACGCTGGCCTAAAAAAAGAGGTTACCGTTGTCGGCTGCAACAACCACGCGGAGTTCTGGGACAGTGAGACCTGGAAAGCGATCGATATGGCGGAAACGACGCCGGAGAATATTGCGGCGGCGATGGAGGAGCTGGAGTTTTAATGGATTACGGCCATTATTCGGTGATGCTCCGTGAATGCATCGACAGTCTCAATATAAAACCGTACGGTATCTATGTGGATGCTACGCTTGGTATGGGCGGCCATTCCTATGAAATCGCAAGCCGTCTCACGACCGGCAGACTCATTTCCATCGACCGGGACGCGGTCGCGCTTGAGCGCGCGGTCATCCGTCTTGAACCGTTTATGGACCGCATCACGCTGGTCCACGGCAACTTCCGCGACATGGACGATATTCTCAACGATCTCGGCATTGACCGTGTCGACGGAATGCTCTTTGACTTGGGCGTTTCCTCCCCACAGCTCGACGAGGCCGAACGGGGTTTCTCCTATATGACGGACGCACCGCTCGATATGCGGATGGACCGCAGTGACAGCGTCACGGCCGCGGACATCGTGAACACCTGGGATTACACGGATATAAAACGAATCTTATATGATTTCGGCGAGGAGCGCTACGCTCCCCGGATCGCCGAGGCCATTGTGAAATACAGAGAAGAAAAACCACTTGAGACGACGCTGCAGCTTGTAGACGTTATCAAGAGCGCAATGCCGGCGGCGGCTCTGCGCGAAAAGCAGCACCCGGCAAAGCGAAGCTTTCAGGCGTTGCGCATCGCCGTGAACGGCGAGCTCGATGCGCTCTCGCAGGTCCTCTCCACAGCGGCGGACAGGCTTCGCCCGGGCGGGAGACTGTGCGTGATCAGCTTCCACTCGCTTGAGGACCGCATCGTTAAAAACGCGATCGCTTCCCGCGAAAACGGCTGTACCTGCCCACGGGATTTTCCGGTGTGCACCTGCGGCTTCGTTCAGACGCTGAGAAGCGTTTCACGCAAGCCCCTGCTTCCGGGCGAGGACGAGCTTGATGAAAACCCGCGCTCCCGGAGCGCCAAACTCCGCGTGGCGGAGCGGGTCTGAAACCGTAACGAACGGAGCGGCAACGCTTCGAAAACAATATGAGGAGGAGAAAAGATGGCAGCAGCGACCGCAAGGCAGAGAAAATACGGCGTCGATACGACTTATGGTAATCTGGCTTACGATTATGACCTCACCGCGCCGCTGCATACCGGCCGGCCGGTCGACCGACAGGTCATCATTCCCCGCGGGCCCGCAGTGGAGGACGAAGTTGTTCCTGCTCAGCGTGTCCGCACCAGACAGGCCGTCGCGCCGATGGCGATCGTCGGCTATCTCTGCGCGGCGGTCCTCCTCGTTTTCACGCTGATGGCAAAGATCCAGCTCACCGAAGTAACGGACCAGTCGGCCCGTCTGGAAAGCCAGCTTGAACAGCTCAAGACCGAGCAGAACCGCTTGCTCATCAGCTATGAAAAGGCCTTTAACACCACCGAGGTCGAGACCTATGCCACGACGCAGCTCGGCATGCAGCGCGCCCGCGACGATCAGATATATTATCTCGACAGCAGTGTGCCCGATAAGGCGGTCGTCATCGAACCGAAGGATGATAACAGCTTTGCCTCTCGCGTGCGTGCCGCGCTCGACTCGCTCGCGGAATATTTCGCATAGGGCCCCGCGTATATTGGAGAGTACTTCCACAGCAAAGGGGAATTGTCCATGACGGAGCGCAACAGAAAACAGAATCCGCCCACCACGCCGAACGCGATGATGCTTCGCCGCACACTTTTCCTGTTGATAGTGTGCGGCATCGCTGCATTTTTAGTGCTGGCTGCACAGCTCTTCAATTTGCAGATTATCCACCACGATTTTTACGAAACCAAGGCAATCGACCAGCAGGTGCGGGAAACGAGAGTGAACGCCGCGCGCGGCACGATCTATGACACGAACATGAAGATCCTTGCCATGAGCGCGAGCGTGGACGATATCGTCATCAATCCCAGCGCGATCAAGAAAAACGGTGAGGACGCCGAACTCATTGCCCGAACGCTCTCGGAGATTCTCGATATCGACTACGACAAGATCCTTGCAAAGACCGCAAAAACGAACTCCGGCTACCAGCTCATCGCCCGGAAAGTCGAGCCTGAGGTCGCAAAAAAGGTGCAGGAATTCAAGAGCCAATACAAGCTCTCAGGCGTCCAGATCGAGGAAAACTCGAAGCGTTACTACCCCTACAGCAGCCTGGCCTGCCAAGTCATCGGTTTCGTCGGGACCGACAACACCGGCCTTTCGGGTCTTGAATATTATTACAACAAGCCTCTCACCGGCGTGAGCGGCACGACGGTCCATGCAAAAAACGCCGCCGGTACAGACATGCTCTTTACGAGCTTTGAAGATTATTATGACGGCGAGGACGGCAAGAGCCTTGTCACGACGATAGACTCCACCATCCAGTATTATATGGAAAAGCAGCTGCTGCAGGCCGTTGAGGACTACGATGTGCAAAACGGTGCGGCGGCAATCGCGATGAACGTCAAGACCGGCGGCATCCTCGGCATGGTCAGCCTTGACAACTATGATCTCAACAATTATCAGGCCGTCAGCGAAGCGGCACAGAAAAAAATAGATGCAATGTCGGACGAGGCCGCAAAGCAGGAGGCGCTTGCCGCCGCCCAGCAAAGACAGTGGCGCAACAAGGCCATCAACGACACTTATGAGCCGGGCTCCACGTTCAAGATCATCACACTTTCGATGGGCCTTAACGACGGCGTCATCAAGCCCACGGATTCGTTTTACTGTGGCGGCAGCCTGTTGGTGACCGGCGACAAAACGCCCCGACACTGCTGGAAAACGGCCGGTCACGGCAGTCAGACTCTGACACAGGCATTGCAGCACTCCTGCAACGTCGCATTTATGCAGATCGGCTTGAAGGTCGGTGCGGAGCGTTTTTACGACTACTGCGAGGCTTTCGGCCTGATGAACGCTTCGGACGACCCGACGGCGCAGCTGACCGGGAACACGGGCGTCGATCTTCCCGGCGAGAGCGGCAGCCTGTGGTGGAGCCACAAGGTCTTTTGCAATCCGGACAGCAAGTCGCAGCTCGCGGCGGCGTCCTTCGGTCAGACCTTCAACATCACGCCGCTGCAGCTCATCACGGCAGTCTCCGCCTGCGTCAACGGCGGAAAACTTATGAAGCCTTATCTTGTCAAGGAGACCCTCAATCCGGATGGAACAGTCGCCTCTAAGACAGAGCCGACGCTTGTCCGTCAGGTCATCTCGGAAGAGACCTCAAAGGCGGTCTGCGAGATGCTCGAAAGGGTCGTCAGCGATAAGGTCGAGGGCACCGGCAAAAATGCCTATGTTGCGGGTTACCGCATCGGCGGCAAGACCGGTACCAGCGAAAACGTTGCCAAGGAAGCGGAGACCGGCCAGAAGCAGTACATCGTCTCCTTCATCGGTGTGGCGCCGATGGACGACCCTCAAATAGCCGTACTGGTGCTGCTCGATGATCCCAGCAGTGATTGCGGCGTCTACGTCAGCGGCGGCAATATGGGCGCGCCGACCGTTGCAAAGATGATGACCGATATCCTGCCGTATATGGGCATTGAGGCCAAATACGACAGCAGTGAAAAACAGGTCGCTGACAAGACAGTGCCGAATATCACCGGCATGACGCAGGCAGAGGCCCAGAAGAAAGCGACCGACAGCGGCCTCACGCTCCGCATCGTCGGCAGCGGCGAGAAGGTCACGGCCCAGCTGCCGGCGGCGAACACCGTTGTCGCGGCGGGCAGCCAGATGATCGCCTACTGCGGCGCGGAGGTCCCGACCGCGCAGGTCACGATGCCGAACCTCTCGGGCATGAGCTACGCTCTTGCCCGGCAGACACTTGCAAATTACGGACTCTATGTCCGCGCGACCGGACCAGTTTCAAGCCCGGCCGCGGTCACAGTCTCGTCCCAGTCGATTGGCAGCGGTACGCCGGTGAAGCCCGGCACCGTCGTCGAGGTAACGGTCATAGATACGAGCGACCAGGGCAGATATTAAAGCTGCCGAGCCGGAAACCGCTCCGGCGGAATATGTACGCGCACTTTGGAGGAACAGAGAGATGAAACTGGAAAAACTGCTTGCGGGCGTGGAGATATGTGAACTCCACGCGGACGCGCAGACAGAGATCGGGGACGTCAGCTACGACTCCCGAAACACAAAGCCCGGCGACCTTTTTGTCGCCATCCGGGGCTTTGAGAGCGACGGACACAAGTTTATCGGCGCGGCCGTCAAAGCCGGCGCGGCGGCAGTCCTTTGTGAGGAGGCCCCGCAGGAGAACGTCCCATATATTATCGTCACAGATTCGCGCCTTGCCCTTGCGCTGGTTTCAAAAAACTATTTTGGCGACCCGGCGTCTGAAATGAAGCTCATAGGCGTCACCGGGACGAACGGCAAAACAACAACGACGCTTCTCATAAAGCACGTGCTAGAGGAGATCGAGGGCGCAAAGGTCGGTCTCGTCGGCACGATCCAGAATATGATCGGAAGCGAGGCGATCCACACAGAACGCACGACGCCGGAATCCTATGAGCTGCAAAAGCTGTTCCGCGAAATGGCGGACGCGGGCTGCAAATATGTTGTCATGGAAGTTTCGAGCCATTCGCTTGCGCTCGACCGTGTGGCAGGCGTTCGCTTCTCTGTGGCGGTATTCACCAATCTCACGCAGGACCATCTCGACTTTCACAAGACGATGGAGGACTATGCCGGAGCCAAAGCAAAGCTCTTTGAGCGCTGCGACCGCGCCGCGATCAACATTGATGACGAGTGGGGCGGCTATATGGTGGAACGCTGCCGCTGTCCGGCTTTCACCTATTCTGAAACGAAGCTTGAAGCGGACCTTGTGGCGAAGGATATCCGCCTGTCGCCTTCCAACGTCAAGTTCTGTGCGCTTGCGATGAACAGCCTTGAGCGTGTGACGCTCTCCATCCCCGGTCGCTTTTCCGTTTACAACGCCATGTCCGTCATCTCGGCCTGCCTGCTGCTGGATCTGCCACTCGACAAGATCTGCCAGTCACTCAAGACAGCGGCAGGCGTCAAGGGTAGAGTGGAGGTTGTGCCGACGCCGGAGGACTTTACCATCCTCATCGATTACGCGCATACGCCCGACGCGCTCGAAAACGTTTTGAAATCCATGCGAGAGGTGACGCAGGGACGTCTCGTCGCTCTGTTCGGCTGCGGCGGCGACCGGGACAAGACAAAGCGCCCGATCATGGGCAATATCGGAACATCGCTTGCGGATTTCTCGATCATAACGTCCGACAATCCGCGGACGGAAGCTCCCGCGGACATCATTGCGGACATCGTTGCGGGCGTGAAAGTTCCGAAATACCGCTACAAGATCATTGAAGACCGTTCCGCCGCGATTTGTTGGGCCATTGACAACCACCAACCCGGTGATGTTATAATACTCGCCGGCAAGGGACACGAGGATTATCAGATCATCGGCAAGGAGAAGCACCACATGGACGAGCGAGAGATCGTCGCCGACCATCTCCGGAAACTTGCCGCAAAATAAACTGGCTGCCGGGGCGGAATGCCCCCTGTTTGCCGCGTGGCAAGAGAGAACGGCGCGGCAAACCCACAGAGATTTGGAGGAAAATCATTCATGTTTGGAAAGCTGCTGTTGGCTTTTGCGATATCCTTTGGAGTTGCCGCGGTCTTCGGGGTCTGGCTCGTGCCTTATCTCAAGAAGATAAAGGCGGGACAGATGATCAAGGAAAACGGACCGACCTGGCACATGTCAAAATCGGGGACCCCGACGATGGGCGGTTTCATTTTCATTGCGGGCACTGCGGCAGCCTGTCTAACAACGGGACTTTCATGTATGCTCGCGGGCGATTATTCGCACATCATTGTTCTGTTTTTCGCGCTGGCCTTTGGCGCCATCGGCTTTCTGGACGATTATGAAAAGCTCCGCCACAAACAGAACCTCGGTCTGACCGCAGGGAAAAAGTTTCTCCTGCAATGCCTTGTCGCGGCGATCTTTGTCTTTCTGCTGCGCTGTCTCGGCATGATTGCGCCGCATCTCTACATACCGTTTTGGAATATTACCGTGCAGATGACGCCCTGGTTCTACTACGCGTTTATGGTGTTCGTCATCGTCGCTACGGTCAACGCCGTGAACCTGACAGACGGCGTAGACGGCCTTGCGACCGGCACCTCGCTGCCCGTATTTGGCTTTTACGCTTTCGTCGCCCTCGCCTGGTATACGGCGAGCGCCGGCAGTGCCGGCTCGGAGCGTTACCTCGCGCTTGGCATTTTCGCGGCCGGCATTTTCGGAGGCCTGTGCGGGTTCCTGCTCTATAACTTTAATCCCGCGAAGGTCTTTATGGGTGATACGGGTTCCCTGTTTTTGGGCGGTGCGGTCGCCGGAATGGCCATCGCGATGGATATGCCGCTCATCATCATCACCATCGGCATCCTTTACATCCTTGAGGTCCTCTCGGACATCATTCAAGTCGGGTATTTCAAGCTCAGCCACGGAAAGCGCGTGTTCCGCATGGCCCCGATCCACCACCATCTGGAGATGGGCGGCTTTACGGGCCACAAGTGGACCGAAAAGCAGCTCTTTGCGCTGTTTACCGGCATCTCGACCGCTATGGCGATCTGGTCCTATTTTGGCGTCTGCGGACGCTTCAGCGCTTGAAACTGAAATTCCAGCAGCCGGCAAAGGAGGGAGAACACTTGCGAAACGAAAGACTTTCTGACCACAGGGGCGACCTCTGGACGCCGCGCGGGCCTGTTGATGTTCCGTTTTTGCTGCTGACGCTGCTGCTTTTGGGCATCGGCGTCGTCATGGTGCTCTCAGCAAGCTATGCCAGCGCCTACTACGATGTCCAGAAGATCACCGGCGGCAACTCGACCTATTTCTTTACACGCCAGCTCGCTTTCTCGATTGTCGGCATCGGCGCAATGTACATCGTATCCCGCCTGCCGATGCACTTTTTCCACCGTATTTCCGGTCTTGTGATGCTCGCTGCGATCGCCCTGCTGCTGGCCGTTCTGGCCGTCGGCCACGTCAGCGGCGGCGGCCGGCGCTGGCTCTACCTCGGCGGCATCAGCGTTCAGCCGTCGGAGATCGCGAAAATCGCGGTCATCCTCTATTTCGCAACGCTGATCTGCCGCATCGGCAACTATATGGGCACTTTCAAATATGGGATCGTGCCTTTTGTCGCCATTCTTGCCGTCATTGTGGGCCTGCTCGTTTTGGAGCCGCACTTTTCCGCGTCCGTCATCATTTTAATGCTCGGTGCGGTGATGATGTTCGTCGGCGGGACCAGACTTGTCGTTTTTGTGCTGGGTCTGATCGCAGGCGGCGGCCTGCTTGCTGTTATGCTCTTTTCCTCAAACTACGCCTCGTCCAGAATTATGACTTGGCGCGACCCCTTTTCCGACACGAGCGACGCCGGTTGGCAGATCGTCCAGTCGCTTTACGCCGTTGGAAGCGGCGGCCTGTTTGGCCTCGGGCTGGGGCAGTCACGCCAGAAGTATCTGTATCTGCCGGAGGAACACAACGATTTTATCTTCTCCATTATCTGTGAAGAACTCGGTTTTATCGGCGCAATTTTGATCCTTGCACTTTTTGCGCTGCTGATCATCCGCGGCTACTGGATCGCTTTGCATTCGCGCGACCGCTACAGCTTCCTCGTTGTGACGGGTGTTACATCCCTGCTCGCGATCCAGGTATTCTTGAACGTTGCGGTGTGCACGAATCTGATCCCCTGCACGGGCATTTCGCTGCCGTTTTTCAGCTACGGCGGCTCGGCGCTTCTGATGCAGCTTGCGGAAATGGGCATCATTCTCAGCGCCTCCCGGGATGTTCCGGAAAAAAAGGTCATACGAAAAAGGAAACGCACGGAGCTGCGACGGGGAGAGACCGTTGCTCCGGGTATCTGAGGAAGGAGAAACAGCTATGAAATTTCTGTTTACCTGCGGGGGAACGGCGGGGCACATCAACCCCGCGCTCGGCGTCGCGCAGCGTCTGAAGGAGCTGCTGCCCGACTGCGAGATCCTCTTTGTCGGTGCGGACGGTCACATGGAGACCCGGCTTGTTCCGCGCGAGGGCTTTCCGATCAAAACAGTCACGATCACAAATATCAGCCGCGAAAAGTCTTTGGAGGGCTTGAAACACAACGCCGAGACCGTCAAAAATGTCTTTATCGCGATGGCTCAGGCAAAGAAGATCATCAAAGAATTTAAACCGGACGTCGTTATCGGTACGGGCGGTTATGTCTGCTATCCCGTTTTGAAGGCGGCGCACAGTCTGCATATCCCGACCGTTGTGCACGAGTCGAACGCCCTGCCCGGACTCACGACCAAAATGCTTGCCGGTTCGACCGACCGAATTCTTGTCGGTTTTGAAGAGTCAAAGCAGTATTATAAGCATCAGGAGCGCGTTATCGTTACAGGCACTCCTGTGCGGCAGGAATTTAAAAACAGCGACAAAGCAGCCGCACGCGCGAAGCTGGGTCTCGACCCGGACAAGCCGCTTGTCGTTTCCGTCTGGGGCAGCCTCGGTGCGGACTTTATGAATAAGACCATGGTCGGATTTATCCAGAAAGCACTGGGAAATCCTTTCTTTGGCCTCATCCACTCCGCCGGACATGGCGGGTATAAAAAAATGCTTGAGGACATGGACAGAGCCGGTATCAAAAACGCGAAGGAACACGGAATGGACGTGCGCGAGTATATTTACGACATGCCCCTCGTGATGGCCGCGGCGGACCTCGTCGTCTGCCGGAGCGGTGCTTCAACGCTTTCGGAGCTGACCGTTCTCGGCCGCCCCGCCATTTTGGTCCCCTCCCCGAATGTCGTCAACAACCATCAGGAGAAAAACGCGCGTGTGCTTGAAAAGGCTGGCGCGGCGGTCCTGATCCCGGAGAGCGAGATCACGGACGACAAGCTCCTCGGCGCTGTATCGCTGCTGCTCTCCCGTCCGGCTACGCTTGACGCGATGGCGGAGCAGATGAAAAAGATCGGGGAAGCGGACGCGACCGAAAAGATCGCGGATATCATTCTGGACCTCGCAAAAAAGCACTGAGCAAATCACCGGAGGGTGCACATTACTGCGGAGAAAACGGGCCAAAGTGCCCGGGAAAAATGGAATGGACGACTGACACATTCCGCGCTCTCCGCATAGTATGGCACAAAATCCACTGTGCGGAGGGGTAATGATGAGCGTTTGGAAAATTACGGGCGGCAATAAGCTCTGCGGCGATGTGCGTGTGCAGGGCTCCAAAAACGCGGTACTTCCCATTATGGCCGCCGCAATCGTGGCTGGCTGCGAAACCGAGATTATCAACTGTCCGGAGCTCAGCGACGTTGAGGCTGCGATGGAGATCTTGCGTCATCTTGGCTGCCGGGCCGAACGGGAAGGCGATATTGTCAACATTGATTCCCGCGGAATGACGCGTACCGACATTCCGCAGGACCTCATGCATGAGATGCGTTCTTCCGTCATTTTTCTGGGGGCGATCCTTGCGCGGACACATTCTGCGCAACTTACTTATCCGGGCGGATGCGAGCTCGGCGCGCGTCCGATCGACATGCATCTTGAGGCTCTGCGCGCTTTGGGCGCGCGCATTGAGGAGAATGGCGGAAAGCTGGAATGTCGGGATAACGGCCTTCTCGGGACACGCATTGATCTGCCGTTTCCGAGCGTCGGCGCGACCGAAAACGCCATGCTCGCCGCTTGCGGCGCAAAAGGGCAGACGACCATTGTCGGCGCCGCCAAGGAGCCGGAGATCGTGGACCTGCAGTGCTTTCTCCGCAGTCTCGGCGCGAGCGTTGCGGGAGCCGGTACATCCATCGTCACAATTTCGGGCTTTGCACCGCGCGAGCGCGTGGGGCACAGAGTCATGTCCGACCGCATCGTCTCTGCGACGATGCTTTGCTGCGCGGCCTGCGCCGGCGGCGCGCTGACGCTGCACGGCGTTGTGCCGGACGATTTTGAAACCGTTTCCGCTGCCCTTGAGGAAATGGGCTGCACGCTTGAGCGCCGCTCGAGCAGCGTGAAGATCGTCTGCGACCGGCCGCTGCGCGCGACCCGTCCGATCACGACGCGCCCTTATCCGGGCTTTCCGACTGACGCACAGCCCCTGCTGATGGCGGCCTGCCTCAAGGCTGCCGGAACCAGCGAGTTTACGGAGAATATCTTTGAAAACCGTTTCCGCCACGTTGCGGAAATGCGCCGCATGGGTGCGGATATCGCTGTCAGCGGCCGGACCGCCGCCGTTACGGGCGTGCGTGAGCTCACGGGAGCGGAGGTCACGGCGACCGACTTGCGCGGAGGTGCGGCGCTTGTTGCTGCGGCACTCGGCGCAGAGGGAGAAACGCTGTTGTCCGACAGCGGACACATTCTGCGCGGCTATGCGGAGCTTGACAAAACGCTGAGCTCACTGGGCGCAGATGTGCGCTTTGAGAACGACGAAACACTGCCTCTGGCAGATGCCATGTGATACCGGCGCGGTCCGCCGGACTTCAGCTGGGAGGAATGCAATTGCCAACCAGACAGGAAAAAACCAAAAAAAGCTTCGGTGGCGGCTTTGCGTTTTCAACGCTGTCCTTTATCGTCATCTGTGCGGCGCTGGCGTTCGGTATGAGCGTTTTTTTCCGCGTGTCGAACGTCGAGGTGACGGGCGCGAAACGTTACTCCGACAGCGAGATCGTTGCCGCCTCCGGTGTGAAGGACGGCGACAACCTCATTTTTGTCGACCGGGCCGCCATCGAGGAGCGCATTTATGAAAAGCTCCTGTATATCGGGAGCGTTACGGTCAGCCGCCGTCTGCCCAATACAGTCGTTATCGCGGTCGACGAGAGCAGCACGTTTGCGTCGTTGGAAACAGACAGCGGGATCTGGATCGTTGACCGGAACTGCCGCGTCATTGAGAAGCTCTCCGCGCATACGGACCGGACCGACAACATTATTTCCGTTTCCGGCCTAAAGGGCGTCAAACCGAAAAAAGGCGCGGCGCTCTCCGTCGCGCAGGAGGACGAGGCAAAGCTCACCTATCTGAAGGACCTGCTGACCGCCATTTCCGCGGCCGGTATTGCGGGCGACGTTTCCACGCTGACGATTGAGAATTCCGCAAATCCGGAAATGCGCTACCTTGACCGCTTCCGCGTTCGCTTCGGCCGGGATGAAGACCTTGACAGCAAGCTGCGTCTCCTCTCGGAAGTGGTTGCCAGACTCGAGGAAAGCGACAGGGGGAGCATTGACCTCTCGCAGAGTAAAAAGGCCCAGTTTAGCCCGGATTAAGCAAAAATAGCTCGATTCCGGCACAAAGAAAGGAAAAGAAAATAACGGATTAGTTCACATAATTGTGAAAACACCTATTGACCTATGCAAGTTTTCGGTATAAAATGAATCGAATACTTAGATGATACGTCTGAACTGTGCAGTCAGCTCGGATTGATAAAAAATATGGGAGGCAAACAATATGTCGTTTCAGCTTGAAAACGGGCCCGATAACGTTGTTTCTATAAAGGTGGTCGGCGTCGGCGGCGCAGGCAACAACGTCGTCAACAGAATGGTAAAATCAGGTACAAAGGGCGTCGAATTTATTTCAATCAATACGGACAAGCAGGCGCTCTCCGTTTCCAGCGCAACTGAAAAGATCCAGATTGGCGAAAAGCTCACAAAGGGCCAGGGCGCAGGTTCGAACCCCGAAGTCGGCAAACGCAGCGCCGAAGAGAGCCGCAACAGTATCGCCAAGTGCTTTGACAATACAGACATGGTCTTTATCACTGCCGGCATGGGCGGCGGCACCGGCACCGGCGCTGCCCCGATCGTCGCGGAGATCGCGCATGAGTCCGGCGCGCTGACGGTCGCGGTCGTCACAAAGCCGTTCAGCTTTGAGGGCAAGCGCCGCATGGACCAGGCTCTCGCCGGCATCGAGGAGCTGCGCGGCAAGGTTGACTCCCTGCTCATTATTCCGAATGACCGCTTGAAACTTGCAACCGACCAGCACGTCACACTCGCCAATGCGTTCCAGATCGCGGACGAGGTCCTGCATCAGGCTGTTACCAGCATCTCTGACCTCATCAAGAACACCGGCTTCATCAACCTCGACTTTGCGGACGTTACGATGATCATGAAGGACGCCGGCCTTGCACACATGGGCGTCGGTCATGCTGCCGGCAAGAACCGTGCAGAGGACGCGGCGAATATGGCGGTCAAGAGCCCGCTGATGGACACCTCCATCGACGGCGCACGCGGCATCCTTATCAACATCACCGGACCGATGGATATGGGGCTTGAGGACGTCGAAGCGGCGGCAAACCTTGTTCAGTCCGCTGCGCACCCCGAAGCGAACATCATCTTCGGCGCTACCTTCGACGACACGATGGATGACGAGATCCGCGTCACGGTCATTGCCACCGGCTTTGACAGTGCGCCCAAGGCAGAATCCATCAAGCACGCCGCTCCCGCACCGGAGCAGGGCCTTTATACCGCCGCGAGCGAGAAGGCAGCCCAGCCGCAGCCGGCAGCCGACCCGAACGCACCGAAGGCTGATAAGGACCCGTTCGACGATATTTTTAAGATTTTTAACTCCAAATGAGTTAAACTGAATGAGCTCCCTCCGTTTTCGGCGGAGGGGGCTTCTGCTTTATGCCGCATACCATGCCGAAAGGAGAGATTCGCTGTGGACGCGAAAAAGCAGCAGAGCAGGGCCTATGTGTATGCCAAGGAGCTACTCGACATCTACATCACTGACCATGTGCCCCGTTCCGCTGCGGAAATTTCCTATTATCTGACGCTGTCGATCTTCCCGATGTTGATTTGCCTGCACGCGCTGCTCAGCCGTTTTATCCCGGACCTCTCAGCCGGACTGGAACAGCTTCGCGGGATCGTTCCGCAGGCTACGATCCGGACGCTCTCGGATTACCTTGCCTATGTTTCAACGCAGGACAGTAAGGCGCTCATCACCGCCGGCATTTTCGGAACGGCCATGACCTCTGCCGCGTCTTTCCGCGCAATTCACAGCATTATGGCGGACATACAGGGCGTGCCGCGTTATCGGGGCTTTGCAGCGCTGATCTATAGCTTTCTCTATTCTCTCGTGTTCCTTGCGGCCTGCTATTTTGCCGCGCTTGTGATGTTCACGAACAACATCGTTATCGGGTACGCGCAGAATATGTTTCCTCAGCTGGCGGGGTTGGAATTCTGGCGATATCTGCGCTTTCCCTTGATGCTTGCCGTTTTCACCGCCATCATCTACGGCGTCTATCGGATCACGACGCCCGCGGATATCCACGACAACATTTTCTCCGGCGCGCTTGTGGCGGCCGTTATCATCGTGCTGCTCAGCATCCTGTTTTCCTGGCTCATCTCCATGTCCGTCAACTACCCGCTGATCTACGGCTCGCTTGCCTCGTTCATCATCCTGATGCTCTGGATCTACTTTTGCGGCCAGGTCCTTATCATGGGCAACGCCTGGAACATCGTGCAGCGGCGGCATAAAAATGACCCGCCTGCAGATACGAAAGGCAAGAGCCGTTGAGCGCCCGAGATGCGGCCGTGTGTGATCTGGCGTCGTTCCGCAACAGAAGAATCGATAAGACAGAGCTTTGGAAAGGCTGTTCCGAAGCTCTGTCTCGTTTACAGCGTCGTATCAGGACTTGCAGCAGGAACATAGACTGTAGAAAGCCTGAAAAAGGGAGGGCGGGGCCATGCTTGCAAGCGCATTTATAATGCTCGTTGGCAGCGCGTTTTTGATGCTGCGAATGGGTGGATCGACAGGTTCCTTTCCGAAGCCGCTCACGGCGGAAGAAGAGAAAAAGTATCTCCAGCTCTGGCAGGAAGGGGACGAGGAGGCGCGCAACGTGCTCATAGAGCACAATCTCCGTCTTGTGGCGCATATTGTTAAGAAATATTAATCGAAATACGAGTGCTGGTTCAGACCCCTGCGAAGTACGCTTGGAAATAGGCCCGCAGAGTCAGCCTGCCACCGCACTTGACGAACGACCGGCACATACGATGGAGTTGATGCAAGCTCCCTGTACATTACAATCCGTCAGACGGAGAAGCGCCCTCCTGCGCGACCTGCGCGCGGCGGATGTTCTCTCAGCGGCAAGGCTGCCGCGCCGCTGCTGCGGATAGAGCTTGTAAGGCTTGTCAAAAATCGGAAAGCGCAAAGCCAGCGGCGTGATGCGCGGACTATTCATTCCGAGATCGGAAAAATGATACGCCCGCTGCTTTATGTACCCGATGTGTTTTCACACATCGGGCGGAGCTGCATTTAGCAGTTCCATCTACATCTGATGCATGCCATATAGATGATCAGAGCGATAATGAGGACTGCCAATATGACAGCGCCTACGATTACCGCAGAGATCGATGCAAGCAGCGGAGCGGCGAAATACGCCCCTAAAATCAGACCGAGAGCGCCTGCAAACAGGAACGCTAAGAAGCAGAGGATTCTTGTCAGGCACGCGCAGGTGCAATCTCTGTTGCACTGTGCGCACGGAGACGTCATGTTCTGTGCTTCGGTGTCTGGAAGCTTACCGGATACCTGGATATTCATGTTAACACCTCCTTTGCTGTTCGCTAGTCCATCTTATGCAGGGACGGGAAATATGTGTCGTCATGAAACGACATCAGAGCGAGCGGCATCGAGGCTGTAAATAAAATACACCCTCGACCTTTTACGGTCGGGGGTGTATAATCGTTCAATGGTGGACCCGAAGGGATTCGAACCCTCGGTCTCCGCGTTGCGAACGCGGCGCTTTACCAGCTAAGCTACGAGCCCATATTCTGTTGCCTGCGGGCTGCATGATCAAACCCGCGAGTGTTATTATAGCACACTTTTCCGATTTGTCAAAATATTTTTGCAGCGTATTGATATTTTTTAAGGAATGTAGTAAAATAAACGAACGTGGCCCGTGACAAGGCTGCACTAGTCGGGGAGCTAGCGGTGCCCTGTACCTGCAATCCGCTACAGCAGGGATGAATTCCCACCCCCGGATATTTGATGTGTCGTCTGACCCAGGTAAGCGGCGTTGAAGACCCGGTCTCGCGCAACGGAAGCCTGTGAACCATGTCAGGCGGGGAACCGAGCAGCATTAAGCGGGTATCTTCGTGTGCCGCGAGGCTGCCGGGTCCGAGCTCACTGCCTGGGTAACGGACATATCAATTTATTCAAAGGTGGGTGTGCAGTCTTGTCACGGGCCACGATACTATTTTCAGAGAAACTACTCCAGAATAAATTGCGGGGGAAGGAGAGCAACACATATGTATCAGGCACTTTACCGAAAATGGCGCCCCCGCAGCTTTGACGATGTCGTCGGGCAGGAACATATCACCGAAACGCTCAAAAATCAGGTACAGACCGGTCACCTCAGCCATGCCTACCTCTTTGTCGGCACGCGGGGAACCGGCAAGACCACCTGTGCAAAAATTCTTGCCAAGGCTGTCAACTGCGAGCGCCCGGTGAATGGCAATCCCTGCAACGAATGTGCAAGCTGCTGTGGGATCGATGATGGTTCGATCCTTGACGTTGTGGAACTGGATGCAGCGTCCAACAATGGCGTTGACAATGTCCGCGCCCTGCGTGACGAGGCCGTTTTCTCGCCGGTCTCCGTGAAAAAACGCGTCTACATCATCGACGAGGTCCATATGCTCTCGACCTCGGCATTCAACGCTCTGCTGAAAATTCTGGAGGAGCCGCCCGAACACCTCCTGTTCATCCTTGCGACGACCGAACTGCAAAAGGTGCCTGCGACGATCCTCTCCCGCTGCCAGCGGCACAGCTTCAAGCGGATCACCCCTACGGCCCTTGCCGGACGCATACGCTATGTTGCAGAGCAGGAGCACATGAAGCTTGATCCGGATGCCGCCGAACTCCTTGCCCGGCTGGCGGACGGATCGCTCCGGGACGGACTTTCGCTTTTGGACCAGTGCTCCGGGTATGATGCGATCACTTCGGAGAGCGTGCTCTCCGCAATGGGACTTGCCGGAAAGCTTCGTATAGCGGAGCTGCTTGAGAAAATATCTGCGCAGGATACGCAGGCGGCGCTTTCTGTCTTTACAGACCTGTGGCAGGACGGCAAGTCGCCGGTCTCGCTTTTAAAAGAGCTATCGGCGCTTCTGCGGGATGTTCTGATGTGTAAGGTCGCGCCGAAAGGCGGCAGCGGACTGCTCTCCGGCAACTATGCGCCGGAAACGCTGAGAGCCTTTGCCGCGCGCATGACAAAGGAAGAGCTGCTGTACGATATCGACACCGTGCAGGGGAGCATCGCCTCTCTCCGCGACGGCCGCGACCCGCGCACAAGCGCGGAGCTGTGTCTCGTTATGCTCAGCCAGCCGGAGCTGGGAGAGAGTCTCGGTGCACTGCGTCTGCGCGTCGCAAAGCTTGAAAAGCGCGCTGAAAACGTATCTGTGCAGAATGTGAACAAATACGATGAAGCGCCAGAGCAGGCGCAAAGAGTCGAGAATCCGGACAATACTTATGAAAAAGTATCCGATCTGCACGAAAACGCACCGACTTCTTTGGAGGATGAGCCGCCCTTTGACATGGACGAGCCGCCCATATCGGAGGAGCGCGGAAAAGGGCTGGAGGCGGAACCGGAAGCGCCGCCGAATACTGTGGCGATGGACGAGCGCGAATTCACAGAAAAAGATGCTCCACCCGTGCCGGAGGCGGAGCCGGTGCCCCTTGCCGACGGCGACGAACTTTGGCGCATGGTTGCAAAAGAACTCCTTGAAACGCTCAACCCGGGGCAGGCTACCATCGTGAGAAATCAGGCAGACGGCAGCTTTGATGGGCGTGTGT
Organism: Oscillospiraceae bacterium; assembly: GCA_050943775.1. Lineage (GTDB taxonomy): Bacteria > Bacillota > Clostridia > Oscillospirales > Oscillospiraceae > UBA2658. The sequence goes on from JBMNPV010000012.1 coordinate 22,159, forward strand.
TGACGATCACGGTCGCGAGCGGTTTTGCAAAGGGCCAGCTTGAGCAGGGACCGACCATGGAACGCATCCGCGCGGCGGTTGAACATGCCGCAGGACGCCAGATACCCGTTCAGATTACTATTTCGGAGGGCGGACAGAGTGCGAATACCGAGAAACTCAAGGCGGACCTTTCTCAATTCGGAAACGTAAAATTTGAATAAATCAATCACAGGAGGAAAACAGCATGGCAAAGGGGAACTTCCGCGGCGGCCCGATGGGCGGCGGCATGAACATGAACATGATCAAGCAAGCCCAGAAGATGCAGGCCGATATGATGAAGATGCAGGAGGAGCTTGAGCATGCCGAGTACAGCGCCACAGCCGGCGGCGGTGTGGTGACGGCGGTCGTCACGGGTAAGCACGAACTCAAGAGTCTGACGATTGAGCCGGACGCAGTGGACCCAGAAGACGTTGAAATGCTGCAGGATCTCATCATTGCGGCGGTCAACGAGGCATTTCGCAAGGCAGACAGCGCCGCAAGCGAGGGAATGTCGAAACTGACGGGCGGACTCAATCTCGGTGGACTTGGACTCTGAGCCGACAGCATAAATAAAAAAATCGTGCCGGGCGTTTGCTGCGCCCGGCACGATTTTTCATATCAAGAGAAGATGCGACATAAATTGTCTTAATTCGCTATTCTGCGACTTTGCCGAGCGTTACAAGAGCGCCGGGATCGGAGATGATTATGTCTGAGAAGTGGGAGTCGAGGGATTGCAGCCGTGTGCCGCCGACGCGGTCACGCAGACGCTTGAAGTACGGGACGCCCTCATAGAGAAAGACGCCGATATCACCGTGTGCGAGGCGGGACTGCTGATGTATCCAGACGATCTGGCCGTCATGGAAGTCCGGCTCCATGCTGTTGCCTGCGATGACAACGCCGAAGTTGGCGCTCATGGGGACCTCACTTCCGACCTGCGTCGGCTTGTAGTCGGGCAGATCTAGGAGCTTGCCGCGGCCGGAGGCGGCGCTGAGATCATAGACCGGCAGCGTGCGGATACGGGTGCCGCGCGGTCCGGTGAAGCCGGGGTCGTCAAAATTGCCGCTGTCGCGAAGCATATCCGCGTATTCAAAGACACGCGCACGCCCCTCTTCGTTGAGACCGGCCATGAGATCATAGCTTTTACCGAGAAAAATGCCACTGATATCGACAATATCGAGAACATCACAAATCAGAAGAAACTGTGCGGCGTTTGGAAGGGACGCTCCACTTTCCCATTTTGAAACCGCTTGATTGGTGATCTTGATGCCGCGGTTGCTCAGCATGGATGCCAGTTGACGCTGCGAGACATGTTTTTTCTTTCGGCAGGCGCAGAGGATTTCGCCCAGATTGCTTTCCATTTCTATCACCTCGATTCTCATTATACCGCGGAATTATCCGAATAACAAGACTTATTATGAAAAAATATCTTATTCAGACAATAGAACCGGTGCAAATATTGCACCGATGAAACAGACCACAAAGAAAAGTGCTTGCAGAAACAGCAGCATATTGTATAATAAAGTCGATGCATAATAAAGCAATGAAGCCGGTGACTTTTTCGGAGGTATGCTGTGAAGCGTTTTAAACAGTTCATAATACTCTGCGCCGCAGTGGTCTTACTGGCGGGCAGTATGTTCCCCCTGCCTGCCGGAGCGGACGCGGGAAATTTTTCCGGTAACAACAGCTATGGGGGCGGCAGCTTCAGCGGCGGTTCGAGCGGCGGTTCGAGCTATTCCGGCGGTGGAAGCTGGGTGTTCATTGGCAACGGTGACAGCGGTGAGGGCGGAAACGACGCCGCGGCCATAATAGCGGCCATCGTCATCATTCTGATCATTTCGCGCATCGTCCGCCAGAATCAGCTCAATGCAACGATTTCGCGCACCGGACCGCAGCCGCAAACGGAGAGAGAGGGCGAGCTTGCGCCGATCGAGACGCTACGGGAGAGCGACCCGAACTTCTCACCGCAGGCGTTTAAGGAAAAAATATCAAATCTGTATGTTCAGATGCAGGACGCCTGGCAGAACAAAGATTTTGAGCCGATGCGCCCGTATATGACGGATGGACTGTACACACAGTTTGACCGTCAGCTTGACGAACTGCGGAAAGGCGGCCGAACGAACTATGTTGACCGCGTTGCCGTGCTCGGCGTGGCGCTCTCGGGTTGGAAGAGGGACGACAACAGCGAGAGCGTTGTGGCAATTGTGAGCGCCCGGATCGTCGATTATACGCTGGATGACAAAACGGGGAAACTGGTCAGCGGTTCGAAGAGCGTTGAAAAATTCATGACCTATGAGTGGACGCTCACGCGCTCGAAGGGCAGCAAAACGGCAGGAGTCAGCGAAAAGGAGACCGACGCAAAGCGCTGCCCGTCCTGCGGTGCGCCGCTTGACGTGAACCAGAGCGCCCGCTGTCCATACTGCGGGAGCGTGGTCTTTGCAAAGGACTTCAACTGGGCAATATCCTCAATACGCGGCATTTCGCAGAGAAATGGAAGATAAAAAAAGCAGGCCGCCCGTTGCCGGGCGGCCGTGTGAAAGTGAGGAGACAACGAACTGCTTCTCTATTTAAGCAGATCTACCGGAATGCACAAGCCTCCCCCGGGGTCACATTTTTGCATCATCTGCAATACTGTCGACAAGCTCCTGCATCTCCGCTTTGGATGAAACTTCGTGTGTGCGTGCGAGAAGCTGTTCTTTCTGCGCTTCGGGCAGAGCCGAAAAGCGCAGCATGGCCTTTTCATTTCGTACGAGCGCCATTCCGAAACCGAGCGGAAGCTCTTTTAATGGGTCCATAAAATCACCTCAGCGGCAGTATGCCCGCTTTCGCAAGGCGTATGCGCTATGACCGGAACGAAAGGAACACAATGGAACTCGACAATATTGTTGCCCCTCTGCTGGGCTGGTACAGAGAAAACGCCCGGGACCTGCCCTGGAGACGAAACGTGACGCCCTATCGTGTCTGGATCTCGGAGATCATGCTCCAGCAGACGCGCGTAGAAGCGGTAAAGGGCTATTTCGAACGCTTTGTCTCCGCCGTGCCGGAAATTCCCGCGCTCGCGGAGCTGCCGGAACAGCGGCTGTTGAAACTTTGGGAGGGCCTCGGCTATTATTCGCGCGCGAAAAATCTTCAGCGGGCCGCGCAGGTCTGTGTGCAGCGTTACGGCGGCAGGCTGCCGGAGGACTATCAGACGCTTTTGTCATTGCCCGGTGTTGGTCCTTACACGGCAGGAGCGGTCGCGTCCATTGCGTTCGGGCTGCCGGTGCCGGCAGTGGACGGAAACGTGCTGCGGGTTTGGTCCCGCTTGACGGCGGAGGACGGAGACATTGCGGACGGCCGCGTTAAAGCACGCGCCGCCGAAGCGCTTGCGGCAGTGATGCCGGCGGGGGAGAGCGGCGCTTTTAACCAGTCCCTGATGGAGCTTGGGGCGACAGTCTGTCTGCCAAACGCCGCACCGCTCTGCGAAAAATGTCCCGTTAAGACACTATGTGAAGCACATATTGCGGGAAAAGAGACACAGTACCCGCACAAGCGCACGAAGCCGCCGCGCCGCGTTGCGGAGCGGACGCTGTTTCTGCTCGAACGTGAGGGCAGACTGGCGATCGATCGGCGGCCGGCAAAGGGCCTGCTTGCTTCCCTCTGGGAGCTGCCGGGGGCGGACGGGACACTGACGATGGACGAGAGCGTGCAGGCTGTGCGGGCGCTTGGACTGGAACCGCTGCGTCTGGTTCCATTGGCTCCATATAAACACATATTCACCCATGTAGAGTGGCACGTTTCGGGCTGGCATGTAAAGCTCTCTCCGGATGGTGAGAATAAAACGCTTGTCTGGGCGGATCCTGCGGAGCTTGGCGGGACTTATCCGCTGCCGAGCGCCTTCCGGCCCTATCTGAATACCTTTCTCGCTTTGTCAGAAATGGGAAATTTAAAATTGTGATCGCACGAATTTGTAACCAAAATTGGCGAGATGCTATTGCACAATTATATGGCAATATGATATACTTTTTTCGGTAGAATTATTTAAAGTGCCAGACAGACGGCACAAAACCGTTCGCAGGTCGGGGTTTCTCCTGCGCGCACAGACACAGGCACCACAGTTTTTAAGATGCAGTACGTTACATGCAGTGCCGCAGCTCACTTTTTGAGCAGCGCGGAGGAAGAAAAATGAAAAAGCTGGTGCTGATCGTCGATGACGATGTAATGAACATCAAAACGATACAAGCTGTCCTTGAAACGGATTATCGGGTCGCCACTGCGCTCACAGGACCGCTGGCACTGCGTATATTGGAACGTATTACACCGGATATCGTTCTGATCGACGTCAACATGCCGGATATGAATGGCTTTGAATTTTTGGAAAGCCTGAAGATGAAATGCGGAAAACTTCCGTTTCCGGTCATCTTCGTGTCTGCGGAGCACAGCAGCGCAATTGAATCCCGTGCGCTGGATGCCGGCGCAGAGGATTTCATCGCCCGACCGTTCTCGCCGGCGCTTCTGAAAGCCCGCGTGGATCACACACTTGAGCGACATGAGTTGCGTGTGCACTTCAACGAACTGCTCCAGACACAGACGCAGGCCCTCATCGGAAGTACACTGCGCGCAAATGAGATCCAAAAGAATATGCTCATTATGATGGCGAGTCTCATTGAGAGCCGCGACGGCAGCTCGGGGGATCACATCCGCCGGGTAGAGCAGTACATGAAAATTTTTGTCGATGCTATCCGCGCCGAGGGGTATCAGCGGGACTTGATGACGGACGAATATATGGATGCCTTGTGCAAGGCAGCCTACATCCACGATATCGGGAAACTGTGCGTGAACGATGCAGTGCTGCAAAAACAGGGTGACCTGACAGATGCGGAGTTTGAACAAATCAAATACCATACAACATCCGGCGGCGAAATGATTCGCAGTGCGATGGCGGACAGTTCGGGTGACGACTATCTCCGGATCGCCCGTGATGTTGCGACCTATCACCATGAGCGATGGGACGGCAGCGGATATCCAAAGGGGCTTATGGGCGACAGCATTCCCCTTTCTGCGCGGATCATGGCGCTGGTGGATGTGTTTGATGTTCTTTCGGCCGGCCAATGTTACAGGCAGGCGTTTTCTTTGAAGCAGACCTTTGAGATCATGGGCAATCTGGCCGGCGAACAGTTCGACCCGGTACTTGTACAGATCTTTCTGAAACATAAACAAGAATTTGCAAAACTTGCAGAGAGCCTCGGATGCAGGGGAGGAAATGACGATGAGTGAAAACGAAAAAAAGCGGCTTTTGGTTGTTGACGATGACAAGATGGTTCTGAGCATTCTGCGCGGGTATCTTCTTGCAAATTATAATGTCCGCTGTGTGGATACCGGTAAGGAAGCACTTGAAATACTGGAGTATGCAAAGCCGGACTGTATTTTGCTCGACTATAAGATGCCGGTCATGGACGGGCCGGAGGTGCTTAAGCGCATCCGGAAGTCGGGAAGACTCAATGATGTCCCGGTGATCTTTCTGACGGGTGCAGCGGATCGCGAGAGTGTGGCAGAGTGTCTCAGCTATCATCCGGCAGATTATATTCTCAAGCCTGTCGACAAGCTCACACTGCTGCACCGCCTGAGCAAGGTCCTCAGCTGAAACAAGCCCGGATCAGCATCTTGCCACAGCATGATTTCAGCGGCGGGGATGCTTTTTCGCAGAGCAGAAGTCTGAAAGTCGCTGTTGCGGCTGAACGGGGGTCGGAAACGTGGCAACTCTGGTTAGTGTGCCCTTACTCGTTGTCGGCGTGATTTCAGTTATATTTGCGCATATTTTCTTGTGGCACGAAGAAAAGTCGCGGCTGACGATCAGTATCTTCTGGATGGGCATTTCCTGCGCTGTCTGGTGCATCGCCTATGCGCTTATGGGCCTTTCATCAATGGAAATTGCGCCGATACACCGCTGCATCGGTTCGATCGCGGTGCACACATATCTGCTTGCGTTCTGTATTTTCTTCATGCTAGCAGCAAAACTTCGCGTTCCCCGTGCCGCGAAACGCAACTGGGTCATTTTCCTTGTTATCTTTACGGTCGTTGATTCGATCACCTACGGACAGGCCAAAAACATAACGTTCAGCATGATAGATGGCCGCGTATGTTATTATCCGAATCCAACGCCGGAGCGCTATATCCATTACATTTACATTGCGGTCTGCGTGGTCTACCTTTATATCACCGGAGCATTTTGGTGGCGCAGGGCCAAGTTTGAGCGAGAGAGAAGGCTCATCCTCTCCATCCTGGTCTCCGGCATTCTGATGATCGGCTGCTCCTGCTTTGACACGTTCCTTGATCGGTGTTCCCTGCCTACTTCGGGCTATGGCGCGTTCATCGCCTACATTATCATCACCATGATGTCCATGAAACAAAATGCATTCAGTATCTCCGTGCAGAAATTGGGGAAATACATTTTTCACAGCGCGGGCGTTTCGGTCCTGATCCTGGACGACGAGGGCCGAGTCAAGCTCTCGAATGCGAGCGCTCAGAAATACGTCAGTCCCCAAGGCGTCAGAGACAAGATGACGGCGTTCTTCGATATCGCGGAAGCGGAATACGCATCGTTTTTTGTGGGCGATAGAGCGGAAAGCGAGTGGCAGATCAATGCGGTGACGCGGGACGGCCTGCGATACTGCCGTCTGGATTTTACCGTTGTCCGCGACACGTATGGGGAACCCTACTGCACGATATGCTTTATCGACGATATTACGCGGGAAAAGCAGATGATCGAGGAGCTCCGCCAGGCGAAGGATGAGAAACAAAAGGAGAGCGAAGCACTCATCATTGCACGTAATGCGGCGGAGACCGCAAACCGTTCAAAAACGACCTTTCTTGCGAATATGTCCCATGAAATACGTACCCCGCTCAACTCGGTGCTTGGCATGGACGAGATGATCCTTCGCGAGAGCAAAGAGGAGGCCACCCTGGTTTATGCCACCAATATTCAAAGGGCCGGGCGCACCCTGCTTTCGCTCATCAACGACATACTCGACTTTTCGAAGATCGAGTCCGGGAAGCTCGAGATCGTCCCCGTGAACTATCAGCTCTCCTCGCTTATCAACGATACGGTCAATATGATCCGGCCTCGCGCCGTTGCCAAGGGCCTTGAACTGCGGGTCGAGGCCGATCCCCAACTGCCGACCACGCTTTTCGGCGATGAGGTACGTATTCGCCAGATCATCATGAACCTGTTGACGAACGCCGTCAAATATACGGACAGCGGCAGTGTGGTCTTCAAGTTGGATTTCGAACGCGTCAATTCACAGAATGCGGAGCTGTACGTCAACTTTGAACTGATCCTTCTGCGCATTTCCGTGCGCGATACCGGCCACGGTATTCGCAAAGAGGACATCGATAAGCTCTTTGACACTTTTGAGCGTGTTGAGCTCAAGCGAAACCGCAACATCGAAGGCACCGGCCTCGGCCTCGCCATCACAAAGCAGCTCGTTGGTCTGATGAACGGCAAGATCGAGGTCCAGAGCGAATTTGGCAAGGGCTCGAACTTCACGGTGACGATCCCCCAGAAAGTGACGGATAAAAGACCCATCGGCGATTTTTCAGCGCGGCTTGACCGGCATACGAATGTCGATAACAGGAGTTACCGTGCGAGCTTCACCGCGCCGGAAGCGAAGATCCTCGTTGTGGATGACAACGAAATGAATCTCATGGTTGTGCAGGGCCTTCTGGAACCGACGGGCGTGCAGGTCGAAACGGCGCAGAGCGGCGCGCAGGCTGTTGAAAAAGCGTCTCAAACGTGTTATGACCTCATTTTGCTCGACCACATGATGCCGGAGATGGACGGCGTGGAAACGCTGCGCCAGATACGCCGCAAGGGCTGCTCGGCGGATGCGCCGGTCATTGCGCTCACGGCGAACGCCGTTTCCGGCTCGCGCGAGATGTATCTGAAACTGGGCTTCAATGACTACCTTTCAAAGCCCATTGCCGGCTCAACGCTGGAGAAGATACTTACCCAGTGGCTGCCGGCGGAACGGATCTTTGCTGTGGCTGTGTCAGGACCCGCTGCGCAATTGCCGGACGCAGCCGCCGCAGGTGTACCGCAAAGCGAGGGCCTTCCGGCAGAGATCAGTCTGGAGAAAGCCCTCAGCTATACGACCAACGGCGTCGGCGGTGTCTATGCCAACTGCCGGCTCTACCTCGACAACGCGCCAGTGGTGAAGAAAAATCTTTCCGAAAGCTTTGCGAGGAAGGATTACAAGGACTACGGGATCTATGCCCACTCGCTCAAGAGCACCTCGGCCATTATCGGTGCGGAGAGCATCTCGGATATGGCAAAGAAAATGGAGTTCGCGGCCAAGGAGGGCGACTTTAGCTACATAGAAACGCACCATGACGAACTCATGGAACATTATGCCGACTTTACAGAGCTGTTGGCGTCCGCCTGCACGAAACCGGAAACGGCGGCTGCCGATATAAGCGAGGACGAAGCAAGCGCGCAGATCGCAAAAAATCTGTATCGTTTGCAACGAGCTGCGGAGCAATACGATACGGTCGGCGTCTCCGAACGGCTGGATACCCTTTCCGAGATCCCCTACGACGATGCGTGTTTCAAGGACTTGCTTGCCGATCTCCGATCGGCGGTCGGCGCGTTCGATTATGACCGGGTTGTATCCCTTGTCAAGCAGAATATCGACGACTACTTCTGATAATGACACGCAACAAAGCGGACTCCTGCGGAGTCCGCTTTGTTGTTCTGCGTTTATATTGCAAATTTATAGCCTGCGCCCCAAACTGTCTGTATGTAACGCGGATTTGCCGGGTCCGCTTCAAGCTTTTCACGCAGGCGGTTAATGTGCACGGCGACGGTGGCGTTGTCACCAATCGCGTCCATGCCCCAGATGGACTCATAGAGCGCATCGCGGCTGAAGACAATGTCGGCGTTCAGCATCAGAAACAGGAGCAGCTCAAATTCCTTGTTTTTGAGTTCGACCTCGCGCCCGTCTACGAAGACACGCCGCGTGTCTGTGTTGAGCGAAACGCCGCCGATCGAGATCTCGCTCGTCTGCCGGTCCGGCTTTGTCAGACGCTCATAGCGTGCGAGATGCGCTTTAACGCGTGCTGCAAGCACACGGGGAGAGAAGGGCTTTTCAATATAGTCATCGGCGCCGAGGCCGAGTCCCCGAATTTTATCTACGTCCTCCTGACGCGCCGTGACCATGAGAATGGGAATGTCCAGCGTTTCCCGCAGGCGGCGGCAGACCTCGAAGCCGCTGAGCCCCGGCAGCATCAGATCGAGCAGGATCAGCGAAAATTCCCCGCTGAGACCACGTTCCAGTCCCGATGGCCCGTCTGCCGCAATTTCAATTTCAAAGCCGTCGCGCTCAAGATAGTCGCGTTCAATGGCCGCAATTGCCTCGTCGTCTTCAACGATCAGAATTTTCTGTTGCATAAGTCACCGCCTTTGGTAATTCAATGATGATAGCGAGTCCGCCCAGAGGCGACTTGTCCGCTCGGATGGTCCCGCCCATGCGGCGCACCGCGTTTTCAGCGATGGACAGGCCGAGCCCGCTTCCGTGGTAGGGTTCCCGCCGCGAAGGGTCACTGCGATAGAAAGCGTCAAAGAGCCGCGCGCGCTGGTCCGGGGGCACACCCGGCCCGTCGTCTGCGAGTTCCAGCCGGCAGTGGCTCTCGTCCGTCTGGAGCGTGATGCGCATTGTCCCAATGGGTTTTGTCTTGTATTTGAGTGCGTTTTCCAGAATGTTTACAAGGACGCGGCGCAGAAGCTCCGGATCCGCGCGCACCGAGACATGCGTGAGCTGCGTTTCGATATTCAGCCCTTTTTCGGCGTATTCTTCACGGACGGACTGCACGAGTTCCTCGATCTCGCCGTCGAGCCGGAGGATGACGGGTGCGTAAGGGTAGTCGTCCAGCTCCATCTTGGAAAACAGGAAGATCTGCCGTACCATGCGGTCGATGTCCTCCGCCTTGCCCTTGATCGTTGTGAGGTAGCGGCGCTGCATCTCGGGCGTATCCGCAACGCCGTCGAGCAGACCTTCTACGTAGGCCTGAATGGAGGTCAGCGGCGTGCGCAGGTCATGGGAGATGCCTGCCATCAGCTCGCGGCGGCTGCGTTCGTGCTGCTGCGTGAGCGCGACGGATTGCTGGAGCCGAAAGGCCATTTCGTTGAAGTCGTCGCAGACTGGGGCAAACTCGTCTCCGCCGTCGTAGAGAATGCGGTAGTCAAGATTGCCGTCGCGAATTTGGCGCACACCCTCCGAGAGAATGTCCAGCGGTTCCTCAATGTGGCGGTATACAAAGCGGATGAGGAAACGGTCCGTCAGCCAGATGGAGACGCCGAGCGTAGCCATCAGGACAAAAAACGCCACAATCACCGCGTTTTTTAACGCATCGTAGGAGAGCGGCGCATCCGAGCCGAACAGGAGAATGCGATAATCCGTATCGTCAACGGAAACGTTGCGGGCGTAGAGGCTTCTCCCGCCGCCCGAGGCACTTCCTTCGCCATTAAAAAGGGCGACTGCCGAGAGGAGCTTCCCGTCCTTCGGGTCCTCGTCGCCATATTTGTAGATGAGCTCGCCGTTTGAAACGATCTGCAGGGACATGGCGCCCCGGTCAAGAAATTCGCTGAGACTGGTCAGTCCCTTTTCCCGCTTTTCGGGTTCCGAGCGCAGAGCCTTTTCCGCAAGCTCGGAGATGCCCTTGCTCGCGCGGTAAAAATCCTCGCTGTCCTCAAAGCCAACGACACCGGTCTTGTAGATGTGCCAGACAGCTGCGCCGCAGCCGAAAGCCATCATCACCGTGATAAAAACCGGAACGGCGATCATCAAAAGGTTTGAAATATAGAGCCGCGTTTTGATCTGCATAGCTTCGCCCCCTGTAAACTTCTCTGAGTTTAGCATATTCCGCCGCGCGGCGCAATCCCGCGGCAGAGCCACGCCCTTGCGGTTGTTATGGCAAGGGCTTGCAGAGAGCACACTCTACAAGGCTCCGTGGCATTGAGAAAAATAAAGCGGCAGAGCAAGTTTCTACCGCTTTTTCATGCTCCAAATTTGCAATCAAAATTGTGTCCGAGAGTGTACAAAAGCCGCATTTTTTTGGAATTTTGTTCAAACGCAAAAAGGCAGAAAAAGAGCCGCAAACCACTGATTTCTCAATGATTTGCGGCTTTTTTGCGCCGATATGTTCGGCTTTTGGTTGGTCGGAGCGCCGGGATTCGAACCCGGGGCCTCTTGGTCCCGAACCAAGCGCGATACCAAACTTCGCCACGCCCCGAAAGATGCTTGCGGCTACTCTTTACGAGAACCGCAAGCATTCAAATTATAGTGACTAATTGGTGAAATGTCAAGAGAAAAAACGCGGAAAGTGAAAAATTCTGCAAAATGCTCGTTCAGCGAAAGACCTGCATCTCGGCATCGTAGAGCTGACGGCGTGTAAACGACGCAAAATCAGGCGCGAGTTCCGGTGCAAGCTGTATCAGCGCGGCAGGCAGAAGTTCGGGGTTCATCGTTGGCTCCTGCGCGGAAACGACGGCCTTTAAAAAGACCTTCTCCCCCTCGGAATCGAAGGCAATGCTGCGAATGGCAGGGGAGATGTCAAAATCGGACAGACCGCTCTTGCTCTTTTTTTGAATGATGAGATGGTCCTGTGCAAAAAAGTCCATCAGCGGCGCGAGCTTTTCCGCGGCGTTTTGCCCGTCGTACGTAAAGACGCCGTCCACGTCGAGCCAGCGGATCTCCTTGAATTTGCGCTGCTTATGATAGACCTCGACGGCGCGGATGCCTTCCGGCAGGGCGCGGTTGAGAAGCCGTGGGATGTCGGGTACGCAGGCGATCTCGCCAAGCTTGAAGTCCAGAAGCTCACACTCGCTCGCCATGCCCACGGAGAGCGGCAGCGCAAAAACAAGCTGGGGGTGGGGGTTGAAGCCCTCGCTGTATTTGAGGCGGAAGCCCGCGCGCAAAAAGGAGCGCTGCATCGTCCGCATCAGGTCGAGGTGGGAGATATAGACCGCACGTCCGGTTTTGGAAAAGCGCAGGCGGAGGTCGTCCATGGCATTTGACTTATTCATCGCAGCGGCCTCCCTTCATCAGTTTTACCGCGCCGCAGCCCAGACATTTTTCCCGGCAGTCGGGCGACAGTTCCTCCCGGCGGGAGGCTTCGCGTTCGCTCCAGAGAAATTTCGGCGTGACGCCGACGTCAATGCGGCTCCAGGGCAGGACCTCGTCCGCGGCGCGTTCGCGGTTGGCGTACCAGTGCGGGTCAAGGCCGGCGTCGGCAAAGGCCTGCATCCAGCGCGCAAAGGAGAAGTATTCGCTCCACGCTTCGAGCCGTCCGCCGGCGCGCCAGACAGCCTCGATCGCCGCGCCGACGCGGCGGTCGCCGCGCGCGAGGACCGCTTCAACGAAGCTTGTGTCCGGGTCGTGCCAGTTATAGGAAAGAAATTTTGCGCGCGTATGCTCGCGCAGAAGAGAGACACGGCGCATATACTCGTCCATTTCCACCTGCGGCTCCCACTGGAAAGGCGTGTGCGGCTTCGGCACGAAGCAGGAGGTCGAGATCGTGATGTGACAGCCCCGCGCCTTGTTCGTTGCCTTCTCGCGCCAGACGTTGTGGACCTTATGGGCGAGGTCGGCAATGCCGAGCACATCCTCGTCTGTTTCGGTGGGAAGACCGAGCATGAAGTAGAGCTTGATGTTGTTCCAGCCGCCCTCGAAGGCGACGCCACAGGTGTGCAGCAGATCGTCCTCGCGGACATTTTTGTTGATGACGTTGCGCAGACGTTGGGTGCCGGCCTCGGGCGCAAACGTGAGTCCGCTCTTTCGAACCTGTTGTACGCGGGACATGATATCCATGGAGAAGTTGTCTGCCCGCAGCGAGGGGAGGGACAGACCGACGCTGCGCGGGACGCAGTAGTCGAGCAGCCCGTCACACAAGCCCGTAAGCGAAGGGTAGTCGCTCGTGCTCAGAGACGAGAGCGTGATCTCCTCATAGCCCGTGTTTTTCAGCGAGTCGATGCCCTGCGTCACCAGTGTCTCCGGCTTCTTCGAGCGGACAGGCCGATAGACAAAGCCCGCCTGACAAAAGCGGCACCCGCGAATACAGCCGCGGAAGAGCTCAAGCGTTACGCGGTCATGGACGATCTCCGTCGTCGGGACGACAGGCTCCGTCGGGAAAAAGCTCTGGTCAAAATTTGTGACGACGCGCCGCTCGACAGCCTCCGGCGCACCGGGCAGCGGGCGGAGCTCCGTGAGCGTTCCATCCGCGCCGTAGAGGGGTTGATAGAGCGACGGGACATAAATGCCGCTGATCTTTGCCGCTTCGGATAAAAAGCGGCTTTTTCCCCAGCCCTCGCGCTTTGCCAGACGCAGAAGCTCCATGAGCTCCGTGTTGACCTCCTCGCCCTCGCCGATGACGCAGAGGTCGAGAAAGTCGGCCATCGGTTCTGCGTTCGTGCAGCATGCGCCGCCGGCGAAAACGAGCGGCGTGAGACTTTGTCGGTCCGCCGCGCGGATCGGTATGCCCGCGAGATCGAGCATGTTCAGGACATTTGTGTAGGCCATCTCATAGCCGAGAGAGAAGCCGATCGCGTCAAAGTCCGTGAGCGGGTCGCCGCTTTCAAGCGCCCAGAGGGGGATGCCGGCGGCGCGAAGCTCCGTCTCCATGTCTCCCCAAGGCGCATAGCAGCGCTCACACCAGAGCCAGGGCAGCGCGTTTGCCGTTCCGTAGAGAATGCGCAGGCCGAGATTCGACATGCCAATCTCATAGGTATCCGGAAAGCAGAGCGCCAGCCGGATATCGACCTTCGCCTTGTCCTTGAGGATCTGACCATATTCCCCGCCGACATAGCGCGCGGGCTTCTGTACGCGGGGCAGAATTCGTTCAAGTCGTTTATCCATAGTTCCCATCCGTTAAAGAGATTTGGTGGAAACATTTTATACCGTTTTACGTCCGATTACAAGCCCCGCCGCAGCGGAGCGCGAAAAGCCATACGCCGGAGAGAAAGAGCGCCGGTCCGTCGCCGCAGAAAAGACAGTAAAGGCCGCCGCCGAGCAGCAGCGCGAGCACCGAGGCAGCAAGCAGCCGGGAGACCCATCGTGCGGCTTTTGCGTTTGGCAGCCGTGCGAGCGCAAAATCAGCGCAGATGCCGCCGTCGAGCGGGGCGGCGGGAAGAAGGTTGAAGACCGTCAGCACGATGCCGATGCCCGCGCAGGAAAGCCAGAAGGAACTCTCTGTCTGCCTGCCGATAAGCGCACAGAGTGCGGCAAAGCCGGCCCCGACGGCGGGACCGGCGAGTGCGGTCAAGGCAAGCTGTCCGCCCGTGAGCGCACCCGCGTAGTCGAGCGAAAAACCCGAGAGCGAAGCACGCAGACGCGTCGGACGTGCGCCAAAGGCGTAAAGCGCCGCAATATGGCCGAGCTCATGCACGGCCACGGCGACGGCGAGCGGCGGCAGCAGCCCGTCGTCATCGAAAAACCAGAGCAGCGCCAAAAGCAGCACAAAGCCGCTGCCAAGCTTCAGACGGAAGCGCGGTCGCGCGTATGTAAGCGCCGGCATCAGCAGTAGAATTCGGGGTTTACGTACCAGCCGTTGTGCCGCAGCTCAAAGTGCAGGTGCGGGCCGGTCACATTCCCGCTGTGGCCGGAGAGCGCGATCTTGTCGCCCTCTTTGACGCTGTCTCCGGCTTTCACCAGCAGACTGCCGCAGTGCGCGTAAAGCGTCGTCCAGCCGTCTGCGTGCGCTAAGATGATGCAATTGCCGTAGCCTGCGATCTCACCCGCTTGGGAGACTGTGCCGTCCGCAAAGGCCAGAACGGAGGTACCGTCCTGCACCGCAAAGTCCGTCCCGTAGTGGAACAGCACGCCGCCTTCGATTGGGTGTTCGCGGAATCCGAAGCCCGACGAGACGCCGCCGGAAACGGGGGAGGCATAGGCAAACGGCAGCGCAGGAATGGAATAGCTCACGTTGGCGGGGACCACGTGGTCGGAGAAGGCGGCCTGCTCCTCGAGAAAAGCGGAGAGCTTGGCCTGCGCAGGGTCGGGCGTCGGAGCGGGCGTCGGTGTCGGTGTCGGCGTTGGCGTGGGGATGGGCGACGGGGGTACGGGAGACGGCGTTTCCTGCTCACGCTTTTTTTCGGGAAGCCCCGCGAGATGTTCAAAGCCGCTCAGATTCTGCCGGGTCATGAGCTGCACGGAGAATGCCTCCGCTGTGTTCGGCTTTAAAGCCGACGCGCTCTGCCCTGAAACACGGATCGCACTCTCGCGCGTGTCCATCCAACGCGACCAGACCGTTTGTGCGTCGCCGCCGCCGAGCAAAGCACGGCCGAGCGCTTCAGCATCCTGACGCAGCGGGACCTCCTGCGAGATCGCCGGCTTGATATAGTCGCGGACTGTGTCGGCCTGTGCCGGCCAGAGCAGCCGCAGGGAAACCAGCGCAAGAAACGAAAACGCGCAGAAAAGTATTCGAGATCGCATGACAGCCTCCTTTTGATAGCTGAAAAAACAGATATTTCGTCTTTCATTCTTGAATGAGCGGTGTTATAATCATAACTTACAGAACTATACGGATGTGCGCGCTGCCAACCGGCGGTGCGCGGCGGAAAATTCCGCCCGAAGGGAGGCGGCGGCTTGGTCGAGCGCGTCAAGTTCCATAAATTTCTAAAGTTTATATCCAGCCGTTTTTTCATTACCGCGCTGCTCATCCTTTTGCAGGTATGGTGGCTGGTGGCCCTGTTTACCAATTTTGTCGGAGACTCACAGCTCTTCTCTGCCTTTTTCCAGATTTTCAGCATCTGTGTGGTCCTGTACATCATCAGCAAGGTGGATGTGCCGGGCTATAAAATCGGATGGATCATCCTTATTTTTGTGTTTCCGCTCTTTGGCGGACTGCTGTATATCTTGCTGGGAGAAAACCGGCCTGCAAAATATCTGCGTAAGCGTCTGGAGGACGGTGGAAAAAACCACGACCTCTATATGGCGCAGGACTCGGAGACCCTTGATGAGCTTCGGGAATGCTCTCCACGGATCGCCTGCTGTGCATCCTATATCTCCGAATACGGCCATTTCCCGCTTTGGGACGGGAGCAGCGTGCAGTATCACTCTCTCGGAGAATATCAGTATGCTGACATGCTGGAGGAACTGAAAAAAGCCGAAAAATTCATCTTCCTTGAGTATTTCATCATTGAAGAGGGCGAGATGTGGAACACGATCTTTGACATTCTCGCTGAGAAGGCGGCGCAGGGCGTAGATGTGCGTCTTATCTATGACGATTTTGGCTGTCTCATCCACATTCCCGCGAATTACGCAAGAAAGCTTGAAAAACGCGGCGTCCGCTGCCTTGTCTTTAATCCCTTCATCCCCATCATTTCCGCCGTTATGAATAACCGCGACCACCGAAAAATCATGGTCATCGACGGGAAAACGGCTTTTACCGGCGGCATCAATCTCTCGGATGAATACATCAACCGCCGTGTCCGTTTCGGAAAATGGAAAGACACCGGCGTAATGGTCAAGGGCAAGGCGGTCTGGAGCTTTACGAATATGTTTCTCGAACTCTGGAACGCCTACAACCCGGAGGACGAGGACTTTACGGATTTCTATGTTCCGGAACCGTTCCCCGAAGCGCGCGGCTTTGTCCAGCCTTTCAGCGACTCGCCGCTCGATGGGGAAACACTTTCCTCAAACGTCTATCTGGATATTCTTGCACAGGCTAAGGACTATGTTTACATTTTCACGCCCTACCTTGCCATCAGCGATGAGATGAACCTCGCGCTCATCGCGGCGGCAAAGCGCGGCGTCGATGTTCGGATGGTGCTGCCGGGTATTCCGGACAAGAAGCTTGCCTATCAGCTTTCACGCTCCTACTTTGAGCCGCTTTTGAAGGCCGGTGTGCGCATTTATGAATACACCCCCGGCTTTATCCACGCCAAAAGCTATGTTTCAGACGACGAGATCGCGGTCGTCGGAACAATCAACATGGACTACCGAAGCCTGTATCTCCACTTTGAATGCGGCGTTGCGATGTACGGCTGTCCGGCTGTGACGGCGCTCCGGCGGGATGCCGAGGAGACCTTTGCCGTTTCGCGTGAGGTGCAAATGGGAGAGGGGCACAAAACGAAGCTCGGCGCGCTGGTCGGCGCGTTCTGTGACGCCATCCTGCGGCTTTTTGCGCCGCTGTTTTAAAAAGACAAAATACCACTTTTGAAAGGGAACAAACATATGAAGCTCTGGTCAGGAAGATTTGACAAAAACACAGACGCGCTCACGGATGAGCTCAACGCCAGCATCGGCTTTGACTTCCGTATGTACCGGCAGGACATCGCCGGCAGCCTTGCGCACTCTGCCATGCTTGCAAAGCAGGGCATCATCTCGCAGAAGGACGCGGACGATATTGCCGAAGGCCTCAAGGGCATCCTTGCGGACATCGAGGCCGGGAAGCTCCGCTTCGGCAACGAAGTAGAGGATGTCCACATGGCGATTGAGGGCGAGCTCACGCGCCGCATCGGGGACGCGGGCAAGCGCCTGCACACGGGCCGCAGCCGCAACGATCAGGTCGCGGTGGATGTGCGCCTCTATTTAAAATCCGAGATCGCGGAGATCCGCAATATGGTCCTCGCGCTCATCGAAGAGATCATCTCCATCGCCGAGGAGAATACGGAAACGGTCATGCCGGCCTATACGCATCTTCAGCGTGCACAGCCGACGACCTTTGCCCACTACATGCTTGCCTATGCGAACATGCTGCGCCGTGATGTGACCCGGCTTGAGGACTGCCTTGCGCGCATGGACGAGTGCCCGCTTGGCTGCGGCGCGCTTACAACCACGACATATCCGATCGACCGCGAGGCGACAGCGGCGGCCCTCGGCTTTGCACGCATCACGCAGAACAGTCTCGACAGCGTTTCGGACCGCGACTTCGTGATCGAACTGGAAAGCGACCTGTCCATCCTGATGATGCACCTGTCCCGCTTTTCGGAGGAGATCTGCCTGTGGTGTTCATGGGAGTTCAAATTCATCGAGCTGGACGACGCGTTTGCGACCGGCTCGTCCATCATGCCGCAGAAGAAAAACCCGGACATTGCCGAGCTCGTCCGCGGCAAGACCGGCCGGGTGTACGGTGACTTGATCGCAATTTTGACGGTTATGAAGGCGCTGCCGCTAGCCTACAACAAGGACATGCAGGAGGATAAGGAGCCGGTTTTCGACGCGGTGGACACGGTCAAAAAATGTCTGCCTGTTTTTACCGCTATGCTCCATTCTATGCGCCTGTACCCCGAAAATATGCGTAAAGCCGCACAAAAAGGTTTCATTAACGCGACCGACTGCGCGGATTACCTCACGCGAAAGGGCCTGCCCTTCCGCGACGCCTACACGCTTGTCGGCCGGCTTGTCAACCACTGTGTGGAGACAGGGGAGACGCTCGAGAGCCTGCCGATCGAGGAATATAAAAAGCTTTCGCCCGTTTTTGACGAGGATGTTTATGCCGCGATCGACCTTTCCGCCTGCGTTGCGGCAAGAAAAGTCCCCGGCGGTCCCGCGAAGGAGAGCGTCGAGGCGCAAATTCGGTATATGAAGGACTTTTTGTCTGCCAGAAACGTATAATCGGGCGGGGAACGGGATATGAACAAAAAGAAAAAGATTTCCATCCTGCTCGTCTTTGCCCTGCTCTTTTCCTTGCTGCCCGGCTTCACGCCGGCGAGCGCGGCAGACAGCGCACCGGCAGATGCCTACATCGTCCGGCTGAAAGAATCGGAGGCGGGGCAGGCCGTTTTGCAGTCTGTTCCGGGGCTTGAGGAGATCCGAGCGTCACAGAGCCTTTATCGCGCCCGATCGCTTGAGGAGGTCGAAGCCCTCGGCAGCCGCGTTGAAAGCGTTGAACCGGACTATAAGGTCCATCTGCTTGCACTGCCGAATGATGAATATATTGAGAGCGAGTGGACCATTCCGGAGCTGAATATGCCGGAGGTCTGGGACAGAGGATACACAGGCAAGGGCGTGCGCGTCGGCGTGATCGACAGCGGCGTCAACTCCATGCATGAGGATTTTGCGGGAACGAAGTTCGACAAGGGCTACAATGCCCTCAACGGCTCCCATGATGTGACCGATGAAAACGGCCACGGAAGCCTTGTCTGCGGCGTGATCGCCGAAACGAAGGATAACGGCATCGGATTTGCCGGACTTACGCCGGATGTGACGCTGGTGCCTGTCAAATGCTTTGGAAAGAGGGAGGAGACCTATTCCTCTTACATTGTCAAGGCAATTTACGCCGCTGTGGATGACTATGACTGTGAGGTCATCAATCTCAGCCTCGGTATGTCAGAACCCGCCGCCGCTGTGAAGAATGCGGTGGAATATGCTGCGAACAAGGGCGTCATTGTCGTTTCGGCAGTCGGCAATAACGGAACATCCGCTTACAACTATCCCGCCGCTTACGACTGCGTTATCGGCGTCGGTTCTGTGGATTCGGACGGGAGCGTATCAAGCTTCTCGCAGAAAAACGCCTCCGTCTATGTCACGGCTCCCGGCGAAGACATTTATGGGCCGAGCTACCTCCACAATGACCGCTACGCAAAGGGGAGCGGGACCTCGTTTGCCTCGCCGCATGTCGCGTCGGCGGCGGCAATTCTCAAGCAGTATGCTCCCGAGGCGACGTATCTTGACTTTGAAACGATCCTGCGCGCCTCCGTCGTGGACCGCGGCATCGCGGGTTACGACACCTCCTATGGCTGGGGCAGTCTCAATATGCTCAGCATGGTCGACGTAATGGAAGCCTATGATTTTTCGGATATCGGCAATACCTTCCCTGACGTTAAGGGCCACTGGGCCGAGCAGAGCATTCGTTACTGCGTGACGGCAAAGCTCTTTTCCGGCGTGACAGCGACGAGCTTCGAGCCGGAAACGAACATGTCCCGCGCGATGTTCGTGACGGTGCTCTCGCGCATGAGCGGAGATGATGTGAGCGGCTTTGCAAACACTTTTTCCGATGTGCCTGACGGCGCGTGGTATGCGCAGGCTTGCAACTGGGGAGCGTCGGCAAAGATCGTTACCGGCGTGGGCAACGGACGCTTTGCCCCGGACACCGATGTGACGCGCGAGCAGATGGCGGTCTTTCTTTACCGCTACGCGCAGGCCTACGGTCTGGCCGGCTCCTACAACAATTCGGCGCTCTCAGGCTATACGGACCGCGGCCGCGTTTCCGCTTATGCGAAGGAAGCTGTGACATGGGCCGTGTCGAAAGGTCTCATCAGCGGTCGGACGAGCACGACACTCGCACCGCAGGCGACAGCCAAGCGCAGTGAGGTCGCTGCAATTCTGGCCCGTTTCCTGAACACTGTGGCCGCTTAAACGCGGCAGAAATCAATTCGGAGGAAATCAATATGCCCCAGGAATTATTCCCAAATCTTTACCGGCTCCCCGTCGAGCTTCCCGACAGCCCGCTGAAGCTTCTCAACAGCTACCTCATCAAGGGCGGGGACCGTGACCTTTTGATCGACACAGGCTTTCGCCGCCCCGAATGTCTGGAGAGCCTGACGAACCAGCTTGCGGAACTTGACGTTGACATGGGCCGTACGGACCTTTTGCTCACACACCTGCACGCCGACCACTGCGGCCTTGCGCCCGACCTTGTCAAAGACGGGACGCGGGTATATATCAGTCGGGGAGACAGGCCATGGCTGATGCGCGAGTCGAGCGAAAAGGACTGGGTTGCCAGCGGCGAGCGTATGGTGCGCTTCGGTTTTCCGCGCGATACGGTGGAAAAGGCCTTCAGCCGCTCGCCCGGACGCAGCATGGCGCCGTCCAAAACCTTTCAGGACTATTTGCCCATCGACGACGGTGATACATTTACCTGCGGCGGCTATACGCTCCGCGCCGTCTGCACGCCGGGTCACACACCCGCGCATATGTGCTTCTGGATGGAGGAGCAAAAAGTCATGTTTACCGGCGACCACGTTCTGTTTGACATCTCGCCGAACATTACGACATGGACAGGCGTTTCCGACTCGCTCGGCGATTATCTCCGCAGTCTGCGCATGATCGACAGCTATGATGTGGCGCTCGCGCTGCCCGGACACCGCGAGACGGGAAATTTCCACGCGCGTGTTGCGGCGCTGCTCAGCCATCACGAAAAACGGCTTGCCCGCTGTCTGAAGGTCGTCCGCAACAATCCCGGCCTTTCGACCTACGACATTGCCGGGAAAATGCGCTGGAAGATCCGCTGCAGCTCATGGGAGGACTTCCCGCTCGGACAGAAGTGGTTTGCGGTCGGAGAGGCGGC
>JBMNPV010000013.1:0-43373 GCA_050943775.1 Oscillospiraceae bacterium
CTGTGCGGACCCTGCGGAGACCTGATCGGCAACGCTTGCGATTTCCCGGATGGACTCGCTCAAATCGCTACGCAGACGCAATACGCTCTCGAGTATCGGCGCATAGTCGCCGATGAACATATCTGGCGTTTGCGGCTTTGCGCTGAGGTCGCCCTTCGCGAAACGGCCGAGCGTGTAGTTGATGTCGCTTATGACGGCGCGCGTGTTTTCAAGCGTCTGCGCGATGGAGTTTCGCAGATTGTAGTATTCCAGGGCCCTGATGTCGAACTCCTCGAGCGAAGAGCCAATGTCGCCCTCTGCAAAAGCGGACAGACGATTTTGAATTTTGAACAGCGGAGCGGTAAGTCTGTCTGAGATGAAGTAGGAGAGAAACAGGCTGAGAAGCAGGGAGAAAACGTACACGCCGATCATGGTATAGATCGTCGTTGTGACTCCGCTTAAGAAGTCTTTGTTCGCCGTCAGGAGACAGACGCTCCAGCCGTTGCTGCCGGCGATGGGCGCATAATAGAGTGTTTTGCTTACGCCCTTGTATTTGTAGGACCCCTTGCCGGTCTCGCCCGCGCGGACTTTGGCGTGAAGCTTGGCGAGAGAAGCGCTGCCCGGGTCGCTCTTTGCGGCTTCCTCAATGTTCTCCTTGTCTTTTACGAGCTGAACATCCGGGTCGGCGATGGTGTAGCCGTCCTTATCGATGATGTAGGAGGAGCCGTGCTCGCCGATCTTGAGATCTGAAACGATGTCGTTGAGAATGCTCTGCGGAAGTTCAACGCACAGCACGCCGACAAGAGAGGAGTTCTTGACGCCGTTTGCCCAGACCGGCGCGGAAAACATCAAAACGAGTTCGCCCGAATCATTCGTGAATGGCGAGGAGACATAGCTGCTGCCGGCGGCGGCCGCCTGGAAGTAATCCTTCTGTGAGTGGTCCTTGCCAGAACCCTCGTCAATGCCGTTCGGTGATACGAAAGCGGCGCTCAGACAGCCGTATTCCTTGACCTTTTGGCTGAGGGCGGCGGCTTTCTCGGCAGGAGGGATCTCTGTTGAGTAGACGGATTCCGTTTCGGTCAGGACCGAAAGCGGAACTGTGACCTTTGCCAGCTCACTTGATACATGCTGTTCGGCAAGTTCGGCAGTCTCCGACATAGAGACTGCCAGACAGTTATTTGTGCTGTTGTAGCAGAGCAGACTTGCAATGATACCGGTGATTACGACGGCCGATGTGACCATCCAACAGACAGGTCTTGCGATAACGTGTTTTAATGCCAGCGGTTTCTTCTCTTTATCTTTCGCTTTAAGCATTTCCAAGCACCCCTTTTCTTCTGATCTAGATTTTTTCCAACGGACGAAACGTACGAATTGGCCGATGGGCTTAGATGATGACGGCACATGGCCGGGTAGGGACGTCTGCCGGACGATCTATGCTTTGTATAATGGTTATTACACGATATTCGAATCTTTGAAACATAAAAACGGGGGAAACTGGAAAAATCGACCCGGATTCATACGATTTGTGGTTTGTTATAAATACGCTGTCAGCTTTTTATTGATATTTCCCCAGTGAAATGGTATAATATTGGGAACAACTGAAACGTCTGAGCCGGAGGTCCGGCAGGAGGATAGCGCACAATGAAAAAAGTTCTGATTCTCGCCACAGGCGGCACGATCGCCTGCCAGTCCGGAACAGAGGGGATGGCTCCGCAATCCGCGCCGCCGGCGCTTCTGGGCGCGCTGGACGCCTTTGGAAAATACTACGACCTGACCTACCGGGTCATATTGAATCTGGACTCGTCCAATATCCAGCCGGAGGAATGGCAGAGCATTGCGCGCGCGGTTTATGCTGCGCTCCCGGATTATGACGGCATTGTGATCACACACGGAACGGACACCATGGCCTACACGGCCTCGATGCTTGCCTTTATGATCCAGAATCTTGACAAGCCGGTCGTCTTCACAGGCTCGCAGATCCCGATCGAGTCTCCGCTTTCGGACGCGCAGAGCAACCTTGCCACGGCGCTTGCCGCCATTGACCATAATGTTGTCGGTGTGACGATCGCGTTTAACCACAAGCTCATGTACGGCTGCCGTGCGGTCAAGGTGCGGACGATGGGCTTTGACGCGTTTGAGAGCGTCAACAGTTCCAACCGCGGCGAGTTCTTTGCCGACGGCGTTCGCCTGCTCGCCGAACGCGTGAAGCCGAAACCCGGCGGCTGTGTTTTGAAAGACGCACTCTCAACGGAGGTTTTCCTCTTAAAACTCATTCCCGGCACGAACCCCGCCATACTCGACAAGCTTGCGGAGATGGGCTATCGCGGCGTCGTGCTCGAGACCTTCGGCGCAGGCGGACTGCACTATCTGCGGCGCGATCTGTCAGCGCCGATCCACAGGCTGGTCCAAAGCGGCGTTGCCGTTGTGCTGTGCAGTCAGTGTCTCTATGAGCAGAGCGATTTTTCGCTCTATGAAGTGGGTCGGCGCGTGCTCGCGACCGGCGCCATTCCGAGTCTGGACATGACTACAGAGGCGGCCGTCACAAAGCTGATGTGGGCGCTGGGCCAGACACAGGATATGGAAGAGATCCGAAAAATTTTTGCAACCAATTTTGCGGGCGAAATCACGATCGCAAACATGGAGGACGAGCAATGAAATACGATTTTGATACGCCGGTCTCGCGCTATGGAACAGACGCCGCAAAGTACGCGGGGCTCACGGGCGCGCATGGCGAGCTGTTGCCGCTCTGGGTGGCGGATATGGACTTTCCGGCGCCGCCCGAGGTAGTCGCCGCGCTGCAGGAGCGCGTTGCGCACGGAATTTACGGCTACGGTGATCTGACGGGCGAGACCTATTTTGCCCCGCTGCGAAAGTGGTATGCGGAACGTTTTGACTGGAAGCTGCAGCGCGAGTGGCTGGTCAAGACGCCGGGCGTCGTGTTCGCGGTCTACAATGCCCTCCGCGCGCTGACGCGGGAAAACGACGCAGTTTTGCTTCAGGAGCCGGTCTATTACCCGTTTGCGCGCGCGATCCGTGACAACGGGCGGCGCGTTGCGGTGAGCGAGCTTGTCTATGAAAACGGACGATACCGCGTTGATTATGAGGATTTTGAGCGCAAGATCGAGGAGGAGGGCGTCCGCGCGTTCATTCTTTGCAGTCCGCACAACCCGGTGGGCCGCGTTTGGACGCGGGAGGAGCTCACTCGCATGGGCGAGATCTGCCTGCGCCACGGCGTAAAGGTCGTCGCGGATGAGATCCATGCGGATTTTGTCCGCCCGGGCCACCGGCACACGGTCTTTGCCTCCATCAGTCCCGCTTTTGCGGACAACACGATCACCTGCACCGCACCGAGTAAGACCTTCAATCTCGCGGGACTGCAAATTTCGAATATCTTCATCTCGAATGAGGAGATGCGGGAGGCGTTCAAGCGCGAAGTGGGCCATACGGGTTACGGTGAGCCGAATATTCTGGGCGTTGTCTCCTGTCAGGCGGCCTATGAAAAGGGCGGGGAGTGGCTCGAAGAGCTCAAAGATTATCTTGAGAACAATATCGCCTATGTACGCGAATATCTCGCGGAACACATCCCGCAGATCAAACTGGTGGAGCCGGAGGGGACCTATCTTCTGTGGCTTGACTGCCGGGCACTCGGGATGCAGCCGAAAGAACTCGACGACTTTATCTATTGCAAGGCCGGACTCTGGCTGGACGACGGCAGGCTGTTTGGAAAAGGCGGCGAGGGCTTTCAGCGCATAAACATCGCCTGCCCCCGCGTGATGCTGGAAGAAGCGATGAAGCGTCTGGAGGATGCGGTGAAAGCACTATAAAAACATAAAAAAAGAAGCGGCTTTGGCCGCTTCTTTTTTTAGAAAAGACTCATCTGGCTCGTTTCCGGCATATCGCCGAGCGCGCCAAGCTCTCTGAGCTGCTGGAGATGCGCCGTACTGACCTTCGGGCAGGCGGCGGAGAGCTCCTCGATGGAAATGAAGTGATGTTTGCTCTCGCGGGCCGCCATAAGGTCGTTTGCCGCCGTCTCACCGAGACCGGCGATTGCGACAAAAGGCGGGATGAGCGTGTTACCCTCGATCTCGAACTTGATCGCGTGGGACTTGTAAATGTCCATTTTTGCAAAGGAAAAGCCGCGCATGTAAAATTCGTAAACGGCCTCGAGCGTTGTGAGCGTGTCGGAATCCTTGGCGGAGGGCTTTGGGTCCTCGTTGATCTCGCGGATCCTGCGTCGCACCGGCTCGATGCCGCGCGTCATCAGCGCCGCATCGAAAGCATCCTTCTGACTGCGGCGGTAGAAGTAGCAGCTGTAGTAAGCAAGCGGGTAATGGACCTTGAAGTACGCAATGCGGAATGCCATGGTGACATAGGCGACGGCGTGGGCCTTCGGGAAGAGGTACTGGATCTTGCGGCAGGACTCGATGTACCAGTCCGGAACGCCGTGCTCCTGCATTTCCTCGACAATGCCCTCCGGCCAGGGCTTTCCCTTGCGGATGAAGTTTTTTCGGACGGCCTCCATGAACTTGAAGGCGCGCTTCGGCTCAATGCCCTTGTCCATGAGGTAGATCATGATATCGTCCCGGCAGCCGACGCATTCGTTGACGTCCGCGACCTTGTTGACGACGAGATCGTGAATGTTGCCGTTCCAGACATCGGTGCCGTGGGAAAATCCGGAAAGGCGCACAAGCGTCGCAAACTTGTCCGGCTGGGTGTCGACGAGCATCTGGCGGGTGAAGTTCGTGCCAAACTCTGGAATTCCGATGGTGCCGGTCTTGCCGATGATGGGGTCGTCTTCCGGCAGACCCAGTACTTTCGGTGATTTGAAAATGCTCATGGTTTCGGGATCGTCGAGGGGGATCTGCCGCGCGTCCACGCCGGTCGCGTCCTCGAGCATTCGGATCATGGTCGGGTCATCGTGGCCCAACTCGTCGAGCTTGAGGAGGTTATCCTCCATGCTGTGGTATTCAAAGTGCGTCGTGATGATGTCGCTGTCCGGGTCGTCCGCCGGGTGCTGAACGGGGCAGAAGTCCGTCACGTCCATGTCCTGCGGGATGACAACGAGGCCGCCGGGGTGCTGGCCCGTCGTGCGCTTGACGCCGACGCAGCCCAGCGCGAGCCGGTTTTCCTCCGCCTTGGTGACGACAAGGCCGCGCTCATTGAGATAATTTTTGACGTAGCCGTAGGCCGTCTTTTCGGCGAGCGTGCCGATGGTGCCGGCTTTGAAAACGTGGTCCCGGCCGAAGAGCTCGCGCGTGTACTGGTGCGCACGGCTCTGATATTCACCCGAGAAGTTGAGGTCGATGTCGGGGACCTTGTCGCCGCCGAAGCCCAAAAAGGTCTCAAACGGGATGTTAAAGCCCTCTTTTTTCATCTTCGTGCCGCAGTCCGGACAGTCTTTGTCAGGCATATCCGCGCCGCAGCCGTATTCCGTACTCTCGACGAACTCGCAGTGCTTGCAGTTCGGGCAGAGGTAGTGCGGCGGCAGGGCGTTGACCTCCGTGATGCCGGCCATGTACGCGACGAGCGAAGAGCCGACGCTGCCTCGCGAGCCGACAAGGTAGCCGTGGTCGTTCGAGTCCTTAACGAGTTTTTGAGCGGTCATATAGATGACGTCGTAGCCGCGGCCGAGGATGCCGGATTTTTTCTCCGGGTCGATGTTGCCGTTTTCGTCCGGCGGGTTGTCGCCATAGAACTCTTCCTCGATCCGCTTTATGATGCGCGGGTCGGGATTGTCGCCGTACAGCTCGTGCATCCTGCCGTAAACAAGGGCTTTGAGCTCCTCGGCGGAATTTTCGATCTTCGGCGGGTATAGGTCTTTCGGGAGCAGAACGATCGGTTCACATGCGTCCGCGATGGCGTTCGGGTTCGTCACGACGACCTCGCGGCACTTGTCTTCGCCCAGATAGGCAAATTCGTCAAGCATTTCGTCGGTCGTTTTGAGGTAGAGCGGCATGGGGCGGTCGGCGTCCTGAAAGCCGCGGCCCGCAAGGAGAATGCGGCGGTAGATTTCCTGTTCCGGGTCCAAAAAGTGGACGTCGCCGGTCGCAACGACGGGTTTTTCGAATTTTTCGCCCAGTTCAACAATGCGGCGGTTGAAGTCCCGCAGATCCTCCTCGTCTTTTGCAGAGCCGTTTTCAAGCAGGAAGGCGTTGTTGCAGAGCGGCTGAATCTCAAGATAGTCGTAAAGGGCGCACAGGCGCGCGAGCTCCTCGTCGCTCTTTTTGCGGACGACGGCGTCGAACACCTCGCCCGCCTCGCAGGCGGAGCCGACGAGAAGGCCCTCGCGGTATTGCAAAAGCAGGCTCTTTGGCACGATCGGGTTTTTCTTGAAGTGCTCCAGGTGGGATTTTGAGATGATCTCATAGAGGTTCTTGAGACCGACCTTGTTGCGGACGAGAAGGATGATGTGCTTTAAGCGCTGCGAACGCGGGTGTGCGTTGCGCTCGGCGCGGGTGTAGGCTTCGATCTCGCTCTGCTGTGTGATGCCGCGCTCCGCGAGTATGTCCAGAAGCTTTGCCATGATGCGGCCGCAGGCGAGAGCGTCGTCGTCCGCACGGTGGTGGTTGAAGGTCGGCAGGCCGAGCCGATCGGTCACAAGGTCGAGCTTAAAGCGCTTCATGTCCGGCAGAAGCGCCTGCGAGAGCGTCAGCGTGTCGAAAAAGACGGGATCAAAGGCGATCCCGCAGCGGCGCGCCGTCGCGTGCAGAAAGCCGATATCAAATTCCGCGTTGTGCGCGACGAGCGGACGGTCCCCGGCGTATTCGAGAAATTTGCGCAGGGCTTCACCCTCGGAAGGCGCGTCAAAGACGTCGCGGTCCGTGATGCCGGTCAGCTCGGTGATGTCGGGCGGGATGTGCCGCTCCGGGTTCACAAAAGTTTGAAAGCGCGAGAGGACTTCGCCGTTTTTGATGATGACCGCGCCGATTTCGGTCAGGCGGTCGTCGTTTGCGGAAAGGCCGGTCGTCTCCGTGTCGAACGCGCAGAACTCCTGATCGAGCGGGCCGTTCGGCTCGCCGTAAAAGACCAGCTTGTCATCGACGTCGTTGATATAGTAGCCTTCGACGCCGTAGATGATCTTGACGCCGGCCTTGTCCCCCGCGTGCCACATTTCCGGGAAAGCCTGCGCGACGCCGTGGTCCGTGATGGCAATGGCCTTGTGACCCCACTTCGCCGCGCGCTTGACCGCGTCCGTCGGGTCCGTGAGGGCGTCGAGCGTGGAATAGCGGGAGTGGAGGTGAAGCTCGACGCGTTTTTCCCCCTCCGGGGCCTTGTCCTTGCGCGTCGGCTTTTGCGCGAGTTGGATGCTCTTGGGCTCGATGACGATGTCCTCGTCATAGCGGTTGTAGGCACAGATGCCGTAAACCGTGATGTACATGCCTTTTTTGATCTGCGAAAGGGCCTCCTTGTCTTCCGGCCTTTTGAAATAGCCGGTCACGCGGATGGAGCCGGTGTAGTCGGTCATCTCGATGCAGAGGACCCACGCGCCGGTTTTCGGGATGTCGCGGTTTTCGACCATATAGACCTCGCCGCGCACGACGACGGGGCCGGAATCGGCGCTCAGCTCGCTCATCTTGACGATCTCGCCGCGGATGCCCTTGCCGTAGAGAAGGTCGCCCGGGACGGGGTCCTCCTTCGGCTTTGCCGCGTCGGCGGGAGCGGCGGATTTTTTCTTTGGCTTCACGGACACGGGACGCTCGCTCTTGTCGTTTATGACGACGCTGGAGAGCCCGTACTGCGCGGCGATGCGGCCCTCGATGGTGTGCCGCTCGGCGGCGATGGTCGGGCGGCGGAATTCCGCGTCGATGGACATGGACGCTTTTTCTTTATTGACGGTCGCGGATACGACCAGAGCTTCCGCAAGACCGCCGCACAGGTCGCGGCAGTCCTCGCAGAAGGGAAACATCTTTAGGAATGGAATTTTATCTTCGCTCATTTTGAGATTTCTGCTCCTTCTTCCGTTGCAATGAGATCGCAGAGCGCGTCGGCCAGAGCCGCCTCCGGGACCTTCGCCACGATCTCTCCTTTTCTGAATACGATGCCCTCGCCGCAGCCTCCGGCAACGCCGTAGTCGGCTTCGCGCGCCTCGCCCGGGCCGTTGACGATGCAGCCCATAACGGCGACGGTCAGGGGCTGTTTCACAGGGGAAAGCCGCCGTTCGACCTCGTTCGCAAGCGAAATGAGGTCGATGCTCGTCCGCCCGCAGGTCGGGCAGGAGATGATATTTACGCCATCGCGCCGCAGGCCGACCGCTTTCAAAAGCGCGATACCGGCTTTTACTTCTTCAACGGGTTCGGCTGTCAGCGAGACGCGGATGGTCGAGCCGATTCCGTCTAAAAGCAGCGCGCCGATGCCGGCGGCAGACTTGATGACGCCCATGTAGGGCGTTCCGGTCTCGGTCACGCCGAGGTGCAGGGGATAGGAGACCGCCTCCGCCATGCGGCGGTAGGCAGCGACTGTGTAGGGGACGGACGAGGACTTCAGCGAAACGCAGATGTCGCCAAAATCCAGTTCCTCCAAAATATGTATGTGCCGCAGCGCGGACTGCACGAGGGCCTCCGGCGTCGCGCCGTATTTTTCAAGTAAGTCCTTCGGGATACTGCCGGAATTGACGCCGACGCGGATGGGAACGCCGTTTTGACGGCAGGCGTCCGCCACGGCGCGGACGTTTTCGTTTGAGCCGATGTTGCCGGGGTTGATGCGGATGGCGTCAAAGCCCGCGTCCGCCGCCGCGAGTGCAAGCTTATAGTCAAAATGAATGTCCGCCACGAGCGGCAGCTTTGTTCCGCGCCGGATGGCGGGCAGGGCCTTCGCCGCCGCCGCATCCGGTACGGCGAGACGCACGATGTCGCAGCCTGCCGCTTCCAGCGCAGCGATCTGCGCGAGGGTGGCTTCGACATCCGAGGTCTTCGTGCTGCACATGGACTGCACAGAGACGGGCGCGTCGCCGCCGACCGCGATGGGGCCGACGTGAAGGACTTTCGTTTCTTCTCGTTTCATGGTGTTTCCTTTCGGCAGCGAATGCCGGGTGCACAAGCGCTGCAAGAGCCCGCGCGGGCTCTTGCAGCGTGTGATCTTTGCCTGTGATCTCGGGCGTCAGCCCGCAATGATTTTGGCGATGTCGTTATACATGACAACGGCCATCAGTCCCAGCAGCAGCACGAAGCCCGCCGTGTGGACATAGCCCTCATATTTCGGGTCCAGCTGTTTTTTGAAGGCCCACGCAACAAAGGCCGTGATCAGTAAGAAGAAGAGTCGCCCGCCGTCGAGGGCCGGGAGCGGCAGAAGGTTCATCACCGCGAGGTTCACCGCGATAAAGGCGGTGAGGTAGGCGAGAGAATACAGCGCGTCTGCCCGGGTCGCGGACTCCTCGCCGACGTCGTTCATGATCTGCACGATGCCGACCGGGCCGGATAGCTCCTTGACGCCGACCTGGCCTGTGACGAGCTGCGATAGACCCATCCACACCATACGGACAAAGTCGAGGGAGGCGTACCACGTGTTGCGGACATTCGAGAAAAAGTCCGTTTCCTTGACGCCGAAGTAAAGCCCGTATTTCTGGACGGGCTTGCCGTCCTCTAGGTAGTCCACGGGAACAAACTTATAGTCCTTGAGCGAGACTTTTTTCCCGTCGCGCAAAACGACGAAGTCGTGCGTTTCAGCGCCGGAGGTCGAAAGAAGCATCGAAATGTCGCTCGAGAAATAGACGCGGTGACCGTCGATCTTGTAGAGCTCGTCGTTTTGCTGAAAGCCGTCCGCGCTCTCGTAGGGGCAGCCTTCAAAAAAGCGCGTGATGACCGGCGCGGTGAAAGCCGCCGACTGCGGCACGATAAACGCGAGGATAATGAGGCCGGTCAGAAAGTTCATGGCCGCGCCGCAAAGCAGGACGAGAAAACGTTTCCACCAGACTTGATTTACGAAGGCGTGCGGGTCTTCGGATTCGCCGTCGTCCTCCCCCATCGCGCAGTAGCCGCCAATCGGTATCCAGCGCAGGGCGTAAAGGGTCTCGCCCTTTTGCTTCTTGCAGATGGCAGGCCCCATGCCGACAGAGAACTCATCGACGCGGACCTTGAAAGCCTTCGCCGTGAGAAAGTGGCCAAGCTCATGCGTCACAATGAGGAACGCGAAGATCAATATTGCAAGAATGATATACATAGAAAAAACCTCTCGTCCCGGGTGGCCGGGACCTGTCAGTTCCAGTGCTCCGTAACGTAGCGGCGCGCCGCGGCGTCCGCTTCGCGCAGAGCGTCGAGCGTTACTTCTCCGCCCGCCGCAAGCGCGTCAACGGCGGCGGCGACCGCGTCATAGATTTGGTTGAAGCCGAGCTTTTCGCGGAGAAACAGGGCAACGGCTTCTTCGTTTGCCGCGCTCAAAACGGCGGGCGCGGTGCCTCCCCGGCGCGCGCAGTCCATCGCGAGTGCGAGACAGGGCGCGTTCTGGAGGTCCGGCTCATAAAAGCTGAGCGTTCCGATGGCCGGAAAATCCGGCCCCGGCGCGGGAGCCGCTTCGCGCGAGGGGTAGGTGAGCGCATATTGAATGGGGAGGCGCATGTCAGGAATGCCGAGCTGCGCAAGGACGCAGCCGTCATTGAACTCTACCATCGAGTGTATGACGCTCTCCGGGTGGATAATGACCTGAATATCGTCCGGCGTCACAGAGAAAAGATGCATCGCCTCAATGAATTCAAGTCCTTTATTCATCAGTGTCGCGCTGTCCACGCTGATTTTTGCGCCCATGTTCCAGTTCGGGTGCGCCACCGCCTGCGAGGGCGTGACAGACGCAAGTTCCGCGCGCTGCCTGCCGCGGAACGGACCGCCGGAGCCGGTGAGCAATATCTTTCGCAGCGCGCGCGTTTTCCCCTGTGCCTCCAGACACTGAAAGATGGCTGAGTGCTCGCTGTCCACCGGGACGATCTCGCTGCCGGTCTCTTTTGCGCGGGACATGACAAGGCTGCCCGCACAGACGAGCGTTTCCTTGTTCGCGAGCGCGATGCGCTTTTTCTCGTCGATTGCCGCAAGCGTCGGTGTGAGCCCGACGGATCCGGACACCGCCGTTACGACGCACTCGCCATATCCGGCGGCGCAGTCCGTGAGCGCGGACATACCGCTGCCGACGCGAATGTCCGTGTCCGCAAGTAGCAGCTTGAGTTCCTCCGCCGAAGTCTCGTCGTATGCGCAGACAAAGTCCGGGTGGAAGCGGCGCGCCTGCTCGGCGAGCAATTTCACGTTTTTGTTGCCGGAGATCGCTTTTACGGGGATTCCCAGCCGTTCGGCAACGTCAAGCGTCTGCGTGCCGACGCTGCCGGTAGAGCCGAGAACGGAAAGTGAAGAAACCATGGTAATGCCTTTCGATTATTTGATGGCGGGGAGCAGGAGGACCAGCAGCTCGATCATCGGCGCGGTGAAGTGCATGCTGTCGAAGCGGTCGAGCATGCCGCCGTGGCCGGGGATGAGCGTGCCGTAGTCTTTGACGCCGTATTGCCGCTTAATGGCGGAAAACGCGAGATCGCCGAATTCGCAGGCGACCGCGCCGACGAGTCCATACACGGCGAAGGCGAGGTAACTAAGCTCAAGCTTGAAGCGCGTGAGCACGAAAGCGTACAGCAGCATCATGCCAATGGCGATCAAAACACCGCCGACGCAGCCCTCCCAGCTCTTGTTGGGGGACAGGTGCGGGAAAATTTTTGTCTTTCCCCGAAAGCTGCCGACAAAGTAAGCGCCCGTGTCGCACGCGGCGGCGGCGAGAAGTGGCAGCAGCACATAGACCGCGCGGTGCTCCGGGTTTGAGACGCCGATGCGAACGAGCGATAAAAGCAGCATCGGCATAACGCTGCCGGCGAAGAGCACCTGCAAGATCGTTTCGACCTTCACGCGGGCGACGTCGTCTTTAAACGAGGTCAGAAGTTCGAAGATCATCAGAACCGCGAGCAGGAACAAAAGGCCCGCCGGAACGTACTGGCTCGGGAAAAAGACATACAGCACCGGCAGCGCAAAGGCGACGGCAAACGCATAGACCTTGAAGCGGACAGGCATTTCCGGGTCGACGCAGCGCAGAAACTCCCGCGAACAGCCGCCGCAGATGAGGCCGACGACGATGGCGTAGCCCCAGAGCGGGGCAAAAAAGATCAGCAGCAGAAAAAGCGGGATGGCGGTAACGCCGACGATGGTTCTGGTTTTCATTTGCACATTTCCTTTCAAACGGCGCGGAGGACCGCGGCGTGTGATAGATGCCAGGAAAAGTTTTCAGATGCCGCCGAAACGGCGGTCGCGATGCTGATACCACGCGATGGCCTGCGCGAGGTCAGCGGGATGAAAGTCCGGCCAGAGCGTGTCTGTGAAGTAAAGTTCCGAATAGGCCCCCTGCCAGAGAAGAAAATTGGAAGTGCGTTTTTCCCCGCCCGGACGAATGATAAGCTCCGGATCCGGGATGCCGTGCGACCACATACGGTCTGAAAAGGCCTCCTCCGAGAAGGCGTTCTTATCGCCGGCGGCATAGGCTTCGCAGCTTTTTTTCGCCGCGCGCAGGATCTCGTCCCGCCCCCCGTAGTTGAGACAGACATTTACCTGAAAGCCTTCGAAGCGTTCGGAGATCTCGTCCGTCTTTTCCATGAGCTTTTGGAGTTTTGGGGACAGGGGAGAGGGGTCCCCGAAAAAGACCATACGGATGCGGTCGCGCTCCATGCTGTCGATCGCTTCATAGAGATATTTCTCCAAAAGCGCCAGGATGGCCGAGACTTCGTTCGGCGGGCGCTTCCAGTTTTCCGTCGAAAAGGCGTAGACCGTCAGGTATTGCAGGCCGATGTCGCGGCAGTAGTAGACGATGGAACGGAAATTCTCGGCCCCCTGCGCGTGACCGGCTGTGCGGGGCAGACCGCGCTTTTGCGCCCAGCGGCCGTTGCCGTCCATAATAATGCCAATGTGGCGGGGGAGATTTGAAAAATCAACCTCCCCCGCCTCGACCTTCTTTTTCTTGAAGAGTCCCATCAGATCTCCAGAAGCTCCTTCTCTTTCTTTTCCGCGATGGCGTCGATCTGCTTGATGGCGTCATCCGTGAACTTCTGCATGTCCTTTTCGATGTCTTTGAGGTCGTCCTCTGTGATCTCGGACTTCTTCTTCTGCGCCTTATAAAACTCCATTGCGTCGCGGCGGATGTTGCGGATGGCGACTTTGGCCTCCTCCGCATATTTTTTCACGAGCTTGATGAGCTCCTTGCGGCGCTCCTCCGTAAGCTGCGGAAAGACGAGGCGGATGACCTTTCCGTCGTTCTGCGGGTTGATGCCCAGATCGGACTCCAGAATGGCCTTTTCAATGGGCTTGAGGGCAGCGCCGTCCCACGGCGTGATGGCGAGCGTGCGGGGGTCGGGCGTGGCAATGGTAGCGATCTGGTTGATGGGGGTCGGCGTGCCATAGTAGTCGACGCGGATCTGATCAAGAACGGCGGCGTTCGCGCGACCCGCGCGGACGGAATCGAACTGGGTGCTGAGGATCTCTGTGGTCTTCCTCATTTTGTCGGTAAACTGCATGTAATCTGCCATGTTGTCTTCCTCCGTTTGTGTGATTGGTTTATAAGAAAAATGTAAATGTCTTTTGATTTGGACGGGGTTTACTGAACGATGGTGCCGATCTTTTCGCCTTCAACGACGCGGACGATGTTCTGCGGATCCTTCAAGGCGAAGAGAATGACGGGGATCTTGTTGTCCATCGAGAGCGATGTCGCGGTCGAATCCATGACAGCGAGATGCTGGGCGAGGACGTCATCATAGGAGATGGCGTCGTACTTGACGGCGTTCGGGTCCTTCTTGGGGTCGGCGGAATAGACGCCGTCGACGTTCTTGGCAAGGAGTATCGCGTCCGCCTCGATCTCGGCGGCGCGCAGCACGGCGGCGGTGTCGGTCGAGAAAAAGGGGTTTCCGGTGCCGCAGCCGAAGATGACGACCCGGCCGCGCTCAAGGTGGTGGATGGCTCGCCCGCGGATATAGGGTTCTGCGATGGCGCGCATCTCGATGGCGGTCTGCACGCGGACTGCAACGCCCACCTGCTCAAGCGCGTCCGCCAGCGCGAGAGAGTTCATCGTTGTTGCGAGCATACCCATGTGGTCGGCGCGGGTGCGTTCCATGCGGTCCCCGCCGTCCTTGACGCCGCGCCAGAAGTTGCCGCCGCCGACGACAACACCCATCTGCACGCCCATGTCCGTGCAGGTTTTGATGGCCTGACAGACCTCGTCGATCACATCAAAATTGAGTCCGCGCCCCTGATCGCCAGCGAGAGCCTCGCCGCTGATCTTCAGAAGAACGCGTTTATAAACAGGTTTTTTTTCCATTGTTGAAGTCTCCGTTTCAAAGATGTCCGTGCGCCGGGGGCAGCGCATGAACGTACTGCGGCCCGCTGCCGTTTCCGACGGCGCAGCCTGCAAATCCGGTGCGTCGGTACGTTGTGCCGAAATGCGCGTATAACAGCCGCCATACGGCTATTATAACACAGATTCACATTCGCAGGTATTTTAATATAGATATGCCCATAAGAAAAGTGCTTTTTGCGAAAAAAGTGAAATTTTACGCTTTGGACATATTAGAATGTCCCATTTTGTCCGGCATAGAATTGGCAGACGCGGCGCACACAGCAGCGCGCACACGCCGGCTTTTTAGCCGTGCAGACGGCGCGGCCGTGCAGAACTAGACGGTGGCAGAAATCGCTCGAGTCCTCCGGCGGTAAGATCTTTCGCAGCGCCGCTTCGATTTTTACCGGGTCCTTGAGGTCGTCGACAAGGCCTATGCGGTTGGAAAGGCGGATGCAGTGCGTATCGACGACGACGGCGGGCTTTTCAAAGACGTCTCCCAGCACAAGGTTTGCGGTCTTGCGCCCGACGCCGGGCAGGGCGGTCAGTTCCTCCATCGTGTCCGGGACGGCTCCGCCGTGGCGCTCGAGCAGTACATTTGCGCAGGCAATGATGTCCCTCGCCTTCGTGTGATAAAAGCCGCAGGGACGGATGATCTCCTCAAGCTCCGAAAGATCTGCGCCCGCGATGGATTCGAGCGTGGGGTAGCGCGCGAAGAGGATGGGCGTGATCTGGTTGACGCGCGCGTCCGTGCATTGGGCCGCAAGCCGGGTCGCAAAAAGCAGTTCCCAGGCCTTGTCATACGCAAGCGTGCAGGCGGCGAGCGGATATTCTTCTTTTAAACTGCGGAGGATCTCCGCGACTTGCTCGGGCGTTCGCATCTTCTAAACCCCTTTTCGCCGATACTGTTTAATAGTATAACATCGCGTTGGATAAAAGCAAAGAATTTTCACATTTCAACAGTTGCCAGAACAAATGCTTTCGGATATAATACCAATATAAAGCGCTAAATTTTGTATATTCAACAGAAAATAAAATAAACGGAGGACGCATACATGATGGTGGAACAGCAGCTCGAACGGATCGCAAAGCAGGATAAGGAAGTCGCGGACGCAATGGCCCTGGAGCTCAATCGCCAGCGCGGGAACATCGAACTCATCGCCTCGGAAAACATCGTGAGCGAAGCAGTGCTTGCAGCGGTCGGCAGCGTCCTGACGAACAAATACGCCGAGGGCTACCCCGGCAAGCGCTACTACGGCGGCTGCCAGTATGTCGATGTGGTCGAAAATATTGCGATCGAGCGCGCAAAGAAGCTCTTCGGCTGCCAGTTTGCGAATGTTCAGCCGCACTCCGGCGCGCAGGCAAACTACGCCGTCTATCTCGCCCTCTGTGCACCCGGCGATACTGTCATGGGCATGGACCTGGACGCCGGCGGCCACCTCACGCACGGCTGCAAGGCGAATTTCTCCGGCAAGCAGTACAACATCGTCCCCTACGGCGTTGACGAAAACGGCTATATCGACTACGACGAGGTTGAACGCCTGGCGATGGAGACAAAGCCGAAGATGATCATTGCGGGCGCCTCCGCCTATCCGCGCATCATTGATTTCGCCCGTTTTGCGGACATTGCCCACAAGAGCGGGGCCTACCTCGTGGTCGATATGGCCCACATCGCTGGCCTCGTCGCCGCCGGACTCCACCCGTCCCCGATCGGCTATGCGGACGTCGTCACGACGACGACGCACAAGACCCTCCGCGGCCCGCGCGGCGGCGTCATCCTCACGAACGACGAAGCACTTGCCAAGAAGATCAATTCCGCCATCTTCCCGGGCAGTCAGGGCGGCCCGCTGGAGCATGTCATCGCCGGCAAGGCCGTCGCTTTCGGCGAAGCGCTCCAGCCCTCTTTCAAGGAATACCAGACAAAGCTTGTCAAAAACTGCTCCGTTCTGGCGCAGTCGCTTCTGAAGAAGGACCTCAAGCTTGTTTCCGGCGGCACGGACAACCACCTGTGCCTCCTCGATCTGCGCGGCACCGGCATCTCCGGCCGCGAGCTGGAAACGCGTCTCGACGAGGTCCACATCACCGTCAACAAAAACAAGATCCCGAACGACCCGCTCTCCGCAAAGGAGACGAGCGGCGTGCGTCTCGGCACCGCGGCGGTCACGACCCGAGGCTTCACGGAGGAGGACATGGTCGAGGTCGCAGACCTCATCCATCTCGCCATCCGCGATTTTGACGCACAGAAGCAGAACATCGATGCGCGCGTTGCGGCGCTGTGCAAGAAGCACCCGCTTTACGAATAATCTTTTTTAAACTGAATACCGGCTGCATAAATCAGCAAAACAGAAAGCCGCCGGTCTCCCGGCGGCTTTTGTGATGGAAAGGAGCTCCGTCATGTACAGACCCCTCGCGGACGAACTGCGTCCGCAGACGCTCGACGAAGTTGTCGGTCAGCAGGAAATTCTCGGCGGAAACTCGATGCTCCGACGAATTGTTGAATCAAAGCAGATCCCGAATATGATCTTCTACGGCCCCTCGGGCACCGGCAAAACAACAGTCGCGAACATCATCGCCGCCGAAACGAAGCGCCCCCTGCGCCGGCTCAACGCGACCACCGCCGGAATCGCGGACATCAAGGCGATCATCGACGAACTCGGTACGTTTATGGCCCCGGAGGGTGTGCTGCTCTACCTCGATGAGATACAATATTTCAATAAAAAGCAGCAGCAGTCCCTTTTGGAATTTATCGAAAACGGCAAGATCACGCTCATCGCCGCGACGACAGAAAACCCGTATTTCTATGTGTTTAACGCAATTTTGTCGCGCTCAACAATTTTTGAATTTAAGCCGGTTCCCGTAGAGGATGCCGAGCGGGCCGTTCAGCGCGCGATCACCTTTTTAGAGGCGCGCGACCACGTAAAAATCGAGGCCGAGTCCGGAGTCACGGCGTACATCGCGCAGAGCTGCGGCGGGGACGTCCGCAAGGCGATCAATGCCGTTGAGCTTCTCTACACCGCGACGAAAGGCGCCGCGGGGACAGTTCCGCTCACGATGGAGGATGCGCGGCAGGTCTCGCAAAAGAGCGCCATGCGTTACGACCGGGAGGGCGACGAGCACTTCGACTGCCTTTCGGCGCTGATGAAATCCCTGCGCGGCAGCGACCCGGACGCGGCGCTGCACTACCTCGCGCGTCTGCTGGAGGCGGGCGACCTGACCGGAGCCTGCCGCCGCATCCTGTGTTCGGCAAGCGAGGACATCGGGCTTGCCTATCCGCAGGCGGTGCCGGTCGTCAAAGCCTGCGTCGATTCGGCGCTGCAACTCGGTCTGCCCGAGGCGCGGCTGCCGCTGGCGGAGGCGTGCGTCTTTCTCGCGACTGCGCCGAAGTCCAACAGCGTCGTCATGGCGATCGACGCGGCGATCGCGGACGTCCGCGCCGGAAAGGGCAAGGGTTTCCCGCGCGAGCTGCAAAATGTGCATGCCGACTCGACCGAGATGAAACGCGAACAGGGCTACAAATATCCCCACAGCTACCCCGGTCACTGGGTCGAGCAGCAGTATCTGCCGGACGATATCGCCAACAAACGGTATTACAAATACGGCGACAACAAGCTGGAACAGACCGCAAAGGCGTACTGGGACCAGATCAAAAAGTAGGGAGGACCGTCTTATGCCGATGGATATTCGCGTCGGAGATATCCTGACGATGAAAAAAGAACACCCCTGCGGGGATAAGCGCTGGCTCGTTTTGCGCACGGGCATGGACTTTAAGCTCCGCTGTCTGGGCTGCGGCCATGAAGTCATGGGCGCGCGCAGCAAGTTTGAACGCAACATCCGCTCGGTCGAGCACCGGGAAGATGCTTCAGAGAAATAATGCAAAAACGGGCGCGGGACTTTTGTCCCGCGCCCATATTCGGAGGCCCGGAAACGGCGCTCATTCCGCGCTTGCGGCCCGTCGCTTTTCAAGGACAAAATGCTGCGCGTCGCTCAGCTGCGCGGAAACGATCGCAGCCATATTTTCAGGCGACTCCTGTAAGCCGTCTGCGAGCCATTCTTCGATGAGCCCGATAAAGCCCTTGATAAAAAAGCTACTGACCAGCCGGACCGTCCCCTCCCGCGAGGCAAGCGGACGGATGCTGTCCGAAAGCGGCTTGTCGAGGATCTCGCTCATGCCGTTGACAAATTCGTGAGAGCCGTTCGGACCCAGCAGCGCCCGAAAAAGTTCGCTGTTGTCCTGCACGAGCTGCAGCGTTTCGAGAATGGCCTTGTAGGCCGCGTCGGGCGCGCGGGGATCGATTTTGGCGGTGATCTCTTTAAGCTCGCTGAGTAGCGCGTTTTCATGCGTTGCGACCATGTCGTAAACATCGCGGTAATAGAGATAGAAGGTCCCGCGGCTGACGTCCGCAAGTTCTGCGATCTGGCGAACGGTGATGTCTTTGACCGGCTCGTTTAGCATGAGCTGAATGAGCGCGGCCTTCAGCTTGCCTTTGGTGCGTCGGACGCTCCTGTTCGCATCGCCTGTTGTGTTCATAGCTGCCGCCTTTCCGACCAGTGCCGCCGGTCTCCTTCGTTATCCTGTAAAAGCTCGTTTATTTTTTGTCATATTATAGTTCGCAAATTGACAATTGTCAATTATTTAGACACATTTTCCGAAATGTTGCAAAACAGCGCACGAAAAAGCGCTTTCAACGGCGGACGTTCGTTCCGATGATAGCGGGAGAGATTCGGCGCTATCTGCGCGACAACAGCGCGGTCCGCGTATCCCGGAGTATGCGCGACACGGCATACAAGGTTTTGCAGATCAAAGAAAAGCTGACGGCGGAGCAGCAGCGAGAGCCGGACATTACGCAGATCGCAAAGGCTCTGGACATTCCGACGCAGGAGGTGTATTTTGCCCTCGACGCGATTTCGGAGCCGGTTTCCATCTATGAGCCGGTATTTTCGGACGGCGGCGAGAGCATCTGCGTCATGGATCAGATCGGCGACGAGCACAACACCGATGACGCGTGGATCGAGCGGCTGAGCCTTTCAGAGGCGATGGGGGCGCTCGACGAGCGCGAAAAGCGAATTCTCGCGTTGCGGTTTTACGACGGAAAGACCCAGATGGAGGTCGCGTCCGAGATCGGCATCAGTCAGGCGCAGGTCTCGCGCCTTGAAAAAAACGCGATCGAGCAGATAAAAAAGGGGATCGAAGCAAGCTGAAAAAACGGACCCGGAG
The DNA here is from genome assembly GCA_050943775.1 of Oscillospiraceae bacterium. Lineage (GTDB taxonomy): Bacteria > Bacillota > Clostridia > Oscillospirales > Oscillospiraceae > UBA2658. The sequence continues at coordinate 19,529 of JBMNPV010000013.1, forward strand.
CAAAATCGCTCCGGGTCCGTTTTTTTAAAACAGGTTTCAGACCTTGATGGTTGCAAGCAGCTCGCCGGCGACGACCGACTGGCCGGGCTTTACAAGGACCGTATCGATCACGCCGTCGATACGGGCGACGATGCTGGTCTCCATCTTCATGGCTTCAACGACCGCGATGACCTGGTTTTCGACCACTTTGTCACCGGGCTTGACGTCGATCTTTGTGACCGCACCCGGGATGGAAGCGCCGACCTGGCTCTTATCCTCCGGGTCTGCAAGCGTCACCTGCTTGATGTTGGCGACGGCGGTCTTGTCGGGCACGGCGACTTCGCGGCGCATGCCGTTGAGCTCGAACTTGACATTGCGTGTGCCGTCGTCGTTGAGATCGCCGAGACCCAGATACTTGATGACGAGGGTCTTGCCGTCTTCGATGTTGATCTTGTTGGTCTCGCCGACCTCCATACCGTTGAAGAAGACATGGCTGCCCATGCGCATGAGATAGCCGTATTCCTTGCGGTGCTGGCGGTATTCCTTATAGACCTTCGGATACAGGCAGTAGGAGAGCATGGCGCGGCGGTTGATCTCTTCGCCGTTCATGAACGGCTCCATCTCTTTGTAGACCGCGTCGAAGTCGATCGGGTCGAGGATCTCGCCCGGACGGCAGGTGATCGGCTTCTCGCCCTTGAGGACGACCTTCTGGATGTCCTCCGGGAAGCCCCACGCGGGCTGGCCCATCATGCCCTTGAAGTAGTCAACGACGGAGTCCGGGAAGGTGAGCGCCGCGCCTTTCTCGACGATGTTCTCCGGCGTGAGGTCGTTCTGGACCATGAAGATCGCCAGATCGCCGACCATTTTGGAGGACGGGGTGACCTTGACGATGTCGCCGAGCATCTGGTTGACGGTGGCGTACATCTCCTCCACTTCCTTGAAGCGGGAACCGAGACCGAGCGATTCGACCTGCGGACGCAGGTTCGTATACTGACCGCCGGGGATCTCGTATTTGTAAATTTCGGTTGCGGGAGCCTTGAGGCCCTTGTCAAACTTCTCGTAGCGGAGGCGGACGTCTGCCCAGTAATCCGTGAGCTTCTGGAGTTCATCCGGATCGAGGCCCGTGTCGCGCTCATTGCCCTGCAGGGCCGTGACGATCGCGTTGAGGGACGGCTGACTCGTCAGCGAGGACATGGAGGAGATCGCTGTGTCGACGATGTCGACGCCCGCTTCACTGGCCATGAGGAGGGTCGCGACCTGGTTGCCGCTGATGTCGTGCGTGTGCAGATGGATCGGCACGCCGACCTCGTTTTTGAGGGTGGAAACGAGCTTCTTTGCGGCGTAAGGCTTGAGCAGGCCGGACATATCCTTAATGGCGATCATGTGTGCGCCGCGGCGTTCAAGCTCTTTGGCGGTCTTGACGTAATACTCAAGCGTGTATTTGTCGCGCTTCGGGTCGAGAATATCGCCGGTGTAGCAGATGGCCGGCTCGCAGATCTTGCCCTGCTTGAGGACCTCGTCCATGGCAACTTCCATGCCGGGGATCCAGTTGAGAGAGTCGAAAATACGGAAGACGTCGATGCCGCTCTGCGCAGCCTCCTTGACGAATTCGCGAATGAGGTTGTCGGGATAGTTTTTGTAGCCGACGGCGTTTGCACCGCGCAGAAGCATCTGGAACGGAATGTTCGGAATTTCTTTGCGCAGCTTGTCGAGACGCTCCCACGGGGACTCGTGCAGGTAGCGGTAAGCAACGTCGAAAGTCGCGCCGCCCCACATTTCAAGGGAGAAGCAGTCGGCTTCGATCGCGGCGGTGCCGGCGGCGCCTTTGAGGCAGTCGCGGGTGCGCACGCGGGTGGAGAGCAGGGATTGGTGCGCGTCGCGCATCGTGGTGTCCGTGATGAGCAGTTTTTTCTGTTCAAGGACCCACTTCGAGACAGCCTCCGGACCCTCGGCGTCGAGCATCTGCTTGAGACCGGGCTTCGCGGGATAGTCCACCTGCGGGAAGCGCGGGGGATTGTACTGGTGGTGCTCGGCGTTCGGGTTGTCGACCTGGATCTGCGCGATGTATTTGAGAACGCGGGTCGCACGGTCACGCGAGAGGTTGAGGTCGAACAGGATCGGGGTCTCGTCGATGAACTTCGTGTGGCACTTGCCCTCATGGAAAGCGGGATGATGCAGGATGTTCGTCACAAACGGGATGTTTGTTTTGACGCCGCGGACATGGACCTCGTTGATGGCGCGTATTGCGCGGCGGCAGACGCCCTCCCATGTCTGGTCCCAGCTCGTGACCTTGACGAGCAGAGAGTCGTAGTAGGGAGAAATGACGGTGCCGACGCCGGCGCAGCCGCTGTCGAGACGGACGCCGAAGCCGCCGCCGGTGCGGTAAGCGGTGATCTTGCCGCAGTCGGGCGCGAAATTGTTGGACGGGTCCTCGGTCGTGACACGGCACTGAATGGCGTATCCGTTCATGTGGACGTCGTCCTGCGACGAAAGGCCGATGAGCGGCGTGGAGAGCGGTTCGCCTTCGGCAATGAGGATCTGCGCACGGACGAGGTCGACGCCCGTGACCATTTCGGTGACGGTGTGCTCGACCTGAATGCGCGGGTTCATTTCAATGAAGTAATGGTTGCCGTCCCTGTCGACGAGGAACTCGATGGTACCCGCGCAGGTATAGCCAACGTATTTGGCGATCTTGACCGCGTCCGCGTGCAGCGCTTCACGGACCTTTTCGGGGACGGAGAACGCCGGAGCGTACTCAACGACCTTCTGGTACCGGCGCTGGAGCGAGCAGTCGCGCTCGCCGAGGTGCATGACGTTGCCGTACTCGTCCGCGAGGATCTGGACCTCGACATGCTTCGGGTCCACAAGATATTTTTCGATGAAGATGTCGTCGTTGCCGAACGCCTTTTTCGCTTCGGATTTGACAAGCTCGAACGCGGGCTTCACCTCGTCCTCTGTGCGGCACAGACGCATGCCGCGTCCGCCGCCGCCGGCGGCCGCCTTGAGGATGACGGGGAAACCATAGCTGATGGCTTTCTCAAGGGCGTCGTCGCCGCTCTCGAGCGGCGTGCGGCAGCCGGGGACCGTCGGCACATTGCAGGCCAGCGCGATGGCCTTTGCGTTGAGCTTGTCGCCCATTTTGTCGAGGACCTCGGAGCTGGGGCCGATGAACTTGATGCCGGCCTCCTCACAGGCGCGGGCAAAATCCGCATTCTCGGAAAGGAAACCGTAACCCGGGTGGATGGCGTCCGCGCCGCGAGCCTTGGCAAGCTCGATGATGGCGGGGATGTCGAGGTATGCGCCGAGCGGACTCTTGTTCTCACCGATGAGGTAGGCTTCGTCCGCCTTCGTGCGGAACAGACTCAGAGTGTCTTCGTTGGAGTACATTCCGACTGTGGAGAGACCGAGCTCGTTGCAGGCGCGGAAAACGCGAATGGCGATCTCGCCGCGGTTTGCGACGAGGACTTTTTTAAACTGCCTTGCGGCCATGTAATTCCCTTCTTTGCTTGTTAAGTTACTTTGCAAGTCGCCGCCTGCAAAGCTGCAATTTGATGTACTCATTATATCTGGACAAAAAGTCAAATACAAGCTAATTCACTTTCGCGCAGTGAATTCGGAAGACACGCCAAAGAAAGCGCGCCGCCCGGGCGGGAAAACCGGCAAATGCAATAAAGCCAATTCGTCATAATGTCATAACGTTTCGTGCAAGTTAAGGCGTTTTCGGGCCGATTTGCAGCCGCACAGGGCTTTCGCGGCTGTCTTCGAACTGCCAGGTAAACCACGGCTTGCGCTCGCGCCTGCCGCGCCGGTATGCGCCGGGGACCTCGATGAGAACGATGTCTCCGCCGATGCGTCTGATGCACTCCCATGGAAGAATATAGTCGTCCTCATGCCAGAAAAGGCCGAGAAACCTGCAAGGACCGGGCACGATGAGTGCAGTGACCTGCCCGGTCGCGATGTCAAATAGAACGTCTGAAACGTAGCCGAGACGCTGTCCGTCACAGACATTCACGACCTCCTTGTAATGAAAATCCTCGATGCGGCATTCCATATCGATACACCCCCTCCCGGGAGAATATGCACAGGGCCGCTCGTCCTATTCCCGCGGCTCGCGCAAGCCGGCTTGCAGCCGACGGAGGCAAAAAAATGCGGGGCCTTTCGGCCCCGCAGAAGCTTTATTCTTCGCCCATGAAGCGATTTTTTGCCTGATAGTGCGTGTGGAGGAGGTGGTGCGCTTTTTCGCTGCCCGGCTTTTCAAGATAGGTCTTGTAGATCTCCTTGAGCGTCGGGTTCTCGTGCGACTTGCGGAGGGTCTTGCTTGCATCCTCGTCGTAGAGCACTTTGGCACGCAGCGCGCGAACATCCACGTTGTTGCGGACGGATGAGGGGACGATGGGCTGACCGCCGCCGTTGACACAGCCGCCGGGGCAGCACATGACCTCGATGAAGTGATAGTTCTTCTCGCCGCGCTTGACGGCTTCGAGGACTTCCTTTGCGTTTGCAAGGCCGGAGGTGGCGGCAACGTTGAGCGTGAGGTCGCCGACCTGGTAGGTGGCTTCCTTGACGCCTTCCGTTCCGCGGACTTCCTTGAATTCCACGGGAGCGGCGGTGTCGCCGGTGATCCATTCGGCAGCCGTGCGCAGAGCGGCTTCCATGACGCCGCCGGTCGCGCCGAAGATGACAGACGCGCCGGTGGAGATGCCGAGCGGCTCGTCAAACTCCTCGTCCGGAAGGTTCACAAAGTCGATGCCCGCGCGCTCGATCATGCGGCCGAGCTCGCGCGTCGTGAGGGCGACGTCGACATCCGGCACACCTGTGGCGGACTGACCTTCGCGGCCGCGTTCATACTTCTTCGCCGTGCAGGGCATGACGGAGACCATGAAGATGTTTTTCGGGTCGATGCCGAGCTTTTCCGCGTACCAGCTCTTGGTGAGCGCGCCGAACATCTGCTGCGGAGACTTGCAGGTGGAGAGGTTCGGAATGAACTCGGGATAGTAGTGTTCGCAGTAGTTGATCCAGCCGGGGGAGCAGGAGGTGATCATCGGGAGCGTTCCGCCATTTTTGATGCGCTCGACGAGTTCGTTTGCCTCCTCGACGATCGTGAGGTCGGCGGAGAGGTCGGTGTCAAAGATGTCATCAAAGCCGAGACGGCGGAGCGCCGCGGCCATTTTGCCCTCGACATTGGTGCCGATGGGCATGCCGAAGCACTCGCCGAGACCGGCGCGGACAGACGGCGCGGTCTGAACGACGACGCGCTTTTCCGGGTCACGGAGAGCTTCCCAGACTTCCTCGGTCTGATCTTTTTCATAGAGGGCGCCGGTCGGGCAGGCAACGATGCACTGGCCGCACTCGACGCAGGCGACTGTGCTCAAGGGCTTGTCAAACGCGCAGCCGATGTGGGTGTTGAAGCCGCGCTTGTTCACGCCGATGACCGCCGCGTCCTGACACTTGTCGCACACGGCGACGCAGCGGCGGCAGAGAATGCACTTGGAGTTGTCGCGGACCATGTGGGTCGCGGAAGTGTCGAGATTTGCCGGAGTCATCGCGCCGTCGTACTTACCCTCGTCGTCAACGCCGTAGTCGTGGCAGAGCTTCTGGAGCTCGCAGCTTCCGGAGCGGATGCAGGAAAGGCACTCGCGGCGGTGGTTGGAGAGCAAAAGCTGCAGGTTCGTGCGGCGGGCGTCAAAGACGCGCTTGGAGTTTGTGATGACCTCCATGCCCTCGGAGACCGGGAACACGCAGGCGGTGGCGAGCTTCGGGGAGCCCTTGATCTCGACGACGCACATGCGGCACGCGCCGATCTCGTTGATATCCTTGAGGTAGCACAGCGTCGGGATGTCGATAGAGGCCTTGCGGGCCGCTTCCAAAATCGTGGTGCCCTCGGGGACTGTGACGGCAATGCCGTTGATTTTCAGATTGATCATTTTGGTTTCCATTTCGTCCCCTCCTTACTTTCTTGAAATTGCGTCGAACTTGCAGTTTGACATGCAGCTGCCGCACTTGATGCACTTGTTGTTGTCGATGACATGCGGCTTTTTGACCTCGCCAACGATGGCGTCGACCGGGCAGTTGCGGGCGCAGAGCGTGCAGCCCTTGCACTTTTCCGGATCGATGGAGTATGTGAGGAGCTTCTTGCACACGCCGGCGGGGCAGCGCTTTTCAACAATGTGTGCCTCATACTCGTCGCGGAAGTAGCGGAGCGTGGAGAGAACGGGGTTCGGAGCCGTCTGACCGAGGCCGCACAGCGCGTTCTCTTTGATGAAGTAGCAGAGATTTTCAAGGGTGTCGAGGTCCTCAAGCTCTGCCTGACCGGAGGTGATCTTGTCGAGCAGCTCGAGCATACGGCGGATGCCGACGCGGCAGGGCGTGCACTTGCCGCAGCTCTCGTCGCAGGTGAATTCGAGGAAGAACTTTGCGATGTCGACCATGCAGTTGTCCTCGTCCATGACGATCATGCCGCCGGAGCCCATGATGGAGCCGATCGCGGTGAGGTTTTCGTAGTCAACGGGGATGTCGAGGTGCTGGGCCGGGATGCAGCCGCCGGAGGGGCCGCCGGTCTGAACGGCTTTGAACTTCTTGCCGTTCGGGATGCCGCCGCCGATCTCCTCGATGATCTCGCGCAGGGGCGTACCCATCGGAATTTCGACAAGGCCGGTGTGGTTGATCTTGCCGCCGAGGGCAAAGACCTTGGTGCCCTTGGACTTTTCGCTGCCCATGGAGGCGAACCAGTCCGCGCCGTTGAGGATGATGCGCGGGACGTTTGCCCAAGTCTCGACGTTGTTGATGATGGTCGGCTTTCCAAACAGGCCCTTGACCGCCGGGAAGGGCGGACGCGGACGCGGATCGCCGCGCTTGCCTTCGATGGAGTTGAGCAGGGCCGTTTCTTCGCCGCAGACGAATGCGCCCGCGCCGAGACGGATGTCGATGTCAAAATCAAAGCCGGTACCGAGGATATTTTTACCGAGCAGGCCCATTTCATGCGCCTGATTGATGGCGATGCGCAGGCGCTTGACCGCGATCGGGTACTCCGCGCGGACGTAGATGTAGCCGTGATCGGAGCCGATCGCGTAGCCCGCGATGGCCATTGCCTCGAGGACGCAGTGGGGGTCGCCTTCGAGAACGGAGCGGTCCATGAACGCGCCGGGGTCGCCCTCGTCCGCGTTGCAGCAGACATATTTCTGGCCGGCGGGCTGAGCGGCCGCGAAGGCCCACTTCTTGCCGGTCGGGAAGCCGCCGCCGCCGCGCCCGCGCAGACCGGAGTTCGAGATCTCGTCGATGACCTGCTGGGGGGTCATTTCGGTGAGGACCTTTGCCAGCGCCATGTAGCCGTCGAAGGCGATGTATTCTTTGATGTTTTCCGGGTCGATGACGCCGCAGTTTTTCAGCGCGATGCGCTTTTGCTTGCGGTAGAAGTCGGTGTCATCCAGACTCGTGATGGTGTTTTCGTCCACGACCGTTTCCTGATAAAGAAGACGGGTGACAAGGCGGCCTTTGAGCAGGTGCTCGGTGACGATCTCTTTCACGTCGTCGGGCTTCACCTGCGAATAGAAGGCGCCTTCGGGGTAGATGACGACGATCGGGCCGAGCGCGCACAGGCCGAAGCAGCCCGTCTTGATGACCTGGATCTCGTCTTTGAGGCCGGCGGCCTCGATCTCTTTTTCAAATGCGTCAAAAATGTCGTCGCTGTTCGCCGAGTGGCAGCCGGTGCCGCCGCAAACAAGGACATGTCCGCGAACCATAAGCTTTTTCCTCCTCTTTTACTTGGCGTTTGCGCCGATGGTGTACTCGACGACAGGATTTCCGTTGACAACGTGCTGCGCGATGACCTTCGGCACCTTGTCCGCGGTCATGTGGACGTAGGTGGTCTTGGTGCCGTCCTCATCGTAGATCTCGACGATCGGCTCGAACTGGCAGATGCCGATGCAGCCGGTCTGACCGACATAGACGTCCGTAAGCTTGCGGGTATCGATCTCCTTGACGCACTCGGCGAGGACCGGGCGCGCACCCGCGGCGATGCCGCAGGTCGCCATGCCGACCAGGATCTTCATGCGGTATTCTCCCTCTCTGCGGACGCCGACTTTGCCTTTCATCTCGTCACGCAGAGCTTGAAGCTCAGCTATAGTCTTCATAATTATGGTCTCCTTACTGTGTTGGGGACAGAGTCCCCGTTTGGGTTATTCGTTCTCGTGGCCGGCGAGAAGCTCGGCCGTGTTTTCCTGTAGAAACTCGCGGATAAAATTGAGGACCTTCGGCTCGTTGAGCGGAATGCCGCCGAGCTGTGCGCGAAATTCGCGCGTGTCCAGAACGAGTGCATCGTCCCCGAAACGGCGCGTGTAGAGAAAATCGATCTCAGCATTGCAGCCGATGAGGGAGAGCATCGTCTCGTCCATGTCGCCAAGCGGCATCCGGTCGATACTCGACCGAACGAATTTTGCCGTGACTGTCGTCCCCACGCCGCGGGCGCTTTGAATGTCAAAGCTTCCGCCCGTGAGCTCGGCCGCCATTTTGAAAAACGGCACCCCAAGCCCGACCTTTCGCGTTTTGCGGGTGGTAAAAAACGGGTCGATCACGTGCTTGACCTGTTCTTCCGTCATCCCGCAGCCGTTGTCCGCGATGATGATCGTCAGCAGATCCTGCGCGGGCTGCTCGTCCACCGTGATCTCAATGAGCGTTGCGCCGGCGCGGACGGAGTTTTCCGCTACGTCGAGGACGTTCAGGGATAATTCCTGCATCATAAGTGCGGCCCTCGAACGGCGCTCAGTTGCACTTTTTGAGGATGCCCTCGAGCTGGTCGAGCGTCACCTTGCCGTAAACATCGTCGTTGATGGACATGACCGGCGCAAGACCGCAGGCGCCCATGCAGCGGCAGGCGTCGAGCGAGAACTTGCCGTCCGGCGTGCAGCCGCCGTCTTCGACGTTGAGCAGTTCCTTGAGCTTGTTGTAGATCTCGCCGCTGCCTTTGACGTAGCAGGCAGTGCCGAGGCAGACATGGATCGCGTATTTTCCTTTGGGATTAAAGGAGAACTGGGAATAGAAGGTCGCCACGCTGTAGACGCTCTCTGTTGAGCAGCCCCAGATCTCGGCGATCACGTCCAGAGCCTCTTCGGGCAGATAGCCGTAGATCTCCTGCACTTCCTGAAGGACCATGACGAGCGAGCCGCCGTCCTTCAGGGAAGCGATGCTTTCGCGGAGCTTCTTATCCTGCTCCTCCGTTCCGACGAAAGCAGATGTACATGTTTTGCAAGACATTCGCAATTCCTCCACTTGTTTTTAAGATGTGTCTTTATATGAAAAAACTAAGAATTAGTTATTTCGCCAAAAAGAGGTTGTCCGGTGCGGACGATAAAAACCGATGCGTGTCAGAACACACACAAGCCAGAACATTATAACATGCATCTGACATTTATGCGAGCGTTTTATGAAAATATCGAAAGGCAAATTGACGGATAAGGAGAAGCCTGTGCGATTTACCAACGGGATTGTGTTATGAAACGGGGCGTGATATAATCGGATCGGAAAGAATGCATATCGGGATAGCTTTACTATCTTATAATACGGGGGAAATTGTATGCAGATCAGAGACGTGAAGAACATTCTGGACGCGGAGCTTCTGTCCGGTGAAGAGCTGCTGGATACAGAGGTTCGTTCAGCCTGCGGCAGTGACATGATGAGCGATGTGTTGGCCTATGTGAAGGATCAGGCCGTGCTGCTTACGGGACTGCTCAACCAGCAGGCGATCCGAACGGCGGCAATGATGGACATGGTCTGTGTCGTCTTTGTGCGCGACAAATGCCCGGGCGAAGATATCCTTGCGGTCGCAAGAGAAAACGGCATCGCAGTGATGAAGACGACGCACCGTATGTTTACAGCCTGCGGTCTTCTATATCAAGCCGGGCTGAACGGAGGAATGAGAACGAAATGAACCAGAGCGGTCTGCATTATCACTATGATGTGCCCGGAGACGACTTCTCGCAGGCCGGCGCGGCATCGAACGCCGTCAAGCAGATTTTGAAGCAGCTCGGGCTGGACCCCCAGGTCGTGCGCAAAATGGCAATCGCGCTCTACGAAGGCGAGATCAATATGGTCATACACGCCGGCGGAGGAGAGATCGACGTCGACATCAACGACAAAAAAATCGTTGCCGTTTTGACAGACCACGGACCCGGCATTGAGAATGTGGAGCTCGCGATGCAGGACGGCTGGTCCACCGCGAGCGAGCAGGTCCGGGGACTCGGCTTCGGTGCCGGTATGGGACTGCCGAACATGAAGCGCAACGCGGATATTCTCAAAATCGACACAAAAGTCGGTGTCGGAACGACCGTGACACTCACGGTAAATATCTGAAAAGGTAAGAAAACCGGGAGGAATGTAAATGAGCGAGTATTTCCACTCCGTGACGCTCAACCGAGAGGCGTGCCACGGCTGCATTACCTGCGTCAAGCGCTGCCCGACGGAGGCCATACGCGTGCGAAGCGGCAAGGCGCAGATCATAGCCGAGCGCTGCATCGACTGCGGGGAGTGCATCCGCGTGTGCCCGCATCACGCAAAGCTTGCGGTCACAGACCGGCTGAGCGACATTGAGAAATATAAGTATAAAGTGGTGCTCCCGCCCCCGTCCCTTTTCGGACAGTACAAGCGGCAGGAAGACCTTGAACTGATTCGTGCCGCGCTGATCGGCCTCGGCTTTGACGAGGTCTACGAGGTCGCGGCGGCGGCGGAACTGGTTTCGGATGCGACGCGCCGGCTCATGGAGCAAAATCGACTCAACAAGCCGGTGATCTCCTCGGCCTGCCCGGCGGTGCTGCGGCTCATCCGCATTCGCTTCCCGAATCTTCTCGACAATGTATTGCCGCTGCTGCCGCCGATGGAGGTCGCGGCGCGGCTCGCGCGCAAAAAAGCGGTCGAAGAAACGGGTCTCGAACCCGAAGAGATCGGCATCGCTTTTCTGACGCCCTGCCCCGCGAAGGTGACCAGCGTCAAAAACCCGATGGGAACGGAAAAGAGCACCGTTGACCTCGTGATCTCCGTCAGTGATATCTATCCCGCGCTGCTTTCGTCCATGAACAAGTGCGCGCGCGAAGGCGTCGGCCCGGACAATTCGCAGAGCGGTCGCACCGGACTGAGCTGGGGCAACAGCGGCGGGGAGGCCGCCGCGACCTTTACGGTGCGCTACCTCGCGGCGGACGGCATCGAAAATGTCATCAACGTCCTCGAACAGATGGAGGACGAGAAGCTTGCCGACCAGGATTTTGTGGAATTGAACGCCTGCCCGGCCGGCTGTGTCGGCGGGGTTTTGAATATCGAAAACCCCTATGTCGCGGTGACGAGAATGAAACATCTTCGGGATTACCGGCCCGTGGCCTGCAACCATATTCAAGGGGAGATACCGGCTGAGATTCCGTGGGACGAACCGGTCGAGCCGATCACGGCGCTGCGTCTGGACCCCTCGCCTGTAAAGGCAATGCAGAAGATGCAGCGCATCGAAGCGATCCAAAAGCGGCTCTATGGTCTCGACTGCGGCTCCTGCGGCGCGCCGAGCTGCCGTGCGCTGGCGGAGGACATTGTAAACGGCTTTGCCGATGAGGACGCCTGCATCTATATCCTCAAAGACAAGGTGGAAACGGTACGGGACAGCCTGCTGAGGCTGAAGATCGACAACCGGGACAAAAACAGCGAAAAGGACGGGTGCAGAAGATGAAAGCCATCGAATTGAGCAAGGTCCTCGGCTGGGAACTCGTCTGCGGAGACGGGGAGCGGGAGGTCACAGGCGGCATTTACTGCTGCGACCTGCTTTCCATCGTTATGGGGCGGGCCCCGGCGGACTGTCTCTGGGTGACGGTCATGGGGAATGTGAATGCCGCGGCGGTTGCAACGCTGACGGATGCGGCCTGCGTGGTCGTCGCCGAGCGGATGCCGGTCGATGCGGAAACGCTCGCCGGCGCGGAAAAGGGCGGCGTCACCGTGTTCAGGTCGGATAAGCCTGTCTTTGAAACGGCGCTGGGTGCTGCGAAACTGCTGAACCTCGTTTGAAAGGAGAAGATGAATGCGGATGAAACCATGGGTCCCGGCGGCGCTGTATCTGCTGGCCGCTCCGCTGCTCGTCCTGTATGTGGCGAAAAAACTCTGAGAAGGTGAGCATTTGCCGCGCTATGCCTATGATCTGCACATCCATACCTGCCTGTCGCCCTGCGGCGATAGCGAAATGACGCCCCCGAACATCGCCAACATGGCGTATGTGAAGGGGCTGGATATCATCGCCGTGACGGACCACAACAGCGCAAAAAATGCCCGCGCCGTGATGACTGCGGCGCGTGGCCTGCCGCTGACGGTCATTCCCGGCTTTGAGCTGACGACCGCGGAGGAAATCCACATGGTCTGCCTTTTTCCGGATGTGGACAGCGCCGAGGCGGCCGACCGGGAGATCGGGACGCATATGCGTCAAATCCCGAACCGGCCCGATTACTTCGGCGACCAGCGCATTCTGGACGAAAATGAGACACAGAAGGGCACGTTCCCGTGGCTGCTGCCAAACGCGCTCGATCTTTCGATCGACGCGGTGCCGGCCCTCTGCGAAAAATTCGGCGGCGTATGTTTTCCCGCGCACATCGACCGGCCGACGAACAGCATCCTTGCCGTGTTCGGAATGCTGCCGGACACGCCCGCCTTTCCGACACTCGAGGTCCGCGACCCGGAGAAATTCTTCGCGGACGCCGGTAACGGACATTTTCGGGCGGAACACCGCATTTTGACCTCGTCCGACGCGCACCGGCTTGGGGATATTTCGGAGCGGGAACACTTTTTGGAGCTGCCGGAGGCCAGCTTCGCGGCGCTGAAAGCCGCGATTCTTGTCGGCGGGAGATGAAAGCGATCTGGTATGGTGTTTTTAGGCCGATTGATAAAACATTCACATACGTTGTATCTTACAACAAATGAACGTGAAAGTCAAAGCACGAAAGGTGTCGAAAATCGCTAAATTGATAGATTTGTAACAATGGATAAATACAGCGTACATGAGCGGGATGTTCGAGACATGTTGCATAAATCAAAGGAGCGGGACCTCCAGACCGCCGTTTTATCTAAACAAACAAAGTCCTGTGCGCATGAGGAGGACAATTTTCACGAAACTTGCCGATTCGGGCGGCCTTTTCGTCGCTTTAGCTTGACAAAGCGCGTAGCTGTGATAAACTGAATACAAATCAAATAAGCGAGATCAATAGATGGAGGCGCGGTGTTCAAGAGTATCCGAACGGAGAAAGGGGACATCGCCGAAGCGCCGGAAACGGTCGCTGGGCTGCGGGAGAACATGTCGCAGACTGTCACGAAAGTGGAGAGCTATCATTGGTTAAGAGCGGTCACGGCCGCTTAATACATATTCTTCCCCGAAGTGTAGCCATGAATCTTCATTTATGAATGAGGTTTCGTGGCTAAAAATTTTTTTAGGAGAAAAAGAGAAAGGAAAATCATTATGAAAAAGTACATCGCTCTGCTGCTTGCTCTGTCGATGCTGTTTGCGCTCTGCGCCTGCGGCACAAAGAGCGAGACCGTATCCGAGGACCCCTCTGCCGCCGCGACCGGCTCCAGCGTTGAAGACGGCGTGCTCACCGTCGCCATGGAGTGCGCCTACACACCCTACAACTGGACGCAGACGGACGACTCCAACGGTGCCGTCCCCATCAAGAACTCCACTGCCGGCGAATACGCCAATGGCTACGACGTCATGATGGCAAAGAAGCTCTGCGAGGCCAACGGCTGGAAGCTCGAGATCGTTCGGCTTGACTGGGACAGCCTGATCCCCGCTGTCCAGACCGGGGATGTTGACGCCGTTATCGCCGGCCAGTCCATGACCGCCGAGCGCGCAAAAGAAGTCGATTTCGCCGGCCCGTATCTCTACGCCACCATCGTCTGCCTCACAAAGGCGGACAGCAAGTTCGCCTCCGCCACCGGCATTTCCCAGCTCACCGGCGGCACCTGCACCTCCCAGCTCGGCACGATCTGGTATGACACCTGCCTGCCCCAGATTCAGGGCGCCAAAGTCCAGTCCGCCTCCGAAAACGCTCCGGCCATGCTGATGGCGGTCGAGAGCGGAACGGTCGACTTTGTCTGCACCGACATGCCGACGGCGCAGGCCGCCGTACAGGACTACCCCGATCTGAAGATTCTGGACTTCTCCGCCAACACAAGCGACAATTTTAAGGTCTCCGACGAGGACGTCAACATTGGCATCAGCCTCCGCAAGGGAAATACCGTCCTCAAGGACGCGCTCAACAAGGTCCTTGCCGCCATGACTGCCGACGACTTTAACGATCTCATGGCCGAAGCTATCAAGGTCCGACCCACAACGGAGAGCTGAGTAAAAGCGCTAACCTTTCGACAGGGGCCGCTCCGCGGCCCCTGCATCGCCGTTCCATCCGCGCTTGAGAAAGGAATTCGGAGCAAACTATGAACAATTTTGGCAGCGATATTGCATATCTGTGGAGCAAGTACAGCACCATGTACCTCGACGGCATCGAGAAGACGATCGTCCTTGCGCTTCTTGGCACGGCCGTCGGTTGTCTGATCGGCTTTCTCTGCGGTCTTCTGCAGACCATCCCCGTCGCGCCGGGCGACAACCCCGTCAAGAAAATTTTTCTCACCCTGTTGCGTGTCGTCATCCGCATCTATGTCGAGCTCTTCCGCGGCACGCCGATGATCTTGCAGGCGGTCTTCATCTACTACGGCCTGCCCTACATCACCGGCGGCGCGGCAAAGTTTTCGAGCACCTGGCTGGCGGCCTTTCTGATCGTTTCGATCAATACCGGCGCCTACATGGCCGAGTCCGTGCGCGGCGGCATCATCTCCATCGACCCCGGCCAGACCGAGGGCGCGAAGGCCCTCGGCATGACCCACTTCCAGACCATGAGCTACGTCGTGCTGCCGCAGGCTCTGCGCAACATCATGCCGCAGATTGGCAACAACCTCATCATCAACATCAAGGATACCTCGATCATGTTCATCATCGGGTTTACGGAGTTCTTTGCGACGCACAGGGCGGTCGTTGGCACGACGAACAAGTATTTCCCGTCCGCTGCGATCGAAATGATCGGCTACCTCATTATGACGGTCGTATGCTCGGTCATCCTGCGCCAGATCGAAAAGAAGATGGACGGCGGCGACAACTACGCGCTCGTCCAGACGGACGCGCTGACCATGACCGCCGGCAACTACAACTATCCCGGCAAGATCGAGGACCGCCAGAGCGCGGCGCACGAAAAGGCCGTCCGCGAGGCCGCGGGCAAAAAGAACCAGAGCACAGGGGGGAAGCGCTGATATGGACGAAATGATTTTACAGGTCGGCCACCTCTCCAAGAGCTTTGGCGACCACGAAGTTCTGCGGGACATCGACTTCACCGTCAAAAAGGGCGACGTCACCTCGATCATCGGCGCGTCCGGATCCGGAAAGTCGACGCTGCTGCGCTGCATCAATCTGCTCGAGACGCCCTCGCACGGCGAGATCCTCTACCACGGCAAGAACATCCAGTCCCGCAGCGGTCTGACCGAAGCCTCCTACCGCGCAAAGGTGGGCATGGTGTTCCAGAGCTTCAACCTCTTTGAGAACATGACGGTCCTCGCCAACTGCACGATCGGTCAGTGCAAGGTCCTCAAAAAGAGCAAAGCGGACGCGGAAAAAAGCGCCCTGCGCTATCTCGACAAGGTCGGCATGACGCCTTACCAGAACGCCAAGCCGCGCCAACTCTCCGGCGGACAAAAGCAGCGCGTCGCGATCGCCCGCGCGCTTGCGATGGACCCGGAGGTCCTGCTTTTTGACGAACCGACGAGCGCCCTCGATCCGGAAATGGTCGGCGAGGTGCTTGAGGTCATGCGCGCGCTCGCGCAAGAGGGCATGACCATGCTCGTCGTCACACACGAAATGGCTTTTGCGCGCGATGTCTCCAATCAGGTCGTCTTTATGAAAGACGGCGTCATCTGCGAGCAGGGCGGCCCGGACCAGATCTTCGGCGCACCCGAAAAGGCCGAAACGCGCGAGTTCCTCTCCCGCTTCTTCAACCGGTAGGCTCCAAAATGCGAAAAGGCCGCCGTTTTCTCTTTTACGGAGGAAACGACGGCTTTTTTTCGAAAAAACAGGACATAATTTTAAATATCCCTTGTAAAATGCGACACGGTTTGGTATAATACCAGCGCATCACGCACGGGGACGGATTTTTTTCCATGTGGCGAGGGCTGCGCCCCCGCTCGGAAAGAGAGCAGATGTCCCCGGAGGATAAAACATACATTAGGAGGAACACAATCATGGCAGTCGTATCAATGAAACAGCTTCTGGAGGCCGGCGTACATTTCGGTCACCAGACCCGCAGATGGAACCCGAAGATGGCCGAATACATCTATATGGAGCGTAACGGCATCTACATCATCGATCTGCAGAAAACCGTCAAAAAGCTCGAGGACGCTTATGACTTCGTCCGCGACCTCTCCGCAAAGGGCGAGACCGTTCTCTTCGTCGGCACGAAGAAGCAGGCACAGGACGCCGTCCGTGAGGAAGCTTCCCGCGTCGGCATGTACTATGTCAACGCCCGTTGGCTCGGCGGTATGCTCACCAACTTCAAGACCATGCGCACCCGTATCGACCGTCTGGCCCAGCTCCGCAAGATGCAGGAAGACGGCACTTTCGATATGCTTCCGAAGAAGGAAGTCATCAAGCTCACAAATGAGATCGACAAGCTCGAAAAATATCTCGGCGGCGTCAAGGACATGAAGAAGCTCCCCGGCGCACTGTTCGTTGTTGACCCCCGCAAGGAGCACAACGCCATCGCTGAGGCCCGCAAGCTGCGCATTCCGATCATCGCCATCGTCGACACCAACTGCGACCCGGACGAAATCGATTATGTTATCCCCGGCAACGATGACGCGATCCGCGCCATCCGCCTGATCTCCAACGCGATGGCCAACGCCGTTCAGGAAGGCCGTCAGGGTCAGGACGCGGAAGCGACCGGCACTGAAACCGCCGCACCCGCAGCCGAGGAAGCTCCCGCAGCTGAATAAGCGGACACACAAATATTTAATTCGAGAGGAAGTAACAAATATGGCATTCAGTGCACAGGACGTTAAAGACCTCCGCGAAAAGACCGGCGTCGGCATGATGGACTGTAAAAAGGCCCTCGCCGCCACCGATGGAGATATCGAACAGGCCGTTGCATGGCTCCGTGAAAAGGGTCTCGCAGCAGCCGAGAAGAAGGCCGGACGCATCGCTGCCGAGGGCATGGCCTACGCAGCTGTGATCGACGGTGTCGGTGTTGTTGTCGAAGTCAACTCCGAGTCCGACTTTGTTGCAAAGAACGATAAGTTCGTCGAATATGTTCAGAACGTTGCTGCCGTCGTCGCAAAGGAAAATCCGGCAGATCTCGACGCTCTCATGGCCTGCCCCTATCCGGACGGCGGCACGGTCGAGCAGGCGCAGCAGGAGAAGGTCCTCGTCATCGGCGAGAACATCAAGGTCCGCCGCTTCGCGCGTTACGCGACCGGCCTGTCTGTCCCCTACGTCCACATGGGCGGCCGCATCGGCGTTGTCGTCAACATGGAAGTCTCCGCAGGTCTTGAGCAGAAGCCCGAGGTCGTGGAGCTCGGCAAGGACATCGCCATGCAGATCGCGGCGATGAACCCGACCTACTGCGATAAGAGCGAGGTCGATCCCTCCGTCCTTGAAAAGGAGAAGGAGATCCTCATCATTCAGGCAAAGGAAGACCCGAAGAACGCCAACAAGCCGGAGAACATCATTGAAAAGATGGTCATGGGCCGTCTCGGCAAGTTCTATGAGGAAAACTGCCTGCTTCAGCAGCAGTACGTCAAGGGCGACAAGGAAACCGTTGAGAAGCATGTTGCCGACGTCGCAAAGGCTGCCGGCGGCACGATCAAGATCGTGGGCTTCACCCGCTTTGAAAAGGGCGAGGGCATCGAAAAGCGCCAGGACGATCTTGCAGCAGAAGTTGCAAAGATGGTAAAATAAAAAGAAAAGTGGTTCGCCTGTGGCGAACCACTTTTTTGAATTTCGTACAGCATCGCTCATCTGTGAAAATTCTTTCGCGTGGCGGTAGACCGGGCGGATGCGGGAGGCTAGAGCAAAATGCTGTATGCCGAGCGCAGATTTTCGAGTGTGACATCCTGATGTGCGCCGCCGTTCTCGCCGTCGCGTGTCCACTTGACCGGCTGTTCAAAGTGGAACTTAACATGGCTGCTCCGCAAGATCCGTATATAGGGGCTGGAAAAAGTGCCCTGCAGAATGGACGTCGTGATCTTGTTGAGCTCGATGACATTGCCCTGACCCGGGTCACGCACAAGCATGACCTCAAAATGGCCGTCGTTGAGATCGACCATGTTGTCCTTAAGACGGACCATACCGCCGATGGCGCGGGTATTTGAAACGCTGCCGAACAGGAGGTCGTCCATGATCTTTCTGCCGTTGTCGAGTTCAACGACGGTGTGGTAGTGGGTGAGCTTCGGTAGCTTTGAAAGGCCTTGTAAAATGTAGGCAAAGTGTCCGAGCGACTGCTTTTGCTCACGCGGCGTTTCGTAGCTCACCTCCGTAAAGGCGCCGAAAGCCGCGATGTAGGTGAAGTATTCGCCTTCGTTGAACAAGCCGACATCTATGGGCGTGGGTCTGCCGCGCACCATGAACTTTGCCGCAGCGACCGAGGTTTTCGGAATCCCGAGCGAGCTTGCCACATCGTTTGAGGTACCATGTGGAAGATAACCGAGCGGGGGAGGATCCCGCAATTGCACGAGGCCGGCGACGACCTCGCTGAGCGTGCCGTCGCCGCCGGAACAGGCAACAACGTCATAGTCCTGCGCGTGACTGAGAATGAGCTGCGTGGCTTCTCCGGGCGCGGTGGTATAGTAAACGGTCGGCAGATAGCCGCCTCTATATAAGACCTCCAATACTGGCCCCAGGGAAGAAATGTTTTTCCCGCCTCCCGCCGCCGGATTTAATAGAAGCATGAGATTCTTGTTCACGACTGTCCCTCCAAGTTTTCGCGGCTGGCCGCGTTTCTTAACGAAGAGCATACAATAAACGACATTAATATAACATGAAATCAGAAGTATTTCATGACTTATTTGTAAAGATTTTGTCGGGAACAGAGCTTGCTCCGTTCGAAGAGCAGTTTGTTCCTATCTCCATTATGCGCTGTTCCGTGAGGAAAAACAAAAAGAGCCCTCAACTTCACCGCTATCTTTAGCAGCGGTGAAGTTGAGGGCTTAATATTTTCGCCGTAAGAAAACGGCAGAAGCTGTCCTTTTCTATTTTTATTTGCGACAGCTTCGGATCTATGCGGAGTATGCGTGTGCAAGACTCCATTGGAGGCAAAGGCAGACAGGCACCTGAAGGAATGCTAGTTATGGCAGGTCCATAACCGCAGCAGAACCGAGTGGATAGTGTGCGGTCAAGGTTGAGATGGGGTTTGACGTAGAAGTTGCTTTTTTATCTTGCCCGTGGCAGTCCGCGGGAAGTCCGTTACAAACTCAACGATTGTGGGGACTTTAAACTTTGACAGGTGCTCCGAGCAAAACTCGATGACTTCGCACTCTGTCATCACCTGATTTTCTTTCAACTGAACAAAGGCTTTTACCGCCTGATCCCGGATCGGGTCCGGTACGCCGATCACTGCGGCATCCGCGATCTTCTCGTGGGACGTAAGGATACATTCCACTTCACTGCTGCTGATGTTTTCTCCCGCGCGCTTGATTACATCGCTCATGCGGTCCACGAAAAACAGCCAGCCGCCAGGATCCAGATATCCTTTGTCGCCTGTATGAAGCCAACCATCCCGGTCGATCAGCTTTTCGGTAGCCTCCGGGTCCTTATAGTATCCCGGGATGATCGTTTTTCCCGGAATACCATGCACGCAGATCTCACCAAGCGCATAAGGAGGCACCTCATTACCGTTACAATCGACAATTTTTATCTCATAGGAAAGCGCAGGCCGCCCGACGGATGGCCAGTGCTGATCTCCGGTCAACGGGACGCAGGTCACCCCGGAGACCGTTTCCGTCATGCCGTAAGAGTTCAGCAGACGGACGTTAAAACGGGATTCAAACTGCTCTTTTTCTTCGTCGCTCATGCCCATGGAAAAGTAGATCTGCTTCAAACAGTGCTCTTTCTCCCAGGGCTGCACGGGCTGCATCATCATGGTTCGGTTAATAATGGACATGGTGTCGGTGAAATTTGCCTTATAGCGGCAAACCTGGCTCCAAAACCGCCGTGCGCTGTAGTGTTCCACCATGATCAGCGTGCTGCCGGTGCAGATCACCGGCATGGCCGCCATCTCTTGAAAATCCATATGGTAGCAAGGCATGGCGGAGAGAAATTTGTCTCCATGGCTCATACCCATCTGCGCGACGTGCACGAGCCCGCCATAAACGACATTGCAGTGCGTGTAGATGGCGCCCTTCGGGTAACAGGTGGTCCCGGATGTGAAAAGAATGACGGCCATATCTTCGGTGGAAACTGCCCGGTCCTCTTTGAGCGTTGCAGGCTGCTTCGCCATTTCGTCTTGCAGATGGATCAGCCCCGGACTTTTGTGATGCCCCTGTGTCAGTACGATGTCATCCAGTTCCAGTGCATCCCGGGCATTTACAAACATGTCGACGGATCTCGGCTCCGCGATCAAGCGGCGGATGCCGCACTTTTGAATAACGTAGGAGCTTTCGTCCAATTTATAATGTTCATTCATTGGGACAGTGACGGCACCGATTTGCGCCAAGGCCAGCCAGCAGATCAAATATTGAGGCGTGTTGTGCAAATGTGTCGCCACCAGCTCATCTTTTTTGACCCCCATATCCAGGAACACGTTTGCAGCTTGTTTCACCAGCTTATCAAATTCAGAGTAGGTGTATGAGGTGACCTGATCCTCTACCGACACGAATTCCAAAAAAGTTTTATCGCCGTAGAATTGAACAGTTTCATCCCATTGACTGCGAAGTGTTCGGTTGCCAACGATGTCAGTCATAGCACATTATCTCATTTCTTTTTATAGTCAAAGGAGCGAATTAGGATTACGGATTATGGAATCAGAGTTGCATTCAGAAAACCCACGACCGCTGATGGCAGAAACAGCGGCCGTGCTGTTCAAACAGTGGAATAGAAAGGTCAGGAAAGCTTTTCGATCAGTGCTGGGATAACCTTATAAATGTCTCCTACGATGCCGAAGTCTGCATTTTCAAAAATCGGGGCATTTTTATCTTTGTTGATAGCCACAATGAGCTTGGATTTGCTGATGCCTGCAATGTGCTGCACCTGTCCGGAAACGCCCATGGAGAAGAGCAGGTCGGGCTTAACAGTTACACCGGTGAGACCGATATAGTTGCTGATCGGCATCCACTTGTTGTTTTCTGCTACCGGGCGCGAGCAGCCGACCTCGGCGTCAAGCAGGGAAGCCAGTTTCCGGCACATCTCCAGATCTTCCTGTGCTGCGAGACCTCTGCCCACATCGACGATGCGCTTTGCTGCTTCGAGGTTTACGCCGCCGGTCTTCTTTTCGTTACTGGAGACGAGCTTGACTTTGCTTTCAGGTCTGCCGGAAATCTCCGCGATGTCCTCCGCTGCGGGGAAAGTGGTGTCAATATCACCAAAAATGCCGTTGCCGGCGGTGATCACGCCGTAAGGCTTTGAAAAGACCTGGCTGCGGATAGCGGAACCGCCGTATACGGTGCGCTTGCAGACGACGCGCTCGCCATCGAGCACGAGCTCACTTACAGCAGTCATGACAGCCGTGTCCAGAAGGGCGCCGAGCTCACCCGCGATGCTGCGGCCGCGGATGGAGTTGCTCACAAGCACCAGTGCGTCGGGAACCTTTTTCACTTCTGCGGCAATGGCCTTGCTGTAGTCTTCGGGTCTGTTGGATTCAACAGGACAATAGATAATGGACTGGGCGCCGCAGGTGTTGACGGAATCGGCCGTGGCGCGGTCGCCAAATACGATGGCCGTTACTTTGTCGGCCAGTTTTCTGGCTCCGAAGCAGAGATCTGCCAGAGAATCGAGTTTATCAGATATGACAAAAATAGACTTGATCGCCATGATTTTAATACCTCCTTATATTGACCGGTCTTAAAGAATTTCTTTCTTGAGGAACTGATACAGCGCGTCAACAGCCTCTTCGTTGTCTCCCTCAATGATCTCCATACGGCGGGGCTGTTTTTCGGGCACCAGTTCGCTGAGCTGCTCAACAGAAGGTATTACATCGTCCAGAGATACTTCCAGAATGTTTACCGGCTTTTTACCGGCGCGCATGATTTCCTTCATTGCGGGGACGGAAGGAACATTGATGTCAGAAGATACGGAGAGGACTGCGGGAAGCGGGACTTCCAAAACCTCGACCTCATCTTCAAGTGTCCGCTCGACCTCAAGAACGCCGTTTTTCTCAGTAATATTTGTGACGTTATTGACTACGGGGATATCCAGCAGGGTACCGAGCTGAACGCCGACTTCCTGGGAGTAGAGGTCTCCGGAACCGGTTCCGCACAGCACTAGATCGAAGCCGTCGGTATTCTTCAGTGCCGCGGCAAGCGCCTTAGCTGTCTCCAGAGAATCGGAGAAGCTGTGCTTGTCATCGATAACCAGATTCAATTCATCGGGGCCGCGGGAAAGGACGTCCTTCCGGATCTTGCTGCTCTCCAACGCGTTTGTGTTGCCGACGCTCAAGGCGGTGAATGTGGACGAGGTTTCTGCGGACAGCTTTTTCGCTGCCTCGATCGCATTCAGATCATACTGGCTGATTTTCCATGGTGCCGCTGACAAGTCAAGTTCTTTGCTGGGCAGGACGCGGATCTCCTGTTCGTCCCGGACTATTTTACAACATACAATGATTTTCATTTCGCACCTTCTCTGTTTAGATTAACTGCCCAAGCAGTCACTAATAGTATCAAGCAATTTTTGTGCCAAATTCGAAAAATAAAAAAATCACTTTCAATTTTTCGTGAATTATTAAGGTATTGATTAATAAAGAGCCGGTTCTCAATGGAATTTCCGCCTTAAAAAAGTATTTCCGCAAGGCACTTGAGAACAAAGTGTACTGCGGAAATAAAAACTGTAAACAAAAAGTTTGCTATCAATGTAATTATTTTGTTTACAGTGTCAATTTTAAGTTTACACATTCTTTGCTGTTGGCAGAGGAGAAATCAAACAGCGAAAGAAAAACCGTTTGGTAATCACGGGTCAATTTAAAGTTAAACGTTGCCGCGGCACAGAGCAATAGGAAAAGGTTCTAAATATTAGGGCTTCAATTTTGACATTCTGCATAAATCGGCTTTTTTGACGAAGAATAAGTTGTGCAACTCATCGTTTTTGGCATGCGGATTGCTTTTATATATACTTGGATACGAGATAGACGCGTTCGATAGACATGTTGATCAAAATGTGTCGGGGCCCGTTTCCTGCAGCATGGCATCCGATACTTTTTACATACTGAAAGGAGAATGAAATCATGAAGCCGCTTAATGGACTGAGGATTTTGGACCTCACCGACGGGAATCCCTACATTGGCAGTATGTTTGCGGATTATGGTGCCGAAGTCATCAAAATTGAAAGACCGGGTACCGGAGATTCAATTCGCAGACGGGGGGCAGACAGCGAGCATCCCGAGGGGATCTATCAGGCATTTTATAACCGGAACAAGAAAAGCGTAACGGTTGACCTCACAAAGCCGCAGGGACAGGAGATCGTCCTCAGAATGATCCCGCATGTGGACATGATTACCGCCAATACTTCCGAGGCGGTTCTGGCGGGCTGGGGCCTTGACTATGAATCGCTGAAAGCGCTGAATCCCCGCTTGATCTACGGGATCCTGACCCCGTTCGGTGAAGAGGGACCGTGGAAGGATTA
>JBMNPV010000014.1:0-36414 GCA_050943775.1 Oscillospiraceae bacterium
AGCGCGTATTTGTTTTTCAGCAGCTTCTCCGGCGGGCCGCCGCTTTCATTTCGTTTCATCGTTTCCATTCCAGTACTGTCTTTCCTTCGGTATTCCGAGATCGTATTCGACCGCGTTTTCCAATAGTCTCTTTTCCCGCTGCGGCGCCTGCCCCGTAAGGCTGACCGCATACGGATACCAGCAGCCCTCCCCCCATTTGACCGTGACCTCCGTCGTGACGTCCGTAAGGCCCAGGTCCTTTGCTTTGTCCAATATATATGCGGAAAATTTCTGCTCTATGAACCGTCTGTCCAAAGCATTCTGCGTTTCCTGCGCGTTGCCGGCGATCTCACTCGCCCGCGTGCGGTAGTCGGCCATGTCGAGGGAGAGCTTTCCGGCGTCCAGCTTTGTCAGGGGCTTGATCACCGTCAGCAGCAGAACAACGCCGCACAAAAGCTTTAAAACGCCCTTTACGCTGCCCTTTGGCGTGACTGCCATCGCAGCCGCACAGACGAGCGCCGCACCGGCAATGGCGCGCACCCACTCCGACGCCGCCGTCATCCGCCCACCGCCTTCATGCTTGAGACAAGCGAGAGAAAAAGGATGGCGCCGCCTGCGCCGACAAGGCCCAGCAGAATGCCGAAGGCCGAGCCGAGCGCGCCGATCAGTTCCGCCATGCGCTTGTCACAGATCGCCTCCGCGAGCGCGGAAACGCCCTTGTAGACGAGGTATTTCACGCCGATCGCAAGGAACGGCCCCATACAGATCGCCGCCGCCGCGAGAAGTCCGAAGATGCCAACGGCGTTTCGCACCATGCCCGCCCCCGCAAGCAGCGCCTCCGCCGCGGACGAAAGCGTTCCGCCGACAACGGGCAGCGCCGTCGAGAGCACGCTTTTTGCCGCTTTTGCGGCAAACTCGTCCGTCTTGCCGGTGACAATGCCCGTGAGGGCAAGGTAGGTGGTAAACGCCAGCACCAACAGCGTCAGCGCCGCTGTGCAGACCCACTTGAGAAAATCCGCGACGCCGCCGAGCGTGTCTTTCGGCAAGATGGCATTTGCAAGCACCGCCGCGAGATAGAGGCTCACCAGCGGCAAAATGACGTCTGTCCCGACAGTGAGCAGCAGATCCATAAACATCGCGCTTGCGGCGTACTTTGCCGCCGCGGAACTCACCGCGCCCGCGCTCACCGCCGCCGAACAGATGACGGGCAGTACTGCCTTTGAAAAATCGGAGAGGGAGCGCAGCGTATCGCCCCCCTGTGTGAGCATCGAGCCCGCATCACGCACCGCGATCACCGCAATAGCGGCGGTGCCCGCGAGCGTTACGGTGTCGCGTACGTTTCCCTCTTTCATTCCGGCGCAGGCCGCGGCGCACAGCAGAAGCACCACGAGCAGTTCCGCAGCCTGCCGCAGACCGGATTTGAAACTCCACGTGAGCTTTTCCCGAAAGGCTTTGCCGAGCGAGTCCAGACCCTTTTCCCCCATCTGTGCATCATCCAGCTTCGTGTCGCCCAGGATTTCCTGCGCCTGCTTCGGCACAGCCTTTTGCAGCTCGTCCGCGCCCGCCGCATCCGCCTGTTCCGAAAAGTTCGATGGCGGCGAAGGCGCAGGGCTTTCTTCCTCTGCCCGCGCGCTTCCGTTCAGACACAGCAGCACGAGCAGCATGAGCAGCAGCTTTTTTTTCATGTCAGCGCTCCAATCGTCCGCAAAAGCGCCTTCAAAAGCGGCAGAGAAACATACAGCGCGCACACCGCGCCGCAGATCTCCACGCTCGACGCCACTGCCGTCTGCCCCGCATCGCGGCAGACGTCGCTGCCGAGCCGGGATGTCATACCAATGCCGACGCATTTGAGGATCGGCGCGGCGTACGCGGCCGAAAAGCCGGTGCCAAGCTCGATGAGAGAGAGCGTGTCCTTCACTTCCGAAAAAGCCTTGAGCGTCAGTCCCGCGATCAGCGCACACACAGCGATCCCCAGAACCAGGGAAATCTCCGGATTTGTCTTTTTGATGACCAGCGACAAAATCGCCGCCGCGGCGGACACGGCCGCGGCTTTCAGAATGATCTCCATGTTCAAAGCCCAAAAAGCGTCTTTATCATGTTGAAAAGACCGCTGATCTCTTTGACGACAACGCCCAGTACGATCACCAGTGCGGAGAGCGTCACCATCAGCGCCTGATCGTCCCGCCCCGAACGGGAGAGCAGAATATTCAAAACAGCAACGAGGATACCCACCGCCGCAATTTTAAAAACGAGGTCAACATTCATTGTTTTCTCCTCCGTAAATGCCGCGCCGCAGCGCGTTTTTCGATGTTCATACCGAAGTCCGTCAGAAATTGCGCCCGTCCGCTCATCAGGCTGAGGCCGCGTTTGCTTTTGATAATGCCCTTTCAGGCATCAGACCAGCGCCGCCGCAAGCATCAGTCCCATTGTCAGCCCAACGGAGGCGGAGAGCTTCGCACCGTCCCGCGCGCGTGTTTCCCAATAAGCGGATGCGCGCTCAAACTGGGCAATGCAGGCAAGGAGCGCCAGCGACTGTTCCCGCGCGGGATAGCGGCCCAGCACCGGTCCGAGCCGCGCAAGCGAACGGCGTTCGTTCTGCGTGAGCGCAACGTGCGTTTCCCGGAGCCAGCAGGCCGACCACAGCGCGCCCATGCAGCCGTCCCCGTCCGCCTTCGCTCCGCGCGCAAGCATTTCAAAAACGCAGCGTGGCGCAAAGTTCCGTCTCTCTGCCAGCGCGGCATAGATCTCCGGCAGCGGTGTTCCGGCGGCACGCACCTCCGCTTCGAGATACCGCAGTGCCGAGAGCACATCGTCCACGCAGCGCCGGTGAAAGCGAAGCTCCCCCGCCCGCGCTATACCAAGCCATGTACAGGCCGCAACGAGCAGCGCCGCTCCCAGGATCCTCATTGCAGCGCTTCCACCCTGTAGCGGCGGGAGCCGCCTTCGTTTTCGATGATGACCGCGCGCGCAAAAAGCTTTCTTTCAAGCAGCTTTCGATACATCGGACGCTCGCACAGGTCTTCAACGCCGGCTGCGTGGGCCGTCGCAAGCAGTTTCACGCCGCAGTTTGCGGCTTCCGACGCCGCCTCGATGTCCGACGGCGCGGTGATCTCGTCAAAGGCAAGGATCTGGGGCGCCATCGAGCGCAGCAACAGATAGACGCCCTCGCTCTTCGGCGCGCCGGTCAAAACGTCCGTCCGCTCGCCAACGTCAAAGCAGGGCATGCCCGCAAAGTCTCCGGCCACCTCACTGCGCTCATCCGCAAGCGCAACGCGCTGCCCGCCGTCCGAAAGCAGGCGCACAAGCTCGCGCAGAAGCGTCGTCTTTCCGCCGCCCGGAGGTGAGAGCAGCAGCGTTGAGGAAAAGCCTCCGTCCGTGAGCGCCGGAAAAATGCCGTCCGCACAGCCGCGCTTTTCCCGCGGGATGCGAATGCAGACGGACGACAGCCGCCGCATCGCCGTGATGCAGCCCTCCTCGGTCGTGACCGTGCCGCACAGGCCGACCCGGCAGCCGCCCGCCGCCGTCACAAAGCCCGCGCGAATATTGTCCGCATAGGTATGTACGGAAGCGCGCGTCGCGATCTCAAGGACCATTTGCAGCTCCGCGTTTGAAACCACATGTTCCGGCAAAACCGAAAGCTCGTCCCCTCTGATAACGATGCTCGGCGCTCGACCGACGCGCAGGCGCAGTTCCTCCGCACCGCTGCGCACGCTCTCGGGCAGTGTCAGAAGCTCGCAGCGCAGTCCCGGCGGCAGCAATCTGGCCGCACGCAGAAATTCCTCCTGATCTGATGATATGTCCATCTACGTCGCCCCTTTCTGAGACAAGTCTATTGGACAAGACCCCGAAATATGCGCAAAAAGCCCCGGAGAAAATTCTCCGGGGCCGTGGCCGCATATTTTATTGGATCTTCCGACATTCGAGATAGTAACGCTTGTCGCGGGACGGGCCGATTGAAAAGCTCTTTGCGGGGAATACCCCGCTCCGAATAACGGAGGGAAAGAGCTCGGATTTGTCAAAGACCGGCAGCAGCACGCCGGCACAGCCGGGCTTCGCGGTCATTTCAAAGACGGTATCGTCCCCGTGAATGTAGTCGAGCCGTCCGCCGTGAACGGCAACATAGCGCTCGCAGAAATGCTGGGCCGTATCAATGAGCCTGCCTATCGTCAAACCATTGACCGTGATCGTTTCGGTCCGGCCTGCGCATGTAAAGCGCAGTTCGTGGCTCGTTTCTTCGCTACCGCCCGAACGGGAAAAGTATTCTTTCGCTTCATCGAAGAAAGCGTCCGCCTGCGTGTCGAACACGACGCGGTGGATGGGTTCAAATGTGACCGACGCATCGTGGATATTGACGAGTTCTGCAAGCGCGAAACGCGCGGGATGGTTTTCGCGCTGCTCCGGCGTGAGCTTGTCGCGAATGCGCTCCCAGCAAAGGCGCGCCGTCGCGAGAGAATGGTTGCCGTCCCCCATCGCGATGACAACAGGCGGTCTGCCGTTGAGCTGATAGCGCTTTTCGAGGTAGTCCGGGTCCGCCAGTGCGGCGAGCGCCGCCTCGATGCGCTCGGCGTCCGCGCCCGTAACACGCATGCCGCGGATGTGTCCGCCGCCGTCCATCAGCTCGAAGTCATAGAGCGTCTCGCCCTGTCCCACATTGCCAAGCACGGTGTTTTCCGGGTCGTCGATAAATACGACGATGTGCGGCAGCTCCAGCGCCGCTTGAAGCCGGATCTGAACGCGCGGGGGCAGGCGGCTCTCGACGGTCTTCTCCGTCGCACGGACGGGTGAACTGGAATCGGCGCGGTAGTCGTACGCTTCCAAGTCGATGAGGCCGAGAAGTCCGTGCCGCGTCTGACCAATGGTCAGTTCCCGCTCACAATAGATAAAGGAGTTTTCGACCGTCCGAAAAATGCCTTCTTCCAGATAGCGGTGCATTGTGGCGTTTATCTTGTCGCGCTCCGCGTCCGCATCGTGGGTCGCCAGATATGCCTCCGGCAAAATCATCCGCAGGGTCGAGGGATTGTCCCCCACCCGGCGGTCGACATCGGCCCAGTATTCGGGCTGGGATGTATATTGATCACAGGCGATCACGCTCCAGAGCACAGGGTCTGCGTTCTTGGGAAGCAGTATGTCGCCGGGAACAAACAGTTTTTCCATTTTGCATCCTCCATCCGTTCCGATGACCGTATTTTATCCGATCTACGGTTTTTCGAAAGTGCGGTCATGCCGCAGTGTGAAGCACTCTCCGAGCGTCCGCCCGGCAGGCTCCGTCTATCTCTTGCCCTTGTCGTAGATCTCGCCGAGTGCGCGCGGCGCGCGGTTCGTCTTTGAGAAAAACATCAAAAGCAGCAGGGTCAAAACATAGGGCAAAATCATAAAGAGATCCGAAAATGCACTTGCAAGTCCGAGATTCTGCGCAAGTTTGTAACCTGCGGCGCGGGCAAAGCCAAAGATAACACAGGCGCCAAGCGTCGGGCCGATCTTCCAGTTTCCGAAGATCATCGCCGCAATGGCAAGGAAGCCATAGCCTGCATAGATACTCGGTGAAAAGCTCGCGGAAATCGCATAGGCAAAGCAGATACCGCCGAGACCGGCGAGCGCGCCGGAGATCATAACGGCAACAAAGCGTATCCGCGCAACGTCCGCGCCGGCCGCGTCGACCGCGTGCGGGTTGTCGCCGCAGGCGCGCAGACGCAGGCCAAAGCGGGTCTTATACAGAATATAGGACGCAATGAGCGCAGCAAGGATGATGACCGGCTCAAAGTAGTACATATCTGTGAAAGCAGAGCCGAGGACCGGAACTTTGGACAGGCCCGGGATCGTGAACTTGCCGCAGACGCCGAGAACGAACTTGTTGGTCGGCTTGCCGAAGAGCGCGGTGTTGATCTGCGAGGTAAAGAAGGTCGTGAGCGCGGTGGCAAGAATGTTGATAACAACGCCGCTGATGACCTGATTTGCCTTGAATTTGACGCAGAGCAGAGCATGCAGCAACGCAAAGACTGCGCCGCCAACTATGGAAAACAGCAACGCCCAGACAAACATCTGCGTCTCATGCCCGGCAAAGTTGCCGCCGGTCATTGCTGTCACGACCGCCGCGCCGATAAAAGCGCCAAAGCCGAGGAAACCTTCAAGCGCGAGGTTCGTCACGCCGCTGCGCTCGCTGAAGATACCGCCGATGGCGATGATGAAAAGCGGGAGCGCAAAGGCTAGGCCGTCAATAATGATGCTGTTCATACGCGCTCACCCCCTTCCGCAGACTGGCTGCTCAGCTCGTCCGCAAGCACTTCCTTTGCACGGGCAACGCGATATTTGATATACGTGCCGCAGGCGGAAAACAGGAGGATGAGGCCTGTAATGACCTGCGAGATCTCCTGCGGAATGTTCATAATAGAGCTCATATAGTTACTGCCCTTAGAGATGATCGTGATGAGCAGGGACGAAAACAGAATGCCGACAGGATTCGAGTTTCCGAGCAGGCAAACCGCGATGGAGTCAAAGCCGACAGAGGTCAGTACACGCGGCTGGATGCTGTTGAAGGTGCCGAGATAGTAGGTCACGCCCGCAAGCCCCGCGAGCGCTCCGGAGATCAGCATCGAGAAGACCATGCTCTTTCCAACGTTGATACCCGCATACTTCGCTGCGCGCCGATTGAGGCCGACAACCTTTAACTCATAACCGAGCCTGGTGCGGTCAAGCAGAAAGCGCATCAGAAAAGCCATCGGAACGGCGAGCAGGATACCAAGCGGAATGTCGATCCGCAGATCGCCCACGGTAACGCCCATCAGCGTCAGGCGGGAGGCGGCAGAGACGGGATTTGACTGGCGGGAAAGCATGTTCATATAGCGCTGGTTGATAAAAAAGCTGATCAGATATTCCAGAATATAGTTGAGCATGATGGAGGAAACGACCTCGTTGATGTTGAAGCGGTGCTTCAAATAGCCGATCAGCGCGCCGACTGCGCCGCCGACCGCAACGCCGATAACGAGCACCAGCGGAATGGCGGCGCTCATCGGCAGCTTTGAGTAACCGACGACAACGGAGGCAACGAAGCCTGCCGCCAGCATCTGCCCCGAAACGCCGATATTGAAAAGGCCGGTCTTGAGCGCGACCGCAACCGCAAGCGCCGCAAAAATCATCGGCGTAAGCGAGTTGACCATGCTCATGAAGTCAGAGATCTGACCCGCGTGGGCCGCATAGCTGGGCTTTGGCAGCACACCGCTGCCCTGCAGAAAGCAGACGATCGCCTGAAACGGATTTTTCCCAAAGAGCGCGATGACGATGGAGCAGGCGATCAAACTGAGTAAAATCGAAAAAAGCGGAATGCTGATGTTCTGCGTGCGTTCATTGCCGAGCAGCTTCACAAAACCGCGTCCGACAGGGCCGATGGCTGTTTTTCTCTTCTCGTTCATGCCTTCACCCCCATCATGTATTCGCCGACCTGGTTGGCTGTCAGCGTGTCGGCCGGCGCGATCTTGCGCATCTCGCCGCTGAACATGACGCCAATGGTGTCCGCAAGGCCGATGATCTCATCGAGTTCAAGCGAGATGAGCAAAATTGCCTTGCCCGCATCGCGTTGGGCAATGATCTGGCGGTGGATATTTTCGATCGCGCCGATGTCGAGTCCTCGCGTCGGCTGCACAAAAATCATCAGGCCGCTGCCAAGCTCGATCTCGCGGGCAACGATGGCTTTCTGCTGGTTGCCGCCGGACATGGAACGCACTTGCGTGAGGACACCCTGCCCGCTGCGGATGTCGTAGTCCGCAATCAGTTTTTCGCCATGTTCGTTAAAAGCGGCGTGCTGCAAAACGCCTTTCCGGCAAAACGGCTCTTTGAAATATTCCTTGAGCGCAAGATTTTGTGCAAGGTCAAAGTCAAGCACAAGACCGACATCCTGCCGGTCCTCCGGAATATAGGAAATGCCGCGGAGGGTCCGCTCCCGAACCGAGAGATTCGTGACATCCTCACCATTGAGAAATATCTTCCCTCTGCTTGCATCAATCAGTCCGGCGACCGCGTCCGCCACCTCGGTCTGACCGTTTCCGGAAACGCCGGCAATGGCAAATATCTCGCCGCCGTGTACGGTGAACGAAACATTTTTTACGACCTGCACGCCGTCCGCATCCTGAACGGAAAGTCCTTCGACCTTCAAAATTTCGGCGCCGAAGTTTGCGGGAGCCTTGTCCACTGTGAAGCTCACTTCGCGTCCTACCATGAGGTTTGCCATTTCCTTCGTCGAAGTCGATGCAACGTCATAGACGCCGACAAGCTTTCCCCGGCACAAAATGGCGCAGCGGTCAGCCACACGCTTTATCTCCTCGAGCTTGTGCGTGATGAGGATGATGGTCTTTCCTGCGTCGCGCAGTTCGCGGATGATATTCAGGAGAAATTCGATCTCCTGTGGCGTCAGTACCGCCGTCGGCTCGTCAAAAATGAGGATCTCCGCCTCGCGGTAGAGCATTTTTAAAATTTCAACGCGCTGCTTTGTCGAGACGCTCACGTCCTCGATTTTCTTGCGCGGATCGACCTCAAGCCCGTAGCGCTTTGAAAGCTCCTCGATCTTCTTGTCCGAACCTTTCACATCGACCGAGGGCAGAAAGCCGAGAAAGCGGCGGTTCGGCTCCTGTCCCAAAATGATGTTCTCCGTGACCGTGTAGTTTTCGACCAGCTTGAAGTGCTGGTGGACCATGCCGATGTTCAGTTTTGTTGCGTAAGACGGGGAAATTATGTTAACCTTTTCGCCTCGAATCCAGATTTCGCCCTCGTCCGGTTCATACATTCCGAAGAGCATCGACATCAGGGTAGACTTGCCCGCGCCGTTCTCTCCGAGGATGGCATAAATTTCGCCTTTCTTGACCGCGATCGAGACGTCATCATTCGCAACGATGCCGGGAAAGCGCTTCGTGATGTGACGCATTTCTACAATATAATCGTCCATGCAGGATGTTCTCCTTTGCCTGACAATGATATTTTCATTTTACACGCGGGGGACGCGGCTGTCAATTTTATTCGACACTCTGTTAAAACGTTTTTTGCCAGATATGCATAAAAAAGCGCTCCCATACCGCAGGAGCGGTACGGGAGCGCCGATAAACGACTGTTTTGCGCAAATACTTTTCTTATTTGAGACCGGTGAAATCGTCGACGGTCTCTGTGGAAGTGCTGGAGGGCGGAACGATCGCGCCGCTCTTGACCTTTTCATAAGCGTCCTTGAGGGCGTCGAGGGTCTTTTCGCTCAGCTGCTGGCGGCCTTCCTCGGAGACATAGCCGGTGGAATCGGTGTCCGCCTTGAGGAGGTTGTTGCCGCCCTTGAAGCTGCCGTCATAGATGGCAGTAAGCTGGCGGTTGATGTTGATGCCCATGTTCTTGAGAACGGAGGTCAGAACGATGTTGCTGGAGCCGTTTTCGCCGTCCTTATACTGATCGGTGTCGCAGCCGATGACCTTGACGTCGGTAGCTTCCTTGGCAGCCGTGAACACGCCGTTGCCGGAGTTGCCCGCAGCAACAAAGAGAACGTCAACGCCCTGATCGATCAGAGCCTTGCCAACGACTTTGCCGGTTTCCGGATCCGTGAAACCGCCGATATAGTTGCCGCCGATGCTCTTGCCGTCGACCGTGCCGGCATAGGAGGCGACCTCAACGCACTGAGCATTGGTGGAAAGCTTTGCGTTTGCATAGTTGACGCCTGCTTCAAAGCCGTACTGATAGTTGATGTTGGACGGGAAGGGCTGACCGTTGACGACCGCGACCTTGCCGGTCTTGGTCTCCATTGCGGCAGCGATGCCGGCGAAGAAACCGCTCTCCTGCTCTGCAAACTGCATCGCGTAGATGTTGCTGACCTCAGCGCTCTTGTTGCTGTCCGCAACGTCCGTCGGATAGGAGTCAACGAGGATGAAATACTTGTCCGGGTTGTCCTGTGCGATCTGGGTGATCCCGCCGAACTGGAAGCCCGGCGTCACGATGACGTCGTAATCCGCAACGATCTGGGAAACGGCGTTGACGGAGTTCCCCATGTCTGTTTCCTGAATGGGCTTAACTGTGCAGTCCGGGTGATCCTTGATAAAGTCCTGGATGCCTTCGTAGCATGCCTGGTTGAAGGAACCGTCGTCAACGCCCGAGGGGCTGGTGACGATCGCGATCTTGAGTGCCTTACCGCTTTCAGCGGCGGAATCGCTGGGAGATGCCGAGGTCGTGTCGGTCTTGCTGCCGCAGGCGACGAGGCACAGCGTCATTGCAAGAGCCAGTGCAAGTGCAATAAACTTTTTCATTTGTTACCTCCATTTGCATTCTTTTTTCATTTTCCCTGTATGGCGAGCACGATGTATTTCTGCCATACACATTCTGATTATAGTACAGCCCGCTCTCGAATGCAAGTATTACCGTATTTTCAGTCGACCTTACGCGAATCGTTCGCATTGGATGCCGCCATCCTATTCTTTACTTGACTTTCGCGAAAAATACTATTTAAATATTGTGGAACGGACAACAGGCGCTTTGCGCCGCAAACGAAAGGAAGAACTGCAATGGATCATCGCGAGATCATTGTGAACGCGGGAAAAAAGCTCTTGCACGAGGGTTTCACCATCGATACATGGGGCAATATCAGTGTTCGGGATGAAAACGGACTCATTTATATCACACCGAGCGGCATGGATTACGAAACCTGTACAGTAGACGACGTTGTGGTAATGACGCCTGAAAAAAAGATCGTTTCCGGCAAACGCCGCCCCTCCATCGAAACGGATCTCCACCTTGCCGTCTACGCGGCGCGGCCGGAGGTCTTTGCCGTCGTCCACACACACCCGCTGAGTTCAATGGTCTTTGCCTGCACGGGCATGAGCATTCCGCTCCTCTCGGATGAGGGCGCACAGGCCCTCGGAGATGAGGTCCGCACCGCGCAGTATGCGCTGCCCGGCACCATGGAACTTGCGCGAAACTGCGTCGAGGCACTCGGCAAGCGCTCCAACGCCTGCCTGCTCCAGTCCCACGGCGCCGTCTGCGTCGGCAAGGACATGGACGCTGCCTTCACGGTCGCCAAGGTGCTGGAAATGTCAGCGGAGCTCTACTACCGCATCTCTGTCATGGGAAAAAGCTACATTCCCATTTCTGAAGAAAACATCGCCGCCATGCAGGAATTCGTCGCCCACAGCTACGGGCAGCCAAAATAAAGGGAGGTCATTCTATGGAAACACGCAACTGCATTGAAACAAGAAGAAGTGTCCGCAAGTATACGGACAAGCCCGTCGCGAAAGCGCTCGTCGAAGACATCGTCCGGCAGGCGCAGTTCGCACCAACATGGAAAAACGCCCAGACCACCCGTTTTTCCGCCGTCATGGACAGTGCCGTCCGCGAACAGCTCCGCGCCGCGCTGCCGGACTTCAACCAGAACTCCACCAAAAACGCTCCCGTCTACATCGTCGCCTCCGCCGTTACGCATCGCGCAGGCTTTGAGCGCGACGGCTCGGCCTCCACTCCGCTCGGAGAGGGCTACACTTTCTTCGACTGCGGCGCGACCGTCCAAACGCTCTGTCTCGCGGCGTACGATGCCGGCCTTGCTACGCTTGTGATGGGGCTTTTCGACACGGAGCGGCTCCGTAGCCTTCTCTCCATCCCCGAAAACGAAGTCCCCGTTGTGGTCGTCGCGCTCGGTTATCCGGATGATGCGCCACAAGCACCCAAGCGCCGTGCCCTCGACGAGGTCCTGCGCGTCTTCTAAGTCCGCACAGAAAACACATTGCGCCGTCGGAGTATTCC
This sequence comes from Oscillospiraceae bacterium, assembly GCA_050943775.1. GTDB lineage: Bacteria > Bacillota > Clostridia > Oscillospirales > Oscillospiraceae > UBA2658. Next base: position 11,728 of record JBMNPV010000014.1, read on the forward strand.
TCTCCGGCGGCGTTTTTTGCCCTGTTCGGTAAAATCCCTTCGCGCTGTTTTCTGATTTATCGCGGTAATTCGCTAATACGCTGTATCTTTGCAACTTTTTTGCTGCTTCCTTGTCGATTTCTCTTTTCATTGGAGTTCATCCGTGCTATGATACATTCGTCTTTGTCACGCGGACAAAACAGTACAGAGGAGAATGAATATGAAAAATGAATTAAAGGAGAAGTACGGTCTCGGCGTTGCGATCTGCATGGTCGTCGGCATCGTGATCGGCAGCGGTGTTTTCTTCAAGGCCGAAAAGGTCCTCGCGGCGACCGGCGGCAGTCAGCCGCTCGGCATCCTCGCATGGGTCATCGGCGGCGCGATCATGGTCGTTTGCGCAGGCACCTTTGCGATCATGGCGACGAGGTACAGCTATGTCAATGGGCTTGTCGACTATGCCGAGTCCACCTGCGGCAGCAATTATGCCTACTTTATCGGCTGGTTCATGGCGATCATCTATTACCCGACACTGACAAGCGTTCTCGCATGGGTCTCGGCACGCTTTACCTGCGTCCTATTCGGCTTCGACGAGGTCGGCGGCGCGGCGTTTGCGCTTTCGGCATTTTTCCTGTGCGCAAGCTTTGCGATGAACGCGCTCTCTCCCCGCATCGCGGGAAGATTTCAGGTCACAACAACCGTTATCAAGCTCATTCCGCTGTTTCTCATGGGCATCGTCGGCCTTATCGCCGGTCTGCGCAGCGGCATGACGGTCGAAAACTTCACCACGGTTGTCGATCCGTCAAAGGCCAACTCCCACGGACTTCTGACCGCTGTTGTCGCGACCGCCTTTGCCTATGAGGGCTGGATCATTGCGACCTCTATCAACGCGGAACTGAAAGATTCCAAAAAGAACCTTCCGATCGCGCTGACGGTCGGCTCCATTGTGATCATTGCCATCTATGTTCTTTACTACGTCGGTCTGACCGGCGGCGTGACCAACGAGGCCATGATGAAAAGCGGCCGCGAGGGCGCAAAGCTTGCTTTCACCACGGTCTTTTCCAACGTCGGCGGAACGCTTCTCTATGTTTTTGTCGTCATCTCCTGTCTCGGCACGCTCAACGGTCTGATGCTTGCCTGCTCACGCGGTATGTACTCTCTCGCCTGCCGTGACAAGGGCCCGAAGCCCGCGCTCTTCCGTGAGGTAGACCCCGTTTCGAATATGCCGGCAAATTCCGCCAGCTTCGGTCTGCTCCTCTGCGGTGCCTGGCTCGTCTATTTCTACGGCGCGAGTCTTGCAGATCCTGTCTGGTTCGGTAAGTTCTCCTTTGACGTTTCAGAACTTCCGATCGTCACGGTCTATGCCATGTATCTTCCTATCTTCATCTCGATGATGCGAAAAGAGAAGGACCTAAGCTTCGGAAAGCGCTTCGTCATGCCGATCCTTGCGCTGTGCGGCAGCGTCTTTATGTGCTACGCCGCCTGTGTCGCACACGGCATAAAGGTCGCCTACTATCTCATCCTTTTCGCTGTCATCATGCTCATTGGCGTATTTTTCCGCAACGGAGAAAAAGCGGAAAACTGAATTCAAAAATGCGTGAGCGCGGCAAAGCTCTGGTTTTGCCGCGCTCTATTTTTATGCTCTGCATTTGCTTTTCGCGAATGTCAACATCTCCAGAAACAGCTTCTACACCCTTCGTTTCCGCGCCACAGGACACGGCCTATTGCATCTTTCCTGTCATTCTGGTAAATGGATAGCCATATCTATTCGTTTATGTCGGTATAATTTCCTTGTTTTCCTAAAATTTGCGTCATTTTTGGGGAATATGCATTTTTACGTATTTTGCTTGCCAAGTTGTTCGCAGGCATGATATAATGCATGCTGGTATTTGGTCCAGCCAACCAAGAAAGGATAGTTTCCATGGAATTCAACAAACTTAGCGCACCCACACTCAAAGAGCTCTTTGTCGAGCAGCTTGAAAACATGATTCTCTCCGGCAAGCTGGCGATTGGCGAAAAACTTCCGTCCGAGCGGGAGCTGGCACAGTCCATGCAGATCAGCCGGAGCGTTGTCAACGCCGGTCTTGCGGAGATCGCCGACAAGGGCTTTCTCGAAATCGTTCCGCGCAGCGGAACCTACGTTGCGGACTATCGCAAGCGCGGCACACTCGATACGCTCGTCTCAATTATGAAATTTAACGGCGGAACCCTGCCGGATTCCGACATTCTCTCCATTCTCCAGATTCGAAAAGTCCTGACAGGGCTTGCGCTTGAACTTGCCATTCCCCGTATCACGGACGAGGAGATCGATCAGCTCGACGAGCTCGCCGCGAAGCTCTATCAGACCAGCGATAACATGAAATCTGCCGAGATCGTCTTTGAATTTGACCACACTCTGTGTAACTTTTCCGGCAACACGCTGCTACCGCTGATCTTCTACTCTTTCCGTGCACCGAACATCACGCTCTTTGAGCGCTTTTTCCGTCTGCACGGCAGTGAGCCGATGCGCCGCCGGACGGACGCGTTGTGCAAGGCCATCCGTGATCGCGATGTTGATGCGGCAAAAGACATTATGGGAAAATCCATAGACGAGACCATTTCGGGCAAAACCACCATTTATCGCTAAAAAAAGAGAACCTGCCAATGGCAGGCTCTCTCTTTTTATTCCGCGCGCTCGGCAAATTCCATCAGGTATTTCCCGTAATCGGACATTTTGATCTTCTCGGCAACGGCGCGGAGTTTCTCGCGCGTGATAAGACCGTTTTTGTAGGCAGTCTCTTCCAGACATCCGACCTCACGGCCGGAATTCATTTTATATTCCCGAATCGCGCAGGCCGCTTTAAGCAGGGTGTTTGCATTGCCTGTGTCAAACCATGTGACTTCTTTGTCGAGTGCAACGACATGCAGATCGTCGAGCGCGAGGTACGCGTTGTTGACCGAGGTGATCTCCAGCTCGCCGCGCGCGGAGGGTTCCACCTTTTTCGCGATGTCGCAGACGCGGCTGTCATAGAAGTACAGACCCGGAATGATATAGTTCGACTTCGGCTCCTTTGGCTTTTCCTCAATGCTGATAACACGTCCGTCGTCATCAAACTCCACAACGCCGAAGGGGCGCGGGTCGTCCATATAACAGCCAAAAACGGTCGCCCCGGCCTTGCTGTCCCGGGCCTCATGCAGCTTCTGGCGCATACCGCCGCCAAAAAAGATGTTGTCGCCGAGCGCAAGACAGACGCGGTCTCCCGCTATGAAGTCCTCTCCGAGCAGGAACGCGTCCGCAATGCCGCGTTTTTCGTACTGCTTTATATATGTAAGGTGCGCGCCGAAATTTTCACCCGTTCCGAGCAGATTTTTGAATGCCTCCTCGTCTTCGGGCGGGACAATAAGAAGAATATCCGTAATGCCCAGTTCGAGCAGCAGTGAGAGCGGATAGTAGATCATCGGTTTATCATAAACCGGCAAAAGCGGTTTGCAGATGCAGTGTGTGATCGGATAGAGGCGGGTGCCTTTTCCCGCCGCAAGAATGATACCTTTCATTAAGTGGTCCTCCGAGCTTCTTTTCATGCGCTGTCAGTATATCACAGAAAACAGATTCCGCAAGTCGTACGAACGTTCGGAATGTATCTAACCTATTTTCAAAAAAAGTTGCAACATGTCGGTACTGTTGAAAATGAATGAACTTTTTTGACGAAGAAATTAAGATTTTTTTGATTTTGGGTTTGTAATTTTCGCCGGTATGGTTTATGATATGTAATTGCTGAGTCTGACCGGACAGCCGGACTCAGGGAGGAAAATTTTTATAGGAGTGAAATCAATGGACAGTTACTACTGGATTGGTTTCGTCGGATTCGCTGTCGCGATCGTTTACGCTCTTTTCCGGGCGAAAAAGGTCATGAGCTATTCCGAGGGAACCGAGAAAATGCAGGAGATCGCTTCGCACATCCGTGAAGGCGCGAACGCATATCTCAAGCAGCAGTACACAACCGTCGCAAAGGTTTTTGCGATCGTGTTTGTGATCCTGCTTCTGATGGCATTCGGCACGGATGGGCAAATGCTCTCCAAGTTTACACCGTTTGCTTTCCTGACGGGCGGCCTGTGGTCGATGCTTGCCGGTCTCGTCGGCATGAAGATCGCCACGCAGGCAAACTCCCGCACAGCACAGGCGGCCTCTGAGAGCCTCAACAAGGGCCTCGGCGTCGCATTCTCTTCCGGTTCCGTCATGGGCTTCACCGTGGTCGGTCTCGGTATGCTCGATATCTCCATCTGGTTCGTTCTGCTGTACTGCGTCTTTGGCATCACAGACCCTACGCAGCTCGGTGATATTATGGTCATGAACGGCATGGGTGCTTCCTTCATGGCGCTGTTTGCACGTGTCGGCGGCGGTATCTACACCAAGGCAGCCGATGTCGGCGCTGACCTCGTCGGCAAAGTCGAAGCAGGCATCCCGGAAGATGACCCCCGCAACCCCGCAACCATCGCTGATAACGTCGGCGACAACGTCGGTGACGTCGCCGGCATGGGCGCTGACCTCTATGAGAGCTATGTTGGCTCCATCCTCGCCACTTTCGCGCTCGGCGCGATCGCCGGCTACGGCTTCCAGGGCATGCTCCTGCCGATGGCTCTCGCCGTCTGCGGCATTATCTGCTCTGTGATCGGTTCTCTGGTTGTCAAGACAAAGGAAGACGCTACTCAGAAGTCCCTCCTCACAAGTCTGCGCACCGGTACTTATCTTGCGGCAATCCTCTCCGCAGTACTTGCCGCGCCTATCTGCTATTGGGTCCTCGGCAAAGAAAACTGCTGGGGCGTTTACATCGCGATCCTCTGCGGCCTGATCGGCGGCTGCCTGATTGGCTACTTCACAGAGTACTTCACCTCCGATACATACAAGCCCACACAGAAGCTGGCTGAAGCATCCGAGACCGGCAGCGCCACGATCATCATCGGCGGTCTGTCCCTCGGCATGAGGTCCACGCTTGCATCCATTCTCATCGTTGCGGTTGCCCTCATCATCAGCTATTTCGCCGCAGGCGGCACCCTCGAGATCCTCGACGGCAACGGTCTGTTCACCGCAGCCTTCAACAAGGGCCTCTACGGCATCGGCATCGCCGGCGTCGGCATGCTCTCCACCCTCGGCATCACGCTGGCGACCGACGCTTACGGTCCTGTAGCTGACAACGCCGGCGGTATTGCGGAAATGGCCGGTCTGCCCGAAGAAGTCCGTGAGCGCACAGACGCCCTCGACTCCCTCGGCAACACCACCGCTGCAACCGGCAAGGGCTTCGCGATCGGTTCCGCTTCCCTCACCGCGCTTGCTCTGCTCGTTTCCTATGTCAATATCGTTCAGGCAAAGACCACTGAGGTCCTGAACTTCACGCTCACGAGCCCCACCGTTCTCGTCGGCCTGTTCATCGGCGCAATGCTGACCTTCGTGTTCTCCGCATTTACCATGTCTGCAGTTCAGAAGGCTGCGCAGAACATCGTTATGGAAGTTCGCCGTCAGTTCCATGAGATCGCCGGCATCATGGAAGGCAAAGCAAAGCCGGACTATGCTGCATGCGTCGGTCTTTGCACCAGGGGCGCTCTGCACGAAATGGTCGCTCCGGCCCTGCTTGCGATCATCGTTCCAATCGCGACCGGTCTTCTGCTCGGCGCAGAGGGCGTTGTCGGTCTGCTCGGCGGCGTTTCCGTCACCGGCTTCGCGATGGCCGTGTTCATGTCCAACGCGGGCGGTGCATGGGACAACGCCAAGAAGTACATCGAATCCGGCGAACACGGCGGCAAGGGCAGCGACTGCCACAAGGCGGCTGTTGTCGGCGATACCGTCGGCGATCCGTTCAAGGATACTTCGGGTCCGTCCCTCAACATCCTCATCAAGCTCTGCTCCACTGTTTCCATCGTTTTCAGCGGTCTGATCACGAGCTACAATCTCATCGGCCTTCTCTTCAGATAAGAAGTGCTTCGCCTGCGTCTCTTTGAGGCGCAGGCGATTTTTTGAGCATATAAAAAAACAGCGGGCAGCCTGCCCGCTGTTTTTTAGAAAGCACATTGCCGTTTATTTCGTTGCGTTCATGGCAAGATAAGCATTGATAAAGCCGTCGAGTTCGCCGTCCATCACGGCGTCGATGTTGCCCATCTCGAAGTTCGTGCGGTGGTCCTTGACCAGCGTGTACGGCATGAATACATAGGAGCGGATCTGGCTGCCCCATTCGATCCGCATCTGAACGCCCTTGATATCCTCCACCTTTTCGAGATGCTCACGTTCCTTGATCTCAGCCAGCTTTGCACGCAGCATACTGCGGCAGTTTTCGAGGTTCTGGAAGTGACTGCGTTCGACCTGCGAAGAAACGACGATGCCGGTCGGAATATGGGTCAGCCGAACGGCGCTCGAGGTCTTGTTGACCTTCTGGCCGCCCGCACCGGAAGAGCGAAAGACATCCATCTTGATATCCTCATCGCGAAGCTCGATCTCGCCGCTGTCTTCAATTTCCGGCATGACCTCGACCGCGGCAAAGCTCGTGTGCCGGCGTCCGGAGGCGTCGAACGGGCTCACGCGCACAAGGCGGTGGACGCCGTTTTCACCTTTGAGGTAGCCATAGGCATTTTCACCCTCGATCTGGATGGTTGCGGACTTGATGCCCGCTTCCTCGCCGTCCTGATAGTCGAGGACCTTGTATTTGTAGCCATGCCGCTCCGTCCAGAGCGTGTACATACGGTAGAGCATCGAAGCCCAGTCCTGCGCCTCCGTTCCGCCGGCGCCGGCATGGAAGGTCAAAATTGCATTGTTCGCGTCATACTCGCCGGAGAGAAGCGTTTCAAGCCGCGTCGACTCGAGCTTTTCCTCAAAAGCGGCGTAGTCTGTCTGAAGCTCCGAGAGCATACTCTCGTCTTCTTCCTCAAGCGCCATTTCACACAGCGTGTAGAGGTCCTCCCATTGTGCACAGAGCTTTTTATAGCGATCACATTTGTTCTGCAGCTTTTTGAGGCGCTGCTGCACCTTTTGCGAATGCTCAAGATCGTTCCAAAAACCGTCCTGCTCGCTCTCCTTCTGGAGCGACGCGATCTCGGCTTCCGCCTCCTCAAGATCTAAAGCCTTACCCAGATTTGTGAGTTTCGGCTTGAGGTTATTTAATTTACCTTTGTATTCTTCAAATTCCAGCATAATGCTTACTCCTCGTTCATAGTCCTAAGTATTATATACAAAAACCATGCGCTTGTAAATAACTTTTCATTGCCGGAGAATACGACAATGCAGGAAGTGTGTCAAATTCGGGAAAAAAGTTGCCATTGAGGCTTTCTTTTATGAAAAGTATTTGCTATAATGGTAAGGAATTAGCGACCCCCTTTATAAAATAACACAACACAAAGAGAGAGAGGACGATCGATCGTGATTTCACATGGCAAGGAGATTAAGGTTTTTGCCGGAAACTCCAACCCCAAACTCGCAGAAGGAATATGCAGGAAACTTAACATTGATCTCGGTAAATCCGTAGCCACCGCGTTTTCGGACGGGGAGATTTCCATCTCCATCAACGAACCTGTCCGCGGCGCGGACGTTTTTGTGATTCAGTCCACCTGCAGTCCCGTCAACAACAACCTGATGGAAATGCTCATCATGATCGACGCGATGCGCCGCGCATCCGCCGGCCGCATTACGGCCGTCATGCCCTATTTCGGTTATGGTCGTCAAGACCGCAAGGCCAAATCCCGTGATCCGATCAGTGCCAAGCTCGTTGCGAACCTCATCGCCGAAGCCGGAGCGGACCGCGTGCTCACCATGGACCTTCACGCCCCTCAGATCCAGGGCTTTTTCGATATTCCTGTGGACAACCTCATGGGCAGTCCCCTTTTCGCCAACTACTACATGGATAAGTTCGGCGTAGGCAATCCCGACTGCATCGTTGTTTCCCCGGACGTCGGCAGCGTTTCCCGCGCGCGCAAATTTGCCCAGAAGCTCGGTCTGAGCCTTGCTATCGTCGACAAGCGCCGCGAAAAGGCCAACAGCTCCGAAGTCATGAACATCATCGGCGACGTGACCGGCAAGACCGTCATCATGCTCGATGATATGGTCGACACCGCCGGCAGTCTCTGCGGCGCGGCAAAGGCCCTCATTGAAATCGGTAAGGCCAAGGAGGTTTACGCCTGCGCGACCCACGGCGTTCTCTCCGGTCCCGCAATTGACCGCATCAATGACAGCTATATTAAGGAGCTCGTGATGCTCGACACCATTCCCTATAAGTCTGATCAAAAATGTGATATCATCCGTTACCTTCCTGTCGATCAGATCTTTGCGGAGGCCATTTCCCGCATCTATGAGGAAGTATCTATTTCTTCCCTTTTTGATTGAGACCTGTCCCGGGGCGCATGGTGCGTCCCGGGTTTCCCGCCCTCGCGTTGGGCAGGCATTTTTACTGGCAGGCCGTCGCAGACGCGGCGGTGAAAGGACTTTTCCGTTATGATCTTCAAAAAACAGAGCGGCGGCGTTTCATGGATCGTCGTTTTCCTCGGTAATCCCGGCAAAAAATACGATGGTTCGCGCCATAACGTCGGCTTTCGAACGGCGGATATTCTCGAAAAACGAGAAAACCTTAAGATATCCAAGCTTCGTTTCAATGCGCTCACCGCAACGGGTGAGCTCGGCGGTGAAAAGGTCCTTTTTCTAAAACCCCAAACTTACATGAACTTATCGGGCAACGCCGTTGCTCCCGCCGCGGCGTATTACAAAGTCCCAGCGGACCACGTTATTGTTGTTTCGGACGACATGGCTCTCCCGGTCGGCAAGCTGCGCATCCGCGCGAAAGGCTCCGCGGGGGGGCACAACGGCCTTAAAAGCATCATTTCCGCCCTCGGCACGAATGGATTCCCCCGCATCAAAATCGGCGTCGGCTCCCCTCCTCCCGAAGCGAGTGAGGAGGACATCATCAATTGGGTCCTCGGCTGCTTTTGCGAAAAGGACGCGGTGCTCGTGACGGAAACCTGTGAAAAAGCCTGTGATGCACTTCCCGTCCTCATCCGCGAGGGCGTGGAAAAAGCCATGAACAAATTTAACTGACAGCGGGAGTTTTTTTCCGCTGTCTTTTTTTCTCCGCTTTCAAACAAGCGTGAAAGGGGTAGATCCGTATGGAACTGACACTTGAGCGTTTCCTTCCCGAATTCGCCTCGGGCCGGAGCACACGCGCAGACCGTTTCCTCGGCGCACACCGTTCTGGCAGCGACGTTGTTTTCCGTGTCTGGGCTCCAAACGCCGTACGCGTTGCCGTCGCGGGAGACTTCAACGGCTGGAGTCCCGACAGCGACCCCATGACTCCGTGCGTCGGCGGCATCTGGGAACTGGTACGCAGTGGTCTTCCCGCCTCCTTTGCCTACAAATACGCCATCCTTACGCAAGACGGTCAAACGCTCTGGAAAGCGGACCCCTACGGGACCTTCACCGAGCTGCGCCCCGCAAGCGCGACGGTCTTCCGGGACGCTTCGCCTTATGTCTGGACAGATGACGACTGGCTTGCACACCGGCGCAGTCGCAAGGTCTATAACAGCCCGCTCAACATCTACGAAGTCCACTTTGGCTCTTTCCGATATGGCCAAAGCGGCCCTATGAGCTACCGCGAGGCGCGGGAGAGCCTGCTGCCCTACGTAAAAGAGATGGGCTTTACGCACATCGAGTTCATGCCGCTGACCGAATTCCCATATGATGGCTCCTGGGGTTATCAGTGCACCGGCTATTTCGCCGCGACCTCCCGCTTTGGAACGCCGGAGGACCTCATGGCTCTGATCGACGCCTGCCATAACGCCGGTATCGGAGTCATCATGGATTGGGTCCCGGCACATTTTCCAAAGGACCCGCAGGGTCTTGTCGAGTTTGACGGTAGCCGGCTCTACGAATACGCCGACCCGGAGATGGCGGAGCATCCGAGCTGGGGCACACGCATTTTCGATTACGGCAAGGGCGAAGTGCAGAGTTTCCTCATCTCTTCCGCCCTGTTCTGGCTTGAGGAATACCACATTGACGGCCTGCGCGTTGACGCAGTCGCCTCGATGCTCTATCTCGACTACGACCGCAAGCCCGGCTGTTGGAAGCCGAATAAATTCGGCGGGCACGAAAATCTGGAGGCCGTTGCATTTTTGCAGCGGCTCAACACCGTCTGCTTCGGCTATGACGAGAGCATCCTCATGATCGCCGAGGAGAGCACGGCATGGCCACTTGTCACCCGACCGGCTGACATCGGCGGCCTCGGCTTCAACCTCAAGTGGAACATGGGCTGGATGAACGACACGCTGCGCTACCTCAAGACCGACCCCTATTTCCGCTCCGGCTGCCACAACGACCTCACCTTTTCGCTAATGTACGCCTTTTCGGAAAACTTCGTTCTCCCGCTCTCGCACGACGAGGTCGTTCATATGAAAGGTTCCCTGCTGAACAAAGCCCCCGGCACAACGGAGCAGAAGTTTGCCACGGTCCGCGCTTTCTGGACCTATATGCTTGCGCATCCGGGGAAAAAGCTTCTGTTTATGGGCGCGGAGTTCGGGCAGTCAAGTGAATGGGATTTCGCCTCCCAGCTCCCGTGGGAGCTCTTGCAGCAGTCGGAAAACGCGGCTCTGCAGACCTTTTTCCGCGAGTCCAACGCCTTTTATGCGGACGCTGCTCCACTCTGGGAAATCGATTTTTCAGGCGAAGGTTTCGAGTGGCTGTGCGCCGACGAGCGCGAGCGAAACGTCCTCGGCTTTGTCCGGCGCGACGCGAAGGGGGAAGAGCTCATTTTCCTCTGCAACTTTTCCGGCATCACGGCAGAGGGCTTCCGTCTTGGTATCAACGGGCCGGGGTATTGCCAAGCCGTCTTCTCCAGCGACGAAACGCGCTTTGGCGGCAGCGGCTCCCTGTGCGCCGGTACGGTCTTTGAAATCAGCAAATTCCCACAGCACGGAAGAGAACATTCCATTGTTATCGACATTCCCCCACTGAGTGGTGTTTTTCTCAAGCGATATGGTCTTTCAGACCCACAGATGGAAAAGAGGGCCGTTTGACGGTCAAGAATGGAGGCAGGCTATGAAAAAAGAGTGCATCGCTATGCTGCTCGCGGGCGGACAGGGTTCGCGGCTCCATGCATTGACGGATCGGGCCGCAAAGCCCATCATCCCCTTTGGCGGTAAATACCGCATCATCGACTTTCCCCTCTCAAATTGTGCAAATTCCGGCATCGACGTCGTTGGCGTTCTGACGCAGTATCAGCCCCTGCTTTTAAACAGCTACATCGGCAGCGGTACGCCCTGGGACCTGGACACTCAAAACGGCGGGACCTTCATTCTCCCGCCCTATCAGATCGCAGGGGAAAACGGTAAGTGGTTCTCCGGCACGGCGAACGCCATTTATCAGAACATTCCGTTCATCGAAATGTGGGATCCGGACTACATTGTCATTCTCTCCGGTGATCACATCTACAAAATGAATTATGCGGCTATGCTCGCGCAGCACAAGGCCCATGAGGCCGACTGCACGATTGCCGTTTTGCGTGTTCCGCTTGCGGAAGCTTCCCGTTTCGGCATTATGGAAACGGACGAGAACGGCTACGTCCACAAGTTTGTCGAAAAGCCAAAGGAACCAAAAAGCGACCTTGCCTCCATGGGCATCTACATTTTCAGTTGGCAGAAGCTCCGGGAGTATCTGATCGCGGATGAGGCGGACCCGAATTCCGACAAGGATTTTGGCAAAAACATCATTCCAAAAATGCTCGCGAACCGGGAACGGCTCTGGGCTTATCCATTTTCGGGTTACTGGCGGGACGTTGGCACGATCGACTCTCTTTGGGAGGCCAACATGGATATGCTCTCCCCCGACGGCATTGATCTCTACGACCGGAGCTGGCCGATCCGAAGCCGCAGTCCGGTCCGGCCGCCGCATTATATCGGAGAAAACGCCGTCATCCGTCACAGCATTGTCACAGAGGGCTGCGACATTCGCGGCAGCGTTTTCCAGTCCGTCTTGTCCAGCAGCGTTACCGTCGGCGAGGGCGCACGCGTGAGCTATTCCATCCTGATGCCCGGCTGCACAGTCGGCCCCGGCGCAGTCGTGGATTACGCCATTGTCGGCGAGGGCGCAAAGATCGGGGCAAACGCCAGAGTCGGCGGAGTCTCGACCGGCACTGAAAGGATCCAGATCACGACCTGCGGGCCGGACAGCATCGTTGCAGACGGCGAAACGCTGCCTGCGGGCGCCATGCTCTATGCGGAAAGGAGGGACACCTGATGCCAGATATGCACGGACTGATTTATGCCTATCACTCCAATCCGGCTCTCGGCGAACTTGTGACGCACCGCACAAGCGCCTCTCTCCCCTTCTGTTCCCGTTACCGTCTGATCGACTTCGCGCTCTCTGCCATGACAAACGCGGGCGTCCGCGATGTTGGCGTCATCATGCAGCGCGACTACCAGTCTCTCCTCGATCACCTCGGCAGCGGCAAGGACTGGGATATGTCCCGTTCCTCGGGCGGTCTGTGCCTGCTCCCGCCCTTTGGAATGCATGACAGCCGCATCGGTGAATACCGCGGCTGCATGGAAGCCCTTGCGGCAGAGCGCTCCTACATCCGCGACATCAAGCAAAACACCATCGTCCTTTACCGCGGAGACATTGTCGCGAACATTGATCTTCGCGCGGCCTATGCGGCGCATCTTGCCTCCGGCTGTGAAGTGACAGCCGTTTGTGCAGACCAGCGTTTCCCCGGTATCGGAGAGCGCATCCGTTTCCTACCGGATTCGGACCGGACCGCCAAGCGTATGCTTTTCCCCGGAACCGATAATGAAAACGCGCTCTCGTCTGCCGAGATCTATATCATTCAAAAGCGTCTGCTGCTGGAACTTATCGACTGGTGCCGTTCGAACGGCCGGCTCCACTTCCATCGCGACGCCCTCGCGCACTATCTCGAGAGCGGCGCAAAGATCGGCCTTTATATGCATCACGGCTATCTTGCCCGCATCGCGTCTGTGAACGATTATTACCGCGCCAATCTGGACATGCTGGACTTCAAAAACCGTGCCGACATCTTCCCGGCGGAGCGCCCCGTTTACACACGGGTCCGCAGTTCCGTTTCCACCTACTACGGGGCGGAGGCCTCGGCCCGCAATTCTCTCGTAGCGGACGGCTGCTTCATCGAAGGAAGCATCGAAAACTGCGTTCTCTGCCGCGGAGTCCGTGTGAAAAAGGACGCGCACCTCAAAAACTGCATCCTCATGCAGGACACCGTCGTCGGCGAACACGCCCTCCTCCAATATGTTGTGGCCGACAAATACGCAAGCTTTTCAGACGGCATGATCCTCTCCGGCAGCAGCATGCTGCCCCTCACCGTGCCAAAGGGCAAAACGCTCTGACTCTCCCCACTTGACAACGCGAGCGACAGCGCGTAAAATGACACATCGTTTCGTTGTACGGATGACCGGCCAAAGCGGACGCCATCCATGACCGAAAGGAGACAGACTTGAACATTTTATTCGCCGTAAGTGAAGCGGCTCCCTTTGTAAAAACCGGCGGTCTCGGTGACGTCGCCGGTTCTCTGCCCGCGGCTCTCGCGGCGGAAGGCGCGGATGTCCGCGTCATTTTGCCGCTCTATAGCTGTATTGCAGAAAAATATCGTCTGAAAATGGACTTTGCTTTTAATGATTATGTAAACCTCGCGTGGCGGCGGCAATACTGCGGCCTGTTTACGCTCCGGCAGGACGGCGTCACCTGGTATTTCGTCGACAACGAATTTTACTTCAAGCGTGAGCACATCTATGGCGAGTATGATGACGGGGAGCGCTTTGCTTTCTTCTGCCGCGCGATCGTGGATCTCATTCCGCGCCTCGGCTGGATGCCGGATGTGATCCACTGCAACGACTGGCAGACCGCGCTCATCCCGCTCTATCTCCGTCAGGAGCGGCAGGGACCGCTGGCACACATCAAAACTGTCTACACCATCCACAACATCGAGTATCAAGGGCGTTTTGGTCATGACATCCTCGGTGATGTATTTGGTCTATCCGATGATCTATATAACAGCGGTATTCTCCGCTACGACGGCGATGTCAATCTTATGAAGGGCGCGATCTATGAGGCGGACCGCGTCACGACCGTCAGCCCCTCCTATGCGCGGGAACTCTGCGGCCCTTGGACCGCCTGCGGGCTGCATCAGGTCATTCGGGACAACGCCTACAAACTGTCCGGCATCCTGAACGGCATTGATATGATCCGCTATGACCCGCAGACCGACCCGAATCTGCCGGCGCACTACGGCCCGGAGGACCTCAGCGGCAAACAGCAATGCCGCCGTGCGCTCTGCCGTCTGCTCGGTATGGACGAAAACGACAATGGCCCGATCGCCGCATCCATCTCCCGCCTTGTACCGCACAAGGGCTTTGATCTCGTTATCGATACGCTCGAGGACATGGTCGCGCACGGTATCCGCGTCATCATTCTCGGCACAGGGGACCGTTACTACGAGGATTTCTTCCGGGGCGCAGAAGCGCGTCATCCCGGACGCGTCTCCGCGAATATCATGTATTCCGACGAGCGTTCCTCCATGATCTATGCCGGTGCCGACCTCATGCTGATGCCCTCCCGCAGTGAACCCTGCGGGCTCACACAGATGATCGCAATGCGATACGGCACGCTGCCGGTCGTCCACGCGGTCGGGGGACTCCGCGACAGCGTCGTTCCCCATCCCTACGACGGTTCAAACGGCTTCACTTTCTCGAACTATGCCGCGTGCGACCTGCTGGGTACGGTCGACTATGCCGTATCCATCCGCCGCAGGGAGAAAGAATGGGCCGCGCTGCAAAAGCGTGCAATGACACAGGACCTCTCGTGGAGCAGCTCCGCAAAACAGTATCTCGATCTCTACCGCGCGCTCGGCGCGTGAAACCTTAGAAAGGAACCTTTTATGACTGTTGGAAAAGCCGAACTGAAAGCCTCTCTCGAGGATATGCTGGAGGCACATTTCAGCAAAACAGCGCAGACCGCAAGTGAGCGTGAAGTATTCTGCGCAAGTGCGATCCTTCTGCGAGAGATCGCCTCCCGGCGGCTCGTGGCCTGCAACAAGAACAATGACCAGCGTGAGGTCCACTACCTCTCCATGGAGTTTCTCATGGGCCGTTCCCTCGAAAAAAACGCTTTCAATCTCGGATTGCTCGATGCATTAAGTCAGGCGCTCACAGAACTCGGTTTCGAGCCTGCCGAAATATTTGAGGCTGAGCCGGATGCCGGACTGGGAAACGGCGGACTCGGACGTCTTGCCGCCTGCTATATGGACTCGCTCGCAACGCTCGGTATTCCCGTCACCGGATACTCGCTGTGCTATGAACTCGGTATGTTCCGCCAGAAAATCGACAATTGCCGCCAGACGGAGCTTGCAGACAAGTGGACCGCTTCGGCGGATTCCTGGCTCGTGCCCTGCTATGACGACGCGGTCGAGGTCCGCTTTGGCGGCAAAGTCGAGGAAAACTGGGACTTTACCGGTAAATGCCACGCCGTTGTGAAGGATTTTACGCCCGTGCTCGCCGTCCCACGCGACATGCTCATCACGGGTTATAAGTCCGAGCGCGTGAACGTCCTGCGTCTCTGGGATGCACGCTCACCGCGCAGTCTCGACATGAAGCTCTTTTCCGGCGGTGAGTATGTAAAGTCCATGGAAGAGCGCACGCTCGCCGAGGTCATCACCAAGGTCCTCTATCCGGCCGATGACACCCTTCAGGGCAAGACCCTGCGCATCCGGCAGCAGTATTTCTTTGTCTCCGCCACAGCGCAGAGCGTTGTGCGCAAACACAAGCAGCAATACGGAACGCTCTCGAACTTTGCACGCTGCCATGTCTTTCAGATCAACGACACCCACCCGACCATGCTCATCCCGGAGCTGATGCGCATTTTTATGGACGAGGAGGGCATGGGCTGGAATGAGGCCGCCGAAATTGTCTCCTCCTGCGTCTGCTACACAAACCATACCGTCATGGCCGAAGCGCTCGAATGTTGGCCCATCGAGCTTATCGAACAGCAGATGCCGCGCATCTGGCACATCATCCGCGAAATCGACGGCCGCTGGCGTGCCTATCTGGAGCACAGCTATCCGAATGACCCGGAAGCTGTTTTGCGCGCGCTCATCATCCGTGACGGAAAAATTCACATGGCAAATATCTGTCTGGCCTGCTGCTGCCGCATCAACGGCGTTTCCGCGATGCATACGGATATTTTAAAGCACGACATTTTCCGCGATGTCTATGCGCTTCGTCCGGATAAATTCATAAATGTCACAAACGGCATCGATCACCGCCGCTGGCTTGCGCAGATCAACCCGGAACTCTCCGCGCTCATCACGCGTCTTCTGGGCGGCGACGAATTTTTGACGCGGCCCGAAAAGCTCGCAGAGCTGGAGGCCTTTGCCGACGACCGGGAAGTCCTTGCAGAGCTGGAGAAAATCAAGTACCGCAACAAATGCCGCTTTTCCAACTGGTATCAGCGACAGGGCGGTGCCGCGCTCAACACCGACGCGGTCTTCGACGTACAGGTAAAGCGCCTGCACGAATACAAGCGTCAGCTTCTCTGCGCCATGCTCATCGCCGAGCTGCAACAGCGTATTCACGAAGCCCCCACCGCGCCGTTTCTTCCACGCACTTTTCTCTTCGGCGCGAAAGCTGCCAGCAGCTACAAGACCGCAAAGCAGATCATCACGCTTCTGTGTTCTCTCGCGGACGACGTCAATAACGATCCGCTCTGCAAGGGAAAACTGCAGGTCGTTTTCATCGAAAACTACCGCGTCACTGTGGCCGAAAAGCTGATGCCCGCCGCGCAGGTCTCGGAGCAGATCTCAACCGCGGGCAAGGAGGCCAGCGGGACGGGCAACATGAAACTTATGATGAACGGCGCCATCACGATCGGCACGCTTGACGGCGCAAACGTCGAGATGCATGAGCGACTCGGGGATGAAAACATGTTCATCTTCGGCCTGCGGGCAGAGGAAATTGCGGAGCGTCGCCGCATGGGTTATGACCCGCAGCGGATCTATGAGGAAAATCCCCGCATTCATCACATTCTCAACCGCTTCAGCGCCGGTTTCCGAAACGGTGAAAGCTTCTCAAGCCTTGTATCCTCGCTCGTTTATGGCGGAGATGAATACATGCTGCTCGCTGATTTTGACAGCTATGTAGCCGCACACGATAAATTATATGAAATGTTGTCCGATAGCGACAGGCGAGCTGCCGTTTCGCTTCGAAACATCGCCCGCAGCGGCAATTTTGCCGCTGACCGTGCCGTTGTGGAATACGCAAAAAACGTCTGGAATATCTGATCTGTGCGCATTTCGCACTGATAAGCCGTCCGGGAGACCGGACGGCTTTTTTCTATGCCGTCGCCTAATTTCGTCCGTATTTTCTGCGGTCAGGCTGTAGGATAGTCCCATGAAAATCGTCTATGCCGACGACATGTTCGTCCTCAACCTGCTCATCGACTATTTCATTTTGCTTGCGACGGCCAAGCTTTGTGCGCTGCCGCTGCGCCGCGGACGCTTCCTTCTCGCAGCAGCGTTTGGCGCGCTCTATGCGGTTTTGTTGCTCTGGGCCGGATTGCGGCCGATGCTTGCAACGCCCTGTGCAAAGCTCGGTCTCGGTATTTTGATGACGCTGATGGCCTATGGGACAGAGCCGGGAATTTGGAGGCCCTATGCCGTCTTTCTGCTCGTATCGGCAGCCTTCGGCGGCGCTGTTTATGCAGCATCCCTGCTCGCCGGCGTGCGGCCGGAGGATGGTCTTTTCGGAAGCGTTTCCATGCGTGTGCTTGCGCTCTCTTTCGCCGTCTGTTACTGCACGCTGACTTTTTTCTTTCGTCGCTTTGGCAAGCGGGCTGTTCGCGAAACGCACCAGATAGAAGTTACGCTCTGCGGCAGAACGGCCTCATTCACCGCACTCGCGGATACCGGCAATGAGCTTTACGACCCCATCAGCGGGCTGTCTGTCATGGTGGTTGGCAAAAAGGAGGTGGAAAAACTACTGCCGCCCGTTCTCGCAGACGCGCTCAACGACGGGCCGGCAGTATTCATGGAGGCGCTCCCCTATTTCGATGCGCTGCGGCCCCGCTTCCGTCTTATCCCATATTCGTCTGTAGGCCGGAGCGCAGGCCTGCTTCCTGTTTTTCGCCCTGACCGTGTTCTGCTCGATGGAAAAACGTCAAACATGCTTTTGGTGGGACTGTGTCCCAATGATCTCAGCACAAGTGGTGAGTTTTCAGCAATATTCTGAGATACATGCCGCTGTTTTGCGGTAATCGTGGGAAATACGCAAAATGGAGGATTCAAAATATGGAACTGAAAAACACAAAGCTCTGTCAGGCTCTGCTTGACGTGCTCTCGAAGCTCGGCCTTGCACCACCGGTCAATTACATAGGCGGGAGCGATATTCTGCCCCCTCCGCTTCCGCGCGACGAGGAAGACGCAGCGATTGAAGCGCTTTCCCGCGGTGATGAAGCCGCCAAAAAGCTTCTCATCGAGCACAATCTCCGGCTCGTTGTCTACATCGCGCGCCGTTTTGAAAACACAGGGGTCGGCTTGGAGGATCTGATTTCGATCGGTACGATCGGTCTGATCAAGGCGATCAACACCTTTCAGGCGGATAAGAAAATCAAACTTGCGACCTATGCGTCCCGCTGCATTGAAAATGAAATTTTGATGTATCTCCGCAAAATCAGCTCGCAGCGTTCCGAAGTCTCGCTCGATGAACCGCTCAACACCGACTGGGACGGCAACGAGCTGCTGCTCTCCGATGTGCTCGGTACGGACGGAGACGAGATCTCGCGTTCGATGGAGGACGACGCCGACAAGAAAATGCTCATGGACGCCATTGACGAGCTTGACGAACGCGAGCGGACCATCATCATCATGCGCTTCGGTCTGTGCGGCACGCATGAGTACACGCAGAAAGAAGTTGCCGATATTATGGGGATTTCCCAATCTTACATAAGCCGTCTGGAAAAGCGCATCATTCTGCGTCTTCGCAGAGAAATGATCCGGCAGGTCCGATAACAGCAGCCGCTTCCAAATGGAAGCGGCTGCTGTTATCGGTGCAAATATTGCACTTATTTGCATTATGGTTCATTTTTTGCACGCATCTCATTCCGACTCTTTTTTGAGAATTTCTCCCGGCTTGATATAGAGCTTCGCGAGCCCCCCGTCCGCCGTTTCGCGGTAGCGTCGGTTGAGATCGCGGCCGGTATCGTACATGGTCTTGATCACCAGATCCAGCGAGATCTTTCTCGTAAAGGTGAGGAAGTTTGCCAGCGTCACCGCGTTGATCGCGCGCATTGCGGCCACGGCGTTGCGTTCGATGCACGGGATCTGCACAAGCCCGTAGATCGGATCACAGGTCAGTCCCAGATGGTGCTCGATCGCGATCTCCGCGGAATACTCGATTTGGTCGATCCCCATGCCAACAAGCTCTGCAAGGGCCGCAGCTGCCATTGCACAGGCCGTGCCGATCTCCGCCTGACAGCCGCACTCCGCACCGCTGACGGACGCATTCGTCTTGACAAGCGCACCGACGATACCTCCGGCCGCCAGTGCGTTGAGGATCTCGCTGTCTGTATAGCCGCGCGAATCCTTGTAGTATTTGAGCACTGCCGGCACAACGCCGCAGCTCCCGCAGGTCGGCGCCGTAACGATGCGGCCGCCGTCCGCGTTCTGCTCGCTGACGGCAAACGCATACGCGCAGACAACGCGCGTTTCATATGTCTCCTTGCTCTCGTCCATATGCCGAGCGTTGATAAGCTCCTGCGCACGGCGCTGCACGCCGAGTCCGCCGGGGAGGACTCCGGTCTTCGACAGTCCCTCCAGTACGCTCACCTGCATCGCGTCCCAGACCTCCGACAGGTAATCGAATATTTCGTCTCCTTCCATTCGGCGCACATATTCGCTCAAGCGGATATTTCTCGCCTTGCAATAGGCGGATATTTCCGCATATGAATTTTCTTTATAAACTTCCGGCGCCTCCGCCTGCTCCTCCCCTTCTTCGATAACGTCGCCGCCGCCGATACTCATAAAGCGCTTTTTCAGCAAAAGCTCTTCGCCGCGGTAGCCCGCAATGTCCAATGTGTTCTCATGCGGCAGCTTTAACCCGCGCTCGAGCTTCGTGCATATCTTGACAGGCAGCGGCGCAAAGGTTGCCTCTATGGCTGTTTCCGTTCCATGTCCCCGCCCTGTCTTTGCAAGCGAACCATAGAGCATCACCTCATAACGATCCGCGTCCGGGCACTGCTGCAAAAAACGCGCCGCAGCGCGTTCCGGCCCCATCGTGTGTGAGCTCGATGGCCCTCTGCCGATCTTATAAACCTGTCTGATGGATTTCATTTTTATCCTCCACTCATACATTATCTGCTTTCCATTGGAAGATGCCGGCGCTGTTGGGTACTTGACAAATCCGATTTTTGGAATAATAATAGATAGAAAATGGATGCGCTCAACTATGGAAAGGACCGTTCAGCTTGAAAATTTCAGCAATCGCCGTAAGCGACAGAGGGCAGGCTCTGGCCGAACAGCTCCGCGCACAGGCAAACTCCGCGATTTCTGTTTCCCGTTTTGAACGGGAGCAACTGCCTCTTTTAGCTTCGCAGAAACGCGCCGATGATATTCTTTTTTTATTCTGTCCGGTTACGGACGCAGTTCGAGTTGCCGCAGAATTCTACAATTATGGCAATATACCGACCGCAATTATCCAAATAGACGAACAGGGCAAATATGTTGTCCCAATTGCGCCATCTGGAAACAGTTCATTATCTGCACTCGTTCGTGAAGTTGCCGCTACGCTGAGCGCCATTCCCATTCTCTCCGAACCGGAGCAGGTCGAGAGCTTCGCGATCGACAAATGGGCCGCTGCTGCCGGACTGCGCATTGCCACACCGGAACTGATAAACTCAGTAAAGGAAAAACTCCTGTCCGGTGAGTCGGTCTGCTACAGCAGCATTTTCCCCATCGCGGGCGCGTTGCCGCCGGGTATCCGTGAAGCAGAAAGCTGGGAAAAATGTGACTTCTCGGTGAGCTTTCTCACCGGATTTGACCGGCAGACCCTTCTGCTTGTCCCGCCGGTCCTCTCGCTCGGCATAGACGGCAGCACCGATGGGCTGTCCACCTCTCTGGAGGACCTGGTCCTTGCATTTATGAACGACTGCGGGTTCCACCCGCTTGCGCTCGACGTCATCTGCTGCACAGCGGACAGTCCGCTCAAAGACGCGGCACAAGCGCTCAGCGAAAAGCTGAATATTCGCTTTCTGCCGGTCGAGCGCAAAGCACTTGAAGTCGGCGAAGTCCGCTTTACGCAGACCCGTTACCCCTATTTTCCGGAAAACGAGTGCGAAAAATGCGCGGTTCTCGGTTTGAACTCTGCCCTTCTCCTCCGTCGAACAGAGCATAGCGGTGTCGGATTTGCTGTTGCCGTCCTCGAACCGCAGGAATCCTGAACGAAGTTTATCGGCTCGTATTCTGCACAGTTTTAAAGCTGTGCAGAATACGCACTTTTATATTCTTGCAGCCACAGCTTCCGCAACGCGTATGCCATCGACCGCCGCAGATGTGATGCCTCCCGCATAACCGGCCCCCTCCCCACAGGGGAAAATACCTTTTATGCTGGATTCGCAGCGCTCGTTTCGCAGAATGCGCACCGGCGAGGAGGAGCGTGTCTCGATCGCAGTGAGCACCGCTTCCGGATCGGCAAAGCCACGCAAGCTACGCTCAAAAATCGGCGCGGCCCCGCGAAGTGTATCCGCAACGATTTCCGGCAGACAGGCAGAGAGATCGGAAGGCATGACGCCCGGCCGGTATGTCGGTGTCACGCGGCCCAACTGCTGTGTTCGTTTTGCAGCTAAAAAATCGTGCATGGTTTGCACCGGAGCATAAAAGTTCTCCCCTCCGGAGAGAAACGCCTGCCGCTCCCAGTGCTGCTGAAAGCGCACACCGGCAAGCGGATCGCTCCCAGCGAAGTCGTCCGGTGTAAGGCCAACCAGAAACGCACCATTGCAGTTTTGCCCATCTCTCGCGCGCAGACTCATGCCGTTTGTGACTAAACGTCCCTCCTCGGAAGCGGCGGCAACGACCTGTCCGCCGGGACAGACGCAGAAAGTGTAGGCACTGCGGCCGTTTGGCAGGTGACAGGCAAGCTTATAGTCGGCCGGCGGTAGTTTCTCGGCAAATGCGCCGAACTGCGCTGCTGAAATACTCTTTTGCAGGTGTTCCACCCGCAGACCGATCGCAAAGGGTTTTTTCTCCATCGGCAGGCCTGTCTCGAGCAGCATCTCAAAGGTATCGCGCGCGGAGTGACCCGGGGCCAGAATCAGCGTGTCGCACGGCAGTTCATAATTCGAACCGTCGCTCATCATTTTAATTGCCTTTAGTGCATGATTTGCACAGATGATCTCCGTCAGCTTGGTGTTGAAGCGTATCTCACAGCCCAGTGAAAGCAGCTCCTTGCGCATCCGCGCGACGATCTCACGCAGTACATCTGTCCCGATGTGCGGCTTGTGCTGCCAGAGGATATCTCGAGGCGCGCCAAACTCCGTAAAGGTACGAAACACATGCGGTACACGCGGGTCGCCGATGCCAGTGGTGAGCTTTCCGTCCGAAAATGTGCCTGCGCCTCCCTCTCCGAACTGCACATTGGAGTCTGTGTTGAGCCGCCCCGTCTGCCAGAAATGCTCCACGTCCGCCGAGCGCTTTTCGACCGGCTGACCGCGCTCGATCACCAGCACCGGCACGCCCGCGCGCGCAAGATGAAGCGCCGCAAACAGCCCCGCAGGCCCCATGCCGACGACGACCGGACGCAGTGTACTCTTTCGCCGCACCGGGGGAAAAACATAGGGCTTTTCCTTGCAGCGCGCCACATCGGGACTCGCGGCTCTTTCTACAACGTCCGCTTCGTCGCGTGCGGTGACTGTCACGGCGCAGACATAATGAACATCCGTTTTTTTTCGCGCGTCTATTGACAAGCGCGCAAGTTCAAGCTTATCGATCCTACCTGCGGGAATACGCAGTTTTTTTGCTGCTGCCGCACGCAGTTCCTTTTCACTGAATTCAAGCGGCAGTATAAGATTTTGCACTTTTATCATTTCTGCCTCCAAAGACTGAAAAAGCCCCCGAAGGTTCGGGGGCTTTTCTATGTTTCGCTTCAGCCCTTGCTCGACCCGCCAAAAAGGTCGGAAAGGAAGCTGCCGACGCTCTGGACAAACTCGCCAAAGGATGCAGCAAATTTGCTGATCTTATCCTTCGCACCCGCGAATTTTCTCGCCATGGACTGGAATTCCTCGACCTTCGCCTTGAGCTGCTCCGGGTCGAGCTTTTCAAGCTGACGCGTCAGAGAAATGAGCGAATCGATCTCCTCGTCCGAAAGGGCGACGTTGTTGTCATCCGCAATCTTCCGGATCTCTGCGCGGAGCTCGTCATCGGACATCTTCTTTGTCTCGCTGAGAATTCCCTTGAGTTCATTCACGATCATGACAGCGTCCGCGCTGCCGATCTCATCGGCGAGCTCGGCGGTTGTCACAAGCTCCTGCGTGCCGGCCTGCTTTGCAACCGTGTCGAGCTTCGTACCCGTGATATCTTCATAGGCCTTGTAGACGCCGGTGAGCGCGGCCGTGCCGGAGATGCCCTGAATGGGGCTCGTCACGATGACCTTCGCATCGTCGATACCGGCGGTTGCGAGGGCATTGCGGTACATCTCTTTTGTGCACCAGCTGATGTTGGAGGTGGACACATCGAGACCCTTGCCCGCGGCGAGGATCTTGATGTAGATGCAGGAGATGGAATGGGTACCGATCAGAGACGTATCCACCACGCCATCGAGATATTCGCGCTCTTCCGCGTTCGTGACAGTAAGTTCCTTGACGTCTCCCGGTTCAATGCCAAAGGTCTTATAGACACTCGCTTTTTGGGCTTCGCTGATATCCGCGCCGATGACCGTGCGCGCCTCGCCTTCGTCGATTGCAAAGGCAGTCGTCATGCCGAAGAGCATGGCGGCCGTTAAAACAAATGAGATAAGCTTTTTCATGTTCCGTTCCTTTCTCATGGTATTCTACTTTTCACCTGTACATAATCTGTTCGGATGTCCGTCTCGGAGCGGCGCGGGACGCCTCCCCGATCTTTTCGAAACACCATACATGGCAGGCAGATAAAACCAGCCTGTCAAACCGCAGGTGAAGTCATTATACCGCATTTTCACCGATTTGTACATCCCATTCGCATCTTTTCCGTCCTGTCCACATAGACGTATTAGGCACAGCAAAGTTCCCGGGGTTCTGCCGTGCACAGAAGGAGGGCTGCGAGTGGCTGAACTGTCCAATCGACTTATCACATTCGTCAGTGCTGCAGAGGCGCTGGTTTGGGGCCCTGCACTGATGGTACTGATGCTTGGGGCCGGCGTGTATCTGAGCATCTGCGCCGGGTTCCCGCAGCTGCGGCATTTTGGAGAAATGCTGCGCACTGTGTTCGGAAGTTTCTTTTCAAAGAAAGAAAACACCGCCGGTTCGATTTCCCCGTTTCAGGCGGTTTCCACCGCGCTTGCGGGCACGGTCGGTACGGGAAACATTGCGGGCGTTGCCGGTGCGCTTGCGCTTGGCGGACCGGGCGCCATATTCTGGATGTGGTTTTCGGCTTTCTGGGGAATGGCAACAAAATACGCGGAAGTTCTGCTCGCAGTGCGTTTCCGCGAAAAGCGAAACGGCGAATGGGCAGG
>JBMNPV010000015.1:0-35378 GCA_050943775.1 Oscillospiraceae bacterium
GCGCATCGCTGAATACGAGGGAGTGCTCTCTGCCCCGGCGCGTGTATTCTCCCTTGCGGCCGAGGACGTTAACCTCACTGACATACGCGCCGTTCGAATCGACGTTGACTTCCGTACCCGCATGATAGCGGCAAAAAGTGATGGTGTCGCCGGCGGAATTTTTCCATGTGTAGAGGTATCCGGTCACATCCCAATCGGAAAATTCGGCCGCTGTATAGCCGGATGGCACCCACGTCAGCGTGTAGCCGGTGCTGGAAGCCTCTTCGGACGGAGAAGTACCGCCGAGCATTGAACGCAGGGTCGTACCGATGAAGAGAGCGGCGAGAACAGCCACGACTATGATCAGTAAAACAACGAAAAGCTTGCCGCGATGCCGGCGTTGGCGGGGCGCCGCGGACGGAGCATAGACCGGCTGTGAAAGCGGCGGCAGCGGCGGAGGCGGAGCCGGAACAGCTGCGGGCGCGGGGGAGGACGCCCTGGCTTTTGGTTTGTCTGGGCGCTTTGCAGCCTTTGACTCGCCTGGGGGCTTTGCGGTCTCTTGTGTCTTTCCGTGGGACGATGTTTTGGCGGGCACGGTGTGGCCCAGCGGATCGTCCCAGAGGGTAGCGCCGTCAAAAGGTATCGGCAGATACTCCTCCCGAAAACTGGTGGCAGCGGCGGCGAGGTCCGGCAGTGTGTCTGCTTTGCGCAGTGCAAGCAGAGTCGAGGCATAGAGCACCGCTTCCGCACTGTGGAGGAAGGACAGCGGAAGTTCCATGTCGTGTGAAAGATAGTCTGTGAGTTCTTCATCCGTCATCGCGTCAAAGACGCTTTCGTCAAAATCCGTCATGGCGCTCCTTTCGTCAGAGAGGGAATCGGAAAATCAGCGCAGATATTTTTCAGGATCGGTTCGCGAGAGCAGGCGGTGCTTCGCAAGACGGAAACGTGCATGACACTCCGGCACCGAGACAGCACCGTCCGCTGCAGCCTCACGGAAGGACCGGTCCTCGTTTACAAAATCGGCGAGCAGTTTGAAATCTGTATCGCCCAGAAACTCGTGCGCGGGTACAGTGGCACTGACCGTGCGCAGCTCCGCATCGGTCGCATAACCGAAGTCCGCGAGCAACAGGCGCGAGAGCTCCGCGCGGTTGCGCCGACGGTTTTGAAGGACGTATTTGAGTGTCAGCAGCAGCCAGAGACGCGGGTCCGAACTGGAGAGGAGAGAGCCAGGCTTCGCATTGGCAAAGCGGAAAGCCTCCTGCACGACTTCAATGGCGGCCTCGTCGCTGTCGAGCCCGCTTCGGGCATAGACAAAAAGCGGCCAGAAAAGCTGATCGTATAGTTCCTGTAGCGCTTCCTGTTCGATGTCATAAAGCTCCGTAGGTATCCCTCCCTGTGCGTTAAAATCAAAATTCGTGATAATTATAGCATATCAAAGCGATTTGCAAAAGAATTTTGTTGAAAAAACACGAAAAGGCGGGCCTTCCGGCCCGCCAAAACTTTAATCTGCTTTCAGTGCCCAGAGCTGGGCGATCTGAGGAGCAAGTGTCTGATAGCTCCACGTCCGGCTGCTGCGTTCGACACTGCTCGGATCGTAGACCTGAAAACCACCGACCCCGCTCTTGCAGATGACGATGAAATGCCCCGCGTTTGTAAAGTCTCCTTTCGACATGGAGGCGATCAGCACGCCGCCGTTAAGAGCCGCTTTCATTGCGTCCTCATTTGTCGCGATGGCCTTGCTGCGCAGTCCGAGCTGTGCCGCGCCGTCCGTAAACAATGCCCAGGATGTGCCGGTTCCGTCGACATAGTAGCCGTTTTTTTCGGAAAAGCCGGAAACATATTCCGGCGTATAGTCCGCGTTGCCGGTGAGTCCCGCGGCGCACATGGAAAGGCAGGTCGTGCCGCAAGCGGTATAGCCCATGTAGGAGCTGCCGTATCGCGTAAAGGCCCAGCGGCTGTCATATTGCAGGAAATAGGGAATGGTGCCTTTTTGGACGCTGAGCGCCTTTCCGGGACGATTTTCACGGGGACCGTAGGCAGCGCGGAGAACGAAGTCGCACGTTTCCGGCGACATGAGAACGTTTTTGACGCCGTTGTTTGAAAAATCTCCGATGTTGCCCGCGATGAAATTCAGCTTGTCCGCGTAATCCGGACGCTTTTTTGCCAGTGCGCGGAGCGACTGGGCGTCCGCGGGGTCTGCCGAACCGCCGCCTTTGCCATAGCGCTCCGTGGACGGCAATTCCTCGAGCGAGATATCAAAATCGGTTTCTATGTTTTTCGTAGGAACGCTTACCTTTGTCCGAAAACCCGCGTTGCGGAACAGCAGGACCGCCGCCGCAGCGATCAGCACGACGAGAAAAATGAGCCGTCCGCCGCTTCTTTTCTTTGGCCGCCTGCCGGAATGCGTCCGGACATGCGCGCCGGCGTAGTGTACTGCCATAGTACTGCCTCCTGTTACAACTGTATTAATAAACATAGTACAGAGTATAAGAGAGGGAAACGATTTTGTCAAGCCCCGACGGACAGTTTTCACCACAATTTTCTTTTTTCATCGACGCTTGCCGACTGCGGGACTGCGCGGTATAATGAAAGAAAATTACAGCGGAGGAGTCAGAGATGACAGCAGTGGAGAACATACAGGCGCGCCTTTTTGCGCTTCAGGATACGAAATACCGGGACTTTCAGTGCAGGCTGACGCCGACCATCACGCCGGA
Source organism: Oscillospiraceae bacterium (assembly GCA_050943775.1). Taxonomy (GTDB): domain Bacteria; phylum Bacillota; class Clostridia; order Oscillospirales; family Oscillospiraceae; genus UBA2658. The sequence continues at coordinate 2,694 of JBMNPV010000015.1, forward strand.
ACAAATGATCGGCGTGCGTACGCCTGCCCTGCGCGCGCTTGCCAGAGAGCTCAGAGGGACGGATACAGCGGCGGAGTTTCTGCGTGTTCTGCCTCATGAATACTATGACGAATACAATCTTCACGGTTATCTGATCTCGGAATTTAAGGATTACGAAGAGACCCTTGCGGCGGTGAACGCTTTTTTGCCGTATGTGGATAACTGGGCGACCTGCGATCTGCTTTCCCCGAAGGTCTTTAAAAAGCACAGGCAGGAGCTTTGGGACCAGATCCCCGAATGGCTCGCGTCGAGCGAGACCTTCACGGTGCGCTTTGGCATTGAAATGCTGATGAACCATTTCCTCGACGAAGACTTCTCAGCCGAAGTCCTCGAGCGCGTTGCGGTGCTGCGCTCCGAGGAATACTATATCAACATGATGATCGCGTGGTTTTTCGCGACCGCGCTCGCCAAACAGTGGGACGCGTCGCTGCCGTATGTGACACAGCGGCGGCTGGACCGCTGGTGCCACAACAAGACGATCCAGAAAGCGGTCGAGAGCTACCGCATTACCGATGAGCAGAAAGCGTATTTGAAAACGCTGAAATACTGAAAGGCCGCTCCGAGGCGGCCTCCCCAATATTGCTGCAAAAAGGGCCGCCCAGAAGGCGGCCCAAAACTTATTCAGCTGTGATCTTCGGCTTGCCGTCCTCGACCGTGACGTGGACGGAGGCGACCAGACCGTGACGCTTGTCGATGATCTCGCTTGCGATGGCGTCCTCGATCTCCTTCTGAATAAGACGGCGCAGGTTGCGCGCGCCATACGTGAGAGAGTAGCCTTTCTCGGTGAGGTAGTCGAGCAGGGCGTCGTCGTAGGTGAAGGCAATCTTCTTTTCCTTCATCACGTCCGTAAGCTCGGTGAGCATGAGTTTGGCGATCTCGTGGATGTTGGCCTCGCTCAGACGGTTGAAGTAGACGATCTCGTCGATCCGGTTGAGGAACTCGGGGCGGAGGAAGTCGTTGAGGGCCTTGATGGCCTTTTCCTTGCCAAGATCCGTGACCGAGCCGCCGAAGCCGACCTTGCCGTCACGCCGGTCGCTGCCCGCATTCGTCGTCATGATGATGACGGTGTTTTCGAAGTTGACCGTCCGACCCTGCGAGTCGGTGACGCGGCCGTCATCCAGAATTTGCAGCAGGACGTTCATCACGTCCGGATGTGCTTTTTCGATCTCGTCGAAGAGAATGACACTGTAAGGCTTGCGGCGGATCTTTTCCGTGAGCTGACCGGCCTCGTCATAGCCGACGTAGCCCGGAGGAGAACCGATGAGACGGGAGACAGAGTGCTTTTCCATAAATTCCGACATATCAATGCGGATGAGCGATTCCGGGGAATTGAAAAGGTCCTCGGCGAGCCGCTTGACAAGCTCCGTCTTGCCCACGCCGGTGCTTCCGACGAAGATGAAGCTGACCGGCTTGTGCTTGACGGACAGACCGATGCGGTTGCGCTTGATGGCGGCACAGACGGTTTCGACGGCCTCATCCTGTCCGATGATGTGCTTTTTGAGTCGGCTCGAAAGTCCGGAGAGGCGTTCAAACTCATCCTCGCGGATGGAGCTTGCGGGGATTTTGGTCCACAGTTCAATGACGCGGGCAAGGTTTTCTTCCGTAAGCTGGGGCTTGCCTTTGGCGCGCAGACGCATCTGTTCATCCGTGAGCTGGAGACTCTGGCTGCGGATTTCCGCAAGACGCGCGAAGTTGTCGTTTGAAGTGTCCGCGAGCAGAAGCTCACGTTCTTTGTCAAGGTCCTTGAGTTCCTTGTCGATGACCGCCATGCGCTCAATATCCGGATTTTTGAGGTTTACATCCGAACAGGCTTCATCAATGAGGTCGATGGCCTTGTCGGGCAGGAAACGGTCGGTGATATAGCGCTCAGAGAGCGTGACGGCTTTTCGGCACATCTCGTCGGAGATGGAAACGCCGTGGAAATCCTCGTAGTAATGCGCGATGCCCCGCAGAATGGCGACGCTGTCCTCGATCGTAGGTTCACCGACCGTGACCGGCTGGAAACGGCGCTCAAGCGCGGTGTCCTTTTCGATGTGCTTGCGGTATTCCGTGAAGGTGGTCGCACCGATGACCTGAATTTCGCCGCGCGAAAGGGCGGGCTTTAAGATGTTGGCGGCATTCATGCTACCCTCGGCGTCGCCCGCGCCGACAATGTTGTGTACTTCGTCGATGACGAGGATGACATTGCCCTGCTTTTTGATCTCCTCAATGAGTCCTTTCATGCGGGATTCAAACTGCCCGCGGAACTGCGTCCCGGCAACGAGTGCCGTGAGGTCAAGAAGCTGGACCTGCTTGTCACGGAGCTTATAGGGAACACGACCGTCCGCAATGCGCTGGGCAAGCCCCTCCGCAATCGCGGTCTTGCCGACGCCCGGCTCACCGATGAGGCAGGGATTGTTTTTCTGGCGGCGGTTGAGTATCTGGATGACGCGCTCAAGTTCTTCTTCTCGGCCGATCATACTGTCAAGCTGACCGTTTGCGGCGCGCTCGGTGAGATCGATGCAGTAATTCCCCAAAAATTTTGATTTTTGTGCATTGCGGGGCGGTTCCTTGGTCTCGCTCCGCGCATTGTTGGGCCCTTCATAAACGGGCGGCTGCGGATAGGAGCTGTTCATGGTGGCCTCCGGCCCGAACAGACGGTCGAGATAGGGGAAGGTGGTGGTCTTGCCGGTATCGACGCCTTCGGTCGAGGGCTCATTAAGGTCGCGCAGAGTGTCCGCCGCGCCGGTGAGGGCGTCTGTCATCTCGTTCGTGAGCGTGTCGAGGTCCTCGTCCGAGATCCCCATACGGCTCATAATGTCGTCCACGGGCTTGATGTGAAGCTCGCGTGCACATTTGAGACAGAGACCTTCGTTTATGGTGACCCCGTTTTCGACCTTCGAGACGAAGACGACGGCCATGTTCTTTTTGCAACGGGAGCATACAGTAGGCTGCATAGTTTTAAAACCAATCCTTTCGAAAAGCTCGGGCTTGCGGTACCCGAGGTACTGCCGTAAGAATGCGGCAGCCAGCGGGGTGAGATGCTTATAGCAAAGCGGCAAAACGCCGCAGAGAACAGTCAGACGGTCAGGAAATACGGGAGGAAATTAAAGCGGATAAAAAACAGAGAGAGTACGGTGCTTTTCAGACCGGATTCCGGCAGAAACATTCCGCAGAAGCGCAGTACCCAACCGGCGACGAAGCAGAAGCACGCGCCGACGACCGCGCCCGCGACCAGCCCGCCGATGCGGTTGAGCCGTTCGTTGCCGGGCAGCTTGAGATTGAGGTTGACAAGATTTACGATCACCGTAATGATGATCATGCTCAAAAGGAAGAATATGAGGAAACTCAGCAGATACGTGAAAGCACCGCACAAAATGTCCACGAGCGCACTCTGGAGCGTGATCTTTTCGGCGTCGGCTTTCTCAACGGCCTGCGCGGCCATGCGCTTTGCGGTGCCGGAGTAGATGCCGACTTTTTCATAGCTCTTTTCGCAGAGCTGCAAACGGAGCTCTGGCTGCTGCTTGATGGCGTCGTCAACAGAGAGACCGGCTGCGTTCCCGCCGAGCAGAGCGTTGAGACTGGTACTTACAACGCCGTCCGTTCCGTCCATGTACCCGCTGATGAAGGGCTTTGCGGCGGGCTTAACGGCGGGGGAGAAGGTGTCGGCCAGAAGATCGCCCACATACAGAGATAGTATTATAGCCAAGATCGTCCCTATGCACATCACAAGACCTTTTTTATAGCCGTTCCAGATGCAGACGAGCAGAATGACGAGAAGCAGTACCTCGATCACGATTTTCATAGCTTACTCCTGACGGGCGCGGAGCGGAGCGCGCCTTCTTTTGATTTTATATTCTCCATTTCATAGGAAAAGAAAGAGCTAACGGCTCTTTGGTGTGCATTTCTCCCCGTAGTGGGTGGAAAGAAGCATAACGTCATCGTCCGGAAGGAGCACGGCGGAAACATAACCCGAACCCACCGCGGCGCTCTTTTGGGTGCGCAGCGTGCTATCAAAGACGGTGACGGTCTCATTTGAGAGGACAAGCAGTTTCCGGCCCTGTGAGGCAAGCGCCTGAGGCGCTTCGCTGAGCGTAGCGGTGCCAAGCGTCCTGCCGTCCGGACCGAGACTTGTGAGTACAGTGCTGCCGCCGGAGACATACTGCCCGAGCGCGACGACGGTAAGATCGGTGCCGAACTCATAGTCCTCAAGCGTGTTGCTGTCGAAACTGAAGCGGTTGAGCGCTTTGCCGGAATCGTTGTAAAAGTAGAGATTTTTCTGTGTCAGAACGCAGAAATCGCCGTTTTTCGAGTAGTGGAGACGTACTGCCAGCTCGCCGTCGAGCTTAATGGTGGCAGCTTCTTTCTCGCTGTCAAGACGGAAGATATGTACCTCGCTGCCCGAGGAGCCGAGGGTCAGCACCGTAAGCTTGCTGCAGTCGGGCGAAACGGCGGCGTCGAGCGTGTAGCCCGAACCGGAAAACCATTCGTAGATCGCCTCAAGCTTGTTGTTATAGACTCTGACGCTGCCCTTGTAGCCGTCCTCCTCACCGGAAACGGCGATATAGCCATCCCGGTTGACGGAAACGGAGGTGATGGGCGATTCGCGGTCCAGAGAAGTGCTTTTGCCGTTTTTAACGACGCGGATATGCGTTCCGCCGACGTCATAGAATATACAGCAGTCATCGCAGGCGCAGACAGCAGGCCGCGTCATAGAAAAAACTTCGCGCAGAACGCTCTGTCCGTCTTCATCCAGAATTTGAAGTCCTGTGGTCGAAGCAATCGCAAGCTCGCTGCCCATGAGTGCGAACATCTGCTGTGAACCGGTTTCGTAAGTGTAGGCTTCGCCGGCAGATACGGCGGGCGCGGCGGTCTCAGCGGGGGCATTGCCGCCCGTGAGCTTGTCGCGGTAGAGGAAAATGCCGATCGCCGCGGCAACCAGAAGAAGCGTCCCGACGATCGCGCCGGCACCTCCGCTCCGCGTCGTGTTCTTTTCGTGTCTGGCTCTGCCCATAATCCGACTCCGTACTTTTTTAGATTAACAAGGATTATACCATGTTTATTGCGGAAATAGTAGATATTCTGTAAAGAATATTCAGGTGCAGGAAAGAAAAAAATCACTCTTTGAGCATCATTTCCCCGACTGTGCCCGGATACCAGACGCGGGACATGTAAAGCCCCTGCGGCGGCATGGTCGGCCCGGTGAGACGGCGGTCCCCGCGCTCAAGCAAGGCGGGAATGGCATCGGGATCGAGCTTGCCGAGCCCGGCATACACCACCGTGCCCATAATGGCGCGGACCATGTTGTAAAGAAAGCCGTTTGCGCACACGCGCATGGTGAAGAGCTCTCCCTCGCGTTCCATTTCACACCAGTAGATCGTGCGGACGGTGGAGCGGACGTCCGTCCCGGCATTGCGGACGGCGGCAAAATCGTGCGTGCCCTCGAAGGCGCGGGCCGCGGCCTCCATACGACCGAAGTCGAGCGGGGAGGGATAGAAGCAGGCACGGTCATTAAAAAACGGGTCACGCAGGCGCGAGTTCACGAGTTTGTAGATGTACTCCTTTTTCTCGCAGGAGAGGATGGCGTTGAAGTCCTCCGGCGCCTCACAGGCGTCGGACGCCGCAATGTCAAACGGAAGGTGCGTGTTTAAGGCAAGCGGCACGCGGTCGATTGGGATGGCGCAGTTGGTTTTGAAGTTTGCGCAGTAGCGAAGCGCGTGAACGCCCGCGTCCGTTCGCCCACAGCCGACGAGCTTGATCGGCTCCTTGCAAATCTGCGAGAGCGCCTTTTCAATGGTCCCGGCAACGGAGACGTCCGTTTTCTGGACCTGCCAGCCGTGGTAATTCGTCCCGTCGTAGGCGAGACGCAGAGCAATGTTCCTCATAGACCGTACCTCGAAAGAACGATGATGCCGGCGAGAAAGATGCCGGAGCCCGCGAGCGTTGCCCAGTCGGCCGGACGCATCGAAAGCTTTTTCATGCGCGTCCTGCCTTCGCCGCCGTGATAGCAGCGAGACTCCATTGCGACCGCAAGCTCGTCCGCACGGCGGAAAGCGCTCACAAAAAGCGGGACCAGCAGCGGCAGCAGCGCCTGCGCGCGTTCTATCAGACTGCCGGTTTCAAAGTCCGCGCCGCGCGCCTTCTGCGCGGAGGCGATCTTGTCGGCCTCCTCGATCAGCGTCGGAATAAAGCGCAGGGCAATGCTCATCATCATTGAAAATTCATGCACCGGCGCGCCGAGCTTTTTGATGGGGTCCAAAAGCAGCTCCAGACCGTCCGTGAGCGCCATGGGCGTCGTCGTATAGGTGAGCAGTAAAGTGCCCGTGATGAGGAGCATGATGCGCACGACCATCAGACTTGCAAGTTCCACGCCGGCGGAAGTGATCGTGAGTTTCCACCAGTGCCAGAGGACCGTGCCGCCTCTTGTGGCAAAGAGATTGATGACGGCTGTGAAGAGGATGATGAATAAAATCGGCTTGAGCCCCCGGAAAAAGGCGGAGGGCCTGATGCCGGAAACGGCGATGCAGACGATGAGAAGGGCGAGGACAACGGCATAGCTCACAAACCATTTCGCGACGAAAAGCGCTGCGATGTAAACAAAGGTCGCAAGCAGCTTTGTGCGCGGGTCGAGCCGGTGGATGAAGCTCGTGCCGGGAAAGTACTGACCGAGCGTGACGTCCTTTAACATGAGCCGCCCTCCTTTCGGAGCGCGAGAACCGCGTCGCGGAGCTGCGCAACGGTGTAGCAGCCGTCGGGGATCGGGACGCCCCGCGCACGGAGCCGTTCTGCGACATCTGCCGCGGCGGGAACGTCGAGACCGATGTTCCGAAGCTCCTCCGGGTGCGAGAAGACCTCCTTGGGAGAGCCGTCCATAATGACCTTACCGCCGTCAAAAACGATCAGGCGCTCCGCGATGCGCGCAACGTCCTCCATGCTGTGAGATACGAGGATGATCGTCGCTCCGGTCGCGGCGCGGTAATCGGAGATGTTTTTGAGAATGTCGGCGCAGCCTGCGGGGTCGAGACCGGCGGTCGGCTCGTCCAAAACGAGGATGCTCGGACGCATGGCAATGACGCCCGCGATGGCGACGCGGCGCTTTTGTCCGCCGGAGAGTTCCAGCGGCGAGCGCTCGAAGAGCTCCTCCGAAACGCCGCAGAAGCCGGCGGCTTCACGCACGCGTTGGTCGATTTCGTTTTTTGCAAGCTTCATGTTGCGGGGACCGAAAGCAATGTCGCGTGCGACCGTTTCTTCAAAAAGCTGATACTCCGGATACTGAAACACAAGGCCGACCTTGAAACGCGTGCTGTGGCGGAGCTTTTTGTCGGAGTTGATGTCCACGCCATCGAGAAGAACGCGGCCGGAGCTCGGTTCGAGAAGACCGTTGAGGTGCTGCACAAAGGTCGATTTGCCGCTGCCCGTGTGGCCGATGATGCCGACGAAAGCGCCCTGCGGGATCTCAATATTCACATTGTCGAGAGCGATGCTCTCAAAAGGGCCGCCTGCACCGTAAACATGCGTCAGCGACTCGGTTCTGATGACTGGCATTGATGACTGATCCTTCGTTCGTTATTGATGGAGGGCTTTCGCGATCCCCTCCGCGCACTGTTCCGGCGTGAGAGCCGCGAGGGGAACGTCCATTCCGGCGCGCCGCAGCTCATAGGAGAGCGCAACGGTGTCCGGCACCGTCAGCCCCTCTCTCCGCAACGCTTCGACGCGGGAAAAGACCTCTTCCGGTGAACCCTCGGAGATGATGTGTCCGGCGGACATGACAAAGACCTTGTCCGCTCCGACCGCCTCGCTCATGTGGTGGGTGATGAGGACGACGGTGATGCCGTTTTCGCGGCAGAGCCGCGTGATCGTTTCAATGACTTCGCGGCGGCCGCCGGGGTCGAGCATGGCGGTGGGCTCGTCGAGCACGATGCAGCGGGGCCGCATGGCGATGACGCCCGCAATGGCGACGCGCTGCTTCTGTCCGCCGGAGAGAAGGTGTGGCGCCCGGTCACGGTATTCGTACATATCGACAAGCTTCAGCGCCTCGTCGACGCGCGTGCGGATCTCGTCCGGCGGCACGCCGAGGTTTTCCGGCGCGAACGCGACGTCGTCCTCCACGACCGAGGCGACCATCTGGTTATCCGGATTTTGGAAGACCATGCCGACCGTACGGCGGATGTCGAGAAGCTTGTCGTCGTCCCGCGTATCCATGCCGGCGACGAGGACCCGGCCTTCGTCCGGCACGAGGATGCCGTTGAGGAGCTTTGCGAGCGTTGACTTTCCCGAACCGTTGTGGCCGAGAATGACGACAAAGCTGCCCTCCGCAATGTCGAGCGAAACGCCGTCGAGCACGGGCGCGGCATTTTCGTCTTCGCCCTCATAGCGGAATGTGACGTTTTTGACCTGAATGATCGGTTCCATCATCTGCACTCCCAACGGCAGGAAGCCCCGCAGGGCAGGGCAAGTCCGCTCGCCGTCACCGGCAGGCCGAGTTCCTGACTTTCACTCCGGCCGCCAAACTTTTCGGTAAAGATGCTCTCCGCCATGTAGGTGAGCACCGACGGGGAAAGGCCCGTCGTATAGGAATTTATCAGAACAAAAAGCGGGTCGTCCGACAAAACACCCGAAACGAGTGAAACAAAATCCCAAAGATTTTCGTCTAACTTCCAGACCTCGCCGCCGGGACCGCGGCCATAAGACGGCGGGTCCATGATGATCGCGTCGTAGCGGCGGCCGCGCCGGATCTCACGCTCGACGAATTTCATGCAGTCGTCCACGATCCAGCGGATCGGGGCTTCAGCAAGGCCGCTAGAAGCGGCGTTTTCCCGCGCCCACTGCACCATGCCGCGCGCCGCGTCCACATGGCAGACCGAGGCGCCGGCCTTTGCACAGGCGCAGCTCGCCGCACCCGTATAGGCAAAGAGATTCAGAACGCTGATCGGCCGGTCCGCGTTTTTTATTTTTCCCATTGCCCAGTCCCAGTTCGCGGCCTGCTCGGGGAAGACGCCTGTGTGTTTGAAATTCATGGGCTTGATGTTGAAGGTGAGTTCCCCGTAGCGGATCTGCCAGCTTTCGGGAACACTGCGCTTTTCCCACTGTCCGCCGCCGGAACTGCTGCGGCTGTACCGCGCCGCGGGCTTTTTCCAGCCGGCCGCGCGGCGCTCTGTTTTCCAGATCGCCTGCGGGTCCGGGCGGACAAGAATTTCTTTTCCCCAGCGTTCAAGCCGCTCGCCGCTGGAGCAGTCAATGAGTTCGTAATCTTTCCATTTGTCGGATATCCACATAAAACAATCCTCTGCTGACGCAAAAATCATTCGATTTGTTCCGGGCGGATCTGCTTCACGGAATAAATCAATACATTATATCACCAAATAGCGACACGGTCAATGATTGCCGCACGGTCCGCGGCGAGTCGGACCCGCCCTCTCTGGACCGGTCAGAGGGCCGCAGTGTCGGCCGGCAGCAGGAAGAAAAACGCTCGAAAAAAGTGACCAAATTTAGACTGAAAAATGTGTCAAAGAAAAGCGAAAATATCGCAAAAAAAGCCTTGCATTACGTGGGGGCCTTATCTATAATAAGTCTAGTTGACAGAGGTAGACATAACACGACATCAGTTGAAGGAGTTTGTTGTAACCGTGGCCAGTAAAAGCAATAATTTCCAAATCATAACAAGTGTATTTCTCGCAGGCGTGATTCTCAGCAGTGCCTTTCTCTGTTCCTGCACCAGCAAAAAACCGGTCGCGGATACAAATAGCGCCAGCTCCAGTCCGAGCGCTGCCGTACAGAGCGCCGCGCCGAGTCCGTCTGCTTCCGCAAAGCCTGCCGGCCCCGATCTTTCAGAAAAGCCGGCGGTCGGTGACGACTATTTTGCGGATGCTGCATTTATGGGCAACTCCCTGATGGACGGTTTCCGGCTTTTCTCCGGCCTTACGACCTGCGATTACTATACGGCAACGAGTATGTCCGTGAGTGCGGTCTCGAGCAAGGCGTGTATTTCGCTCGACAACGGGAGCACAGGTACCATCCTGCAGGGGATCACCCAGAAGCCTTACGGGAAAATATATATTGAATTGGGCATCAATGAGATCGGATACGATAAAGATACCTTTATCAGTCAGTATGGAAAGATGCTCGATCAGATCATTTCGGCGCAGCCGAACTGCACGATCTATGTTATGGGTCTCACCCCGGTGAGCCAGACCAAGTCCGCGAGTGGGGATACTTTTAGTATGGATCGCGTGAAAGACTTTAACACCTCGCTCCGCCAGCTCGCGGCCGACAAGGGCTGCTACTACATGGATCTTGTCGCAGCGCTCTCGGATGAAACGGGCTATCTGCCCGCGAGCGAAACGACGGACGGCATCCACTTCTCAGCGAATATCTATAAGAAATGGCTGGAGTACGTGAAAACACATTATGCGGGATAGGGGACGGAGAGAAAAATGAAAAAGAAACTGACACTAATTCTTACGGCTTGTATACTGCTCGCCGCACTTGCGGCCTGCGGAGACAAAACTACTGCGAAAGCGTATGACCTTGCCGCTATTGCGGCCGATCTCAAGGAGAACGGCGGCTACTCGGACATCATCAGTCCTGTTGAAAAGGATGTTGCCGCGAAGCTGTACGGTGTGGACGCAGGCGGCATCAGCGAATGCCAGGTCTACTGCTCCACAAAGGCGACAACGGAGGAGATCGGCCTTTTCAAGTGCACGGACGAAGCTGCGGCGGAAAAGCTGTTTGCAGCGGCAAAGGCCCGCGTTTCGTCTCAGCGTTCGATCTATTCGTCCTATGCCCCGGCCGAGATGCCGAAGCTCGATGACGCCATCGTCAAGCAGGACGGAAACACGGTCTTTTATATCGTGACCGCTGACAGCGAAAAGGCACAGGCGGTGCTCGACAAGTATATGAAATAAACAGAGTCTCGGTAAGTTAAGAGACCCGGCTGTTCGATGAACAGCCGGGTCTCTTTGAACTTATTTTTTGTCCTTTTCCTCGAGAGCATCGGGACCGTAACGTTTTTTGACGCACTCGGTCAGCAAAAATTCGATCTGCCCGTTGACCGAGCGAAAATCGTCCTCCGCCCATGCGGCGATCTTGTCGTAGAGCGAGGGAGACAGGCGCAGCGGCACCTGCTTTTTGTTCTTATCAGCAGACATGATGTTAGTAGATCGTGCCGCTGTTGACCACCGGCTGTGCTTCCTTGTTTCCGCAGAGGACGACTAAGAGGTTGGAGACCATCTGCGCCTTGCGCTCGTCATCGAGCTCTACGATCTCATTTTCGCTGAGCTGCTTGAGCGCCATGTCGACCATGCCGACAGCGCCCTCCACGATGAGCTTGCGCGCGTCGATGATGGCACTGGCCTGCTGGCGCTGGAGCATTGCCGCTGCGATCTCGGGCGCATAGGCAAGGTGCGTGATGCGGGTCTCGACGATCTCAAGGCCGGCAGAACGGACCTTGGACTGAAGCTCATCGCGCAGCTTCACGGCGACCTCCTGGCTGCTGCCGCGCAGGGAGAGCTCGTCTGCGCCTTCTTCTCCGTCCCAGCTGTCGTAGGGGTAAAGCCGGCAGATGTTCCGCAGAGAACTGTCCGCCTGAATGGAGAGAAATTCGACGTAGTTGTCCACGTTGAAGACTGCCTGCGCCGCGTTCACCACGCGCCAGATGACAACAACGCCGATCTCAATGGGATTGCCGAGCTTGTCGTTGACTTTCTGGCGGTCGTTGTTGAGCGTCAGCACCTTGAGCGAAACGGCTTTGCCCGAAGCGCCGTCCGCTGCGGATTTGTTGAGGTCTGTGCGCTGCTTTTTGCTCTGTGCCTCCTTGGCGGACGCGGTCTTGGTGGGGTTCACCGCTGTGCAGAAGGGGTTTACAAAGAAGAAACCCGCGCCCATAAGTGTGCCGTAATATTTCCCGAAGAGCGTGAGGACCAGTGCCTCATTGGGCTTTACGACCTTGAGTCCGGCATAGAGCAGAGGACAGATGACGAAAGAGATGATCGCGTAGATCGGTGCTCCCGGCAGTTCCATAGTGAGACACACAATGCCTGCGATGAGTACCGCCGTCGTCAGAAGAAAGGTCAGCATACCGTTTGGTGCGTGCAGGATCTTTTCCTCCGTGAAAGCATTTGAAGTATCCATGTGATAACAGCTCCTTATGTATGATGAGGTTTCATCAAATTGATATCATAATAATATCATCATGCACGCAAAAGTCAAGAGAAAAAATAAAAAAGCCGGCCCGTTTTCGGGCCGGCAGAAGAACTTGCGTCAGTTTTTACTTTAGGCTTTTTTGCGCTGAATGGCCTTTACGAGTTCCACGAGCGGGATGATGCAGAAAGCCAGAGCGAGGGCGACGAGGTATTCCACGACGCTGATGTGCTCAAAGCCGAAGGCATCCGCGAGGAAGGGGACGTAGAGCACGAGGGTCGTGCAGACGAAACTGGCGATGCCCGCGAGGATCAGCGCCTTGTTCTTCTTCGTCAGCTTGAAGAGGCTGCCGCGCTGTGAACGCATGTTGAAGCTGTGGAAGATCTCCGCCATGCTCAGCGTGAGGAAGGCCATCGTAACGCCGTCTGCACTGTTCAGATCGGCCCAGCTGTTGCCTTCCATGATGTGACCGATGAAGTAGGCGGCAAGCGTGAGGAGCGTGATGAAGATGCCCTGATACGCGACGTCGAAGCCGACGCCGCCTGCAAAGATGCCGTCCGTGGACGAACGCGGTTCACGTTGCATGACGTCCGGCTCCGCGTCCTCAAGTCCAAGCGCAAGCGCGGGGAAACAGTCTGTGATAAGGTTGATCCAGAGCAGATGGACGGGCTTTAATATCGTGAAGTTCAGAAGCGTCGCGACAAAGATCGAGAGCACCTCGCTCATGTTGGAGCCGAGCAGGAACTGGATGGCTTTGCGGATGTTGTCGTAGATGCGCCGACCCTCTTCGACCGCGCCGACGATGGTTGCAAAGTTGTCATCCGCGAGGACCATGTCCGCAACATTTTTCGTGACGTCCGTTCCCGTGATGCCCATGCCGACGCCGATGTCGGCGGATTTGATGCTCGGCGCGTCGTTGACGCCGTCGCCGGTCATCGCGGTGATATAGCCGGCCTTTTTCCATGCGTTTACGATGCGGACCTTATGCTCCGGCTGAACGCGGGCATAGACCGAGATGTTCTGAAAGACCTTTTCGAAGGTGGCGTCGTCCATCTCGGATAGCTCGGAGCCGGTGACCGCCGTGTCGTTCGGCCCGAGTATGCCGAGCTCCCGGGCAATGGCTCTGGCGGTGTCGATGTGGTCGCCGGTGATCATGATGGGGCGGATGCCGGCGCTGCGGCACTCCTCAATGGCGGCTTTGACTTCCGGACGGACCGGGTCGATCATGCCTACAAGGCCGATGAAGCAAAGCTCCTCTTCGAGTTTTGCGGCTTCCGTGCTCTCCGGCTTTTCGGGCCAGATGCGCTGGGCGCAGGCGAGAACGCGCAGGGCCTTGTCAGCCATGGATTTGTTCGCGGCGAGGATCGCTTTGCGGGCTTCATCCGTGAGGGGGACGGCGTGCCCGTCCTTGAGATAGGTCTGGCATTTTCGCAGGACCTCGTCCGGCGCACCCTTGGTGTACTGCACAATGCCGGCGTCGGTTTCATGCAGGGTGGACATCATCTTGCGGACGGAGTCGAACGGCGCTTCGCCTACGCGCGGCGCCTTTGCCTTGAGCTCCGGCTTCGGAAGACCGAGAGAGTTTGCCCAGTAGACAAGGGCGTTTTCAGTGGGTTCGCCGGTAACGGTGCCGTCAGCATTGAGTTCCGCGTCGCAACACAGAGCCATCGCGCCTGCAAGGAGGGATTCATTTTCGCCGTAATGCTCGACGACGGTCATTTTGTTCTGTGTGAGGGTGCCGGTCTTATCCGAACAGATGATCTGCGCACAGCCGAGCGTTTCGACGGCGGTGAGCTTGCGGATGATGGCGTTTTTGTTGGACATGTTCGTTACGCCGATCGAAAGAACGATCGTGACGACGGCGACAAGTCCCTCCGGAATCGCGGCGACCGCGAGACTCACAGCGATCATGAAGCTGTTGAGGATGCCGGAAGTCGTAAAGCTTCCCTCGCGGATCAGGCCGATGACGAAGATCACGGCGCAGATGCCGATGACGAGCTTCGTGAGGATGCGGCTGAGCTGGGCGAGCTTGATCTGCAGGGGCGTGAGGCCCTCCTTCGCGGTTGCGAGTGCGTCTGCGATCTTGCCCATTTCGGTGTCCATGCCGGTGGCCGTGATGACGGCCATGCCGCGTCCGTAAACGACGGTGGAGCCCATGTAGACCATGTTTTTGCGGTCACCGAGAGGAACATCCGAACTGCCCTCCATATAGAGCATCTCAATGACCTTGTCGACCGGGACGGATTCGCCCGTCAGCGCGGCCTCCTCGATCTTCATGCTTTTGGAGTCAATGATGCGCCCGTCTGCCGGAACGGCGTCTCCCGCTTCAAGAATGACGATGTCGCCGACAACGAGGTCCTCGCTCTTGACGGTGATCATCTGCCCGTTGCGCAGGACTTTGCTTGTGGCTGAGGACATTTCCTGCAGCGCTTCTAGCGCCTTTTCGGCCTTGTTTTCCTGGTAGACGCCGAGCGCCGCGTTGACAACGACGACAAACATGATGATGATGACGTCCGCAAAGCCCTCGCCCGAATAGCGAGAGGTGACCGCCGAGATGACCGCCGCCGCGATCAGCATGATGATCATCGGGTCTGCCATCTGCGCGAAGAAGCGCTTGATGAGGGAGTCCTTCTTTCCCTCTGCAAGCTTGTTCTTGCCGTTTTCCGCGAGGCGCTTTGCCGCCTCGGCGGCTGTAAGACCGTCGCGGGTCGAGCGCGTCTCGGCCAAGACGTCGTCGATCTCACTGCAATAATACTTCATTCGTATGCCTCCTACTTTATGTGTATCTATGTTTTTGCAGTATAAAAAAGACCCATGGACAGGCGAAATGCCTATCCATGGGTCTGGTCGTTTCATACAAGCCAGGCGGATGACCGCCATGAATGTTGACTTGAACCGCGCCTGGCAGCTGGAAAGCCCGGCACGCTGACTACTCCCCCACGGAGTTCTATTAGTCTAGCATTTCCTGCCGCCCTTGTCAAGGAAACCAAAGCTGAATTTTCCATTATGTGAGTGCCTGCCGAAGCCGCCCGTAGAGCTCTACGACACGAAAGCGCACGGTATAGCCGTCGTCGACGCGGATCAGACGCTGATCTGCTTCCGGGAGCGCGGAAAACGCGGCTTCGTCTTCTGCGGCGGTCATACACAGCGGGGGAAAAACAACGCACCACCAGTTGTGGCCCTGCCCCGCGCCCAGCGTTACGCGAAGAGAGACATAGCTGCCTGCCGGCAGGGAGAAGCCGTCATAGTCGCGCTTCGGATAGCGCTCCCAGCGGAGCGCCGCGGTCGCGGGGTAGAATTTTCCGCTCTGCTGAAGGCTCTGCCGGGCTGCCCGCTGAATTGCCGGCAGCTCGTCACGAATGACGGATTCCGCCTCGGAAGGGTCGGAAATGCCGGCAAGTTTGGGGGAGAGCTCGGCAAGCACCGCGTCGCGGACCCGCAGTTTGGCCTCCTGATCGGCTTCGCTGTCGGAGTTTGCGACGACGTGAAGGCGTATCAGTTCGGAGGAGAGCCGCCGCTGCTGTGTCTGCGCCCACAGACCTGTGCAGAGCGCCGCGCACAGCGCGAAGAGAAGAGAGGTCTCAAGAATGTGGATCTGCCGGATATGCTTCATACAAAAATACCGTCCTGTTCGTTGTTACAGGGCGGTATTTTCGCAAGACCGCTTGTGAAAACGCGGTGTGCGGGTAATAACAAAATTATATGTATCTTTCCGCCCTGCCAAAAACAGTATTGCCGGACGGCGCGCTGTTTAAACGGGAAAGCAGTTTTTTTTATTCAGACGGCGCGGCGCCGGGGCGCTGCGAGAAAGACCTCACGGTAGCATTTGGAAAGTGTGTCTCTTGCGCGCTCGGCATATATGTCCTTGTCAAAGATGCCGAAAACGGCAGAACCGGTGCCGGTCATCACCGCGCCAAGCGCGCCGCAGTCAAGCAGACGGCTCTTGATGATGGCAACATCGTCCGGCTTCGGCGGCAACGCGTCCTCAAAGACATTATACAGCCGGCGGCAGACGCCGGAGAGATTGCCTGCGTGGAGTGCTGAAACGATGCCGGACGTATCCGGATGGCAACGGATGGGGGTCTGGTCGAGCTTGAAGAACAGCACCGGCGTCGAGACCGAGAAGCGGGGCTTTGCGATCACAAAGCGGCAGTCCGGAAAATCCGGCAGCGCCGTGAGCAGTTCCCCGCGCCCCTCCGCGAGAGCGGTCCCGCCTGCAACGCAGAACGGGATATCCGAGCCGAGCGACGCCCCGAGCGTTTCAAGCTCCGAAACGGAAAACGGGGCTCCGCACAGCCGGTTGAGCGCGCGCAGGACCGCCGCGCCGTCTGCAGAGCCGCCGCCCATGCCCGCGCACACCGGGATGCGTTTGCGGATGCCGATGTCTGCCCCCATGTTCTTTATGTCCGCCGCGGCAAAAAAGGCGCGCGCAGCCTTGACGGCAATGTTCCGGTCGTCGCAGGGGAGATAACGGAGGTTCGTCCCCGCATGCACGGCGCCGTCCTGCCGAAGAGAAACGGATACATCGTCGCAGAGCGTAACGGTCTGCATGACCATGCGCATGTCATGGTATCCGTCCGGACGCCGACCCGTTACGTCGAGCGAGATGTTGAGCTTGGCATAGGCTTTTTCAGTCGTGTCGACCATAACGCAGTCTCCTTTCGGGGAAATGAAAAGTCAGTCCTGTTCAAACAGATGCGGCATCAGCATGGTCCCCGCGTCAAAATACGGCCCTTTGAGCCCGTTGACCTCCGAGAATGTGAGTCCCGTGCCGAAATCCCTGCGGCTGTCATAAAGCATATAGGGGACGGGATCGCCGTCGTGTCCGCGGGTGGCGGTCAGTGTCTTGTGGTCTGAAAGGAAAAGAAGGCGGTAGTCAAAGGATTCCTGATCCAGCCGCTTTGTCAGCGGCGTCAGCACCCGGCTGTCGAGCCATTCGATGGCTTGAAGCTTGCCCTTCGTATCACCGTTGTGGGTACACTCGTCCGGCGCCTCAACGTGGATGGCGGCAAAGTCGTATTTTCCTTCCAGTGCCTGCACGCAGGCGTCCACCTTGCCCTCCAGGTTCGTTTCAAGCTCGCCCGTCGCGCCGTCAACGAGGATGACGTCCAGTCCGGATAGCTTGGCGATGCCGTGACAGAGCGGGACGGCGGAGATCACCGCGCCATTGTGATGGTATTTGCTCTCAAAGGATTCGAGCGCAACGCCGGTGCCCTCAGCCCAGAACCAGACGCCGTTTGCGGGGAGCTTTCCGGCCTTGCGGCGCGCTTCGTTGATGGGGTGGTGGTCAAGGACCTCGTTGGCTTTTTCCATGAGCGCCGTGAGGGTCGCCGCGTTCGGACAGCCGGACGGAAGAAGCCCCCCGATGACCTCTCCGAGATGGTCATGCGGCGGCGCAAGGCGGATGCCCCGGATGTCGGCCTGCTTCTGCACCGCAATGTGGCGGAAGGAGGGGGCGGGGTGAACGCACAGGCCCGCGCGGTCGGCCATTGCTTTGAAGGTGGGGTCGGCGAACAGGTATTGAATGAGGGTGACGGAGTCCTCGCCGTCAATACTCCCGCCGGAGTGGGAGAGGATCTTCTTTTCGGCGAAAGGCTTGTCCGCGTCCTCAAGCGCGATCATGTTGCAACGATAGGAGACGTCTCCGGGCGCAAGCTTGATGTCCGAGGCGGCTGCTTCGAGCGGACTGCGGCCCGTGTAGCAGACATGTGGGTCGTTGCCGAAAATGGAGAGGATCGCGGTGTCGCTTCCGGGGGGGAGCCCTTTCGGACAGTTGCGGACGCTGCCGAGCTCGCTTTTTGCCGCAAGAGCGTCGATACCCGGAATGTGTGCATATTCGAGCGGCGTTTTTCCGCCAAGTTCCGGAACGGGATTGTCGGCCATGCCGTCGCCGATCACAAGTACGTATTTCATAACGTCAGCCTTTCTGAAACGAATGGGATTGGGTAAATTCGCAAAACTACCTCGAATATGATTATATTCTGTTTTTGGCCATTTGAAAAGAAGTGGACAAAGATTTTTCAATAATTAAAAAAAAGCCACGATTTTTTATGAAACTATGAGAAAAGTGCCCATTGACTTTGATTGGTGCAATGTTATTATGGGAAAGGTGAAAAGATCATGCAGAAAAGAGGGATTAAATGACCCCTATTGAGATTCTGAACAAAATCGTTGAAGCGGAAAGCAGTGCCCGCGAAGTGTACGACGAAGCTGAGAAGCTGCGTCAGAACTTTGACGACTATGTCGAAAAGAAGATCGCCGTCATTCGCGAGGACTACAAGACCCGTGCCGCAAAGGAGATCGAGGACGCGCGCGCACAGGAGACCGCACGCGCGGACGAAGAGATCCGCAGGCTCGCCGAGGAGCTCCGTTCGGAGTTGGAAACGGCGAAGAAACGCTATGAGCAGGAGAAGGACGCCGACGTACTGAAAATATTCAAACTGGCGGTGGCTGCCGATGCTTAAATCTCGAATGGAATACGGCGCGATGTCCGCCAAGGTGCTGACGCTGTACGGCCGGCTCCTGAAGGAAGAGGACTGGCGGCGGCTCTGCGAGTGCAGATCCGTCGGCGACGTTTATTCGTTCCTGCGCGGTCATCCCGGGTGGAGCACGGCGATGGCCGCCCTGCCCCCGTCCCCGACACCGCAGATGCTCGAGCTCACGATCGACAAGGCTCTGTTTACGGACTTCGAGAAGCTCTACAACTTTTCGAGTCTTGCGGACAAGGAGTATTTCCGCTTTTTCATTTACAAGCTGGAGTACGAATACCTCCTTTCCGCGCTTGTCGAGAAGGACGCGGGCGGGACTCTGCCGCGCTCGGCGGCGATCACGGACTTCATGCGGACGCACAGCAGTGTGGATCTCGAAGCGCTCGCGCAGGCCAAGAGCTTTTCAGCCGTTCTTGCCGCGGCAAAGGGCAGCATCTATGAAAAGCCGCTCTCCGAGATGAAGCCCGACCCCTCTACGGGGATGCCGAGCTACTGGGAGGCGGGCATACTGCTCGAAAACACCTACTTCAAAGCGATGTTCTCCTTCCTGACGAAGCGCTACAAGGGCAGCGGCTCGGCGCAGCTCCGCGAGATGATCGGCACGGAAGCCGACCTTCTCAACATCATCAGCATTATCCGTCTGCAGCGGAGCTTTCCCGCTTCGCTCGAGCGTGCGGACGAATTGCTCATCCCGGTCTCCTACCGGCTCAAACCGGACTTCCGGCACGCTTTGGAGAACGCCAGAAGCGAGGCAGAGGCGTTTGAGATTCTCAAACGCTCTCCCTTTGCCGCAAGCTTTGAGAACGCGGACCCCGAGAACCTCGAAGCGCTCTACTACCGCACGATGGAGCGACTCTGCCGCAAGCTCGTAAAGCCCGCGGAGCCGGACATCGGCGTGCCGCAGGCCTACCTCATCCTCAGAGAGCTTGAGTGCAAAAAGCTCATGCGGCTTGTGGAAACGATCGGCTTCGGCCTCGACCCGAAGGCCCTTGTCTGAACCGGAACCAATTGAAAAGGCTGTGCGCCTTTGCCAAGCGCCCCGGGCGCAGGTGGCTCTTATGAGACACGCCGGCACGCCTCGCGCGGCGACATCGATCAGGTTTCTGATCGGTAAACAGTCTTAATAACGCCCGCGGGCGGGAAAAAGGAGGTATTAAACGATGTCGGTGGAAGAAATGACCATGGTGACCGTATCGGGACCCGAGAAAATGGTCAACACCGCAATACAGAACCTTGTCATCAACAAGGAATTCCACCCCGAAAACGCGATCAAGCTGCTCTCCGGCGTCAAGGAGCTCGTCCCCTTTGATACGCCAAACCCCTATTCCGAAGCACTGGCGAAGTCACTGACGCTTTTGCACGGACTCAACGTAGAGCCGGATTACCGGGACTTCGTGGGCAAGGAGTGGAAGCTGCTTGAAGCAACGCAGTATCTCGACAGGCTTTCCGAGCGCTACGAGGAGCTTCGGAAAGAACGGGATATGGAAGACAGCATTATCAAAAGCAATGCCACGGCAGAGGAACAGCTCAGTCACTTCATCGACTTCAAGGTCGACCTTTCCGACCTTTTCGCCATGCGCTACCTCAAGTTCCATTTCGGACGGCTGCCGTCCGAGACCTATAAGGAGTGCATGACCGTCATAGACAGTCGGCCGGACGTCTATTTTGTCACATCCGGCTCTGCCGGCCACTGGATGTACGGCGCGTATTTCTGCCTGCCGGACTCCGACACGCAGGTGGAAGCGATCTTCTTGTCCCTCGGCTTTGAGCGGATCCACATCAATGTGAACGGGGACGTCAACAACACGGCGGAGGAAGTCCTCAAGCGTCTGAAAGCCGAGACGGCCCGTGCAAAGGCACACCGCGCAGAACTTGACGAGGCCTGCTCGGCCCTCGGAAAAGAAGAAGCGGAGCGACTGCTGCTGACCTATTCGTGGCTGCGCTATGAAAACGATTCCTTTGAGATCTGCTCCTATGCGGGCAGACGGCACGGAAAATTCTACCTCATTGGCTGGATCCCCAAGGCTGACGCCGAGGAATTCGTTGCGCACTGCGAGGCAATCAAGGGCTTTGCCTGCTTCCTCACGAAACCGGAGGAGGTAAAGGAAACGCCGCCGCCTGTCAAGTTCAAGAAAAACTGGCTTGCGGATATCTATCAGCCCTACATAGAGATGTACGGTGTGCCCTCCTATGGAGAGCTTGACCCGCGTCTCTTTATGGCGATCACCTATACTTTCATTTTCGGCATTATGTTCGGCGACCTCGGACAGGGCCTGTGCCTGGTCCTGCTGGGTCTCTATCTCTGGCGCTCCAAGGGCAAATGGCTCGGCCGCATCCTTGCGATGTGCGGCGGCTCCGCCATGATCTTCGGCTGTATCTACGGCAGCTTCTTCGGAAACGAAGAGATCCTCCCGTGGGGCGGCTACAAGGCGCTTGAGCATTCGATGGATGTTCTGCTCTATGCGGTCGTTCTCGGCGTGGGACTCATTGTTCTGTGCATGGTGCTCAACATCATCAACGGCGTGCGCAGAAAGGACCGGGGCAAGGCGTTGTTTTCTCCGAACGGTCTTGCCGGAATGGTATTTTATATCGGCATTATCCTCGGCATCTTTTTCCTCGCGGCGAAGGACGTCAATCTCTTCACCGGTCCGTACATCTGGCTCGTGATCGTGCTGCCGCTCGTGCTGCTGTTTTTGTCCGGTCCGCTGTCGAAGCTTGTCAACGGCGAGAAGGACTGGAAGCCCGAATCGATCGGCATGTTCTTTGTGGAGGGCTTCTTCGAGCTCTTTGAGATCTGCCTGTCCTATGTCTCGAACACCATCAGCTTTCTCCGAATCGGCGCATACGCCATCAGCCACGCCGGCATGATGCTCGTCGTTTTCAACCTCGCGCACAACTCGAACATCCTCGGCATCGCCTTCGGCAACGTTCTCGTGGCCGTGCTTGAGGCACTGCTCGTTTCCATTCAGGTCATGCGTCTTGAATACTACGAGATGTTCGGCCGCTTCTATGAGGGCGGAGGCATTGCGTTTGCCCCGAAGATCATCGACTACAAAGCCGCACAGCAGTGAGCGGCTAAAATAAGAAAAGAAAACATCTGATATTCTGGAGGTCACTTATTATGAATATCCTTCTTGCAGCCATCGTTATGCTTCTGGCAGTTGCTCTTCCGCTTACGGCGATTTATATCCGCGCAAAGCACGGCAAGACCGGCAAGGCTCCGCTGATTGCTGATCTTTGCAGCTTCTTCGGCGTTTTCGCGTTTCTGACCGTGTTTTTCTTCACGCAGTCCGCTTCCGCGGCTGAAGCGACGGCCACAGCGGCAGCCGGCGCTGCCGACGGCATGAAGTACATCGGTGCGGCTCTGGCGGTCGGCCTTTCCGGCATCGGCGGCGGCATCGCTGTTGCGTCCTCCGCTTCCGCCGCTCTCGGCGCTCTGTCCGAGAATGACGGCATCTTCGGTAAGGCGCTGATCTTCGTCGGCCTTGCAGAAGGCGTTGCCCTTTACGGCCTGCTGATCGCGTTCCTGATCATCATGTGATCGGAGGACCCTGTTATGAAATTATTTGCCGTGTCCGATGACGCCGAGGTCCTGACCGGACTGCGTCTGTCAGGCATCCCGGGCAAGCTCGCCGTGAACAAGAAGGAAGCCGAAGCCTGTGTCGAGGAGGCCAAGGCGGACCCCGAGATCGCCGTGCTCCTCATTACGGAGAACTGCGCCGCCTTGATCCCGGAAACGGTGAAGGAAATGAAGCTCGCCTCGACGATCCCGCTGCTTGTTATTATTCCGGGCCCGGAAGGCTCGAAGCGCGAAAAGGACTCGATCACGGGCCTCATCCGCGACGCGATCGGCGTCAAGATCTGACGACGTCTGCCGCCGCCCCGCATCAAAGGCGGGGCGGGGCGGACGCAAGCAGGAAGACCGCAGCCCGGCCTTCCACAACGCACATGGAGGTTTCGCTACAATGCCTATGCAGGAAACAGACAAAAAGCTTGAAGCGTTCACGGATACGATCATTGCTCAGGCGACCGATGAGGCGAACGCGATCACCGAGGAGCTTCGCGCAAAACAGGAAGAAATGATCCAAAAGGCAGAAGCCGAGATCGCCGCCGAGACGGATCGCAGCAAAAAGACCGCCATCGCGGAGATCAAGGCTGAGCAGGAGCGCCGCATCACCGCGCAGAGGAACAAGAACAAACATGCCATGCTCGAATTCCGCGAACAGTGCGCAAAGGAGACCTACAGCGCGGTCTTAAAGAAGATCGCCGAGTACACCTCGACGACCGAATACTTGACACATCTCAAGGAGCTGCTCCGGAGCGCCGTTTCGACGCTTGGAGAAGACGCCCCTGCGGAGGTTTCTCTCCGCGCGGAAGATCTGCGCTTTGCAGACGAACTTCTGACGACGGTTCCCGGCGCGCACCTTGCCTTTGTGGAGGGCGATTTTGCGCTCGGCGGCCTGCGCGTCCGCTGCCCGTCGAAGGGGCAACGCATCGACATGAGCTTCGATACCGCTCTGGACGAAATGGTTGGTCATATCACCGAGTTGACCGGCATGGATGTGAGCGTATGACCCGGCATGGAAACGCGGCGGGCGCCGCGAACGGATATATCTCCGAACGGGAGGTTCAGATAAATGAGTGAAAACAACTACTACATATACGGCATCAACGGCCCGGTCATCACCGTTCGAGGCGGCAGAAGCCTGCCGATGATGAGTCTCGTCTATGTCGGCGAGGACAGGATCCCGGGCGAGGTCGTTTCCGCCAGCGGCGAGACGACCGTTGTCCAGGTCTATGAGGACAGCGCCGGTCTCGGCGAGGGCCAACCGGTCGAGGCAACGGGAAAACCGATGTCCGTCCTGCTCGGACCGGGCATGATCTCCAATATTTACGACGGCATCGCCCGCCCGCTCCGCGCGGTCGAGGCAAAGGCCGGCAGCTTCATCACCCGCGGCATCACGCTTCCCGCGCTTGACCTCGAAAAGCTCTGGGACGTAAAGTTCGACATCAAAGACGGCGACGAAGCAAAGCCCGGCATGATCTTTGCACGCACGAGGGAATCGGACGCGGTGGAGCACCGCTGCATGGTCCCCCCCAACGTCAGCGGCAAATTTGCAGAGATGAAGACGGACGGTCAGTATAAGGTCATGGACGTCATCGGCTTCGTCGTCGACGAGCGCGGCAGAAAAACGCCGCTCAAGCTCGCGCAGGAGTGGTCGATCCGCACGCCCCGTCCCTGCCAGAAGCGTTTACCCATCACCCGTCCGCTCGTCACCGGCCAGCGCGTTATCGACACGCTCTTCCCGGTCGGCAAGGGCGGCTGCGCCGCGATCCCCGGCCCGTTCGGCGCGGGCAAGACCATGGTCCAGCACCAGCTTGCAAAGTGGTCGGACGCAGACATCATCGTCTACCTCGGTTGCGGCGAACGCGGCAACGAGATGACGCAGGTCTTGGACGAGTTTGCGGAATTAAAAGACCCGCGTACGGGCCACCTCTTGATGGAACGCACCATCCTCATCGCAAACACCTCGAACATGCCGGTCGCGGCGCGCGAAGCGTCCATCTACACCGGCATGACTATCGCCGAGTATTACCGCGACATGGGCTACCACGTCGCGCTGATGGCGGACTCCACCTCCCGCTGGGCTGAGGCTCTGCGTGAGATCTCCGGCCGTCTCGAGGAAATGCCGGCAGAAGAGAGCTTCCCGGCCTACCTGCCGTCCCGTCTCGCGGGCTTCTATGAGCGCGCGGGCTACATGGAGACCCTCTGCGGCAACGAAGGCTCCATCACCGTTATCGGCGCCGTTTCGCCGCAGGGCGGCGACTTCTCCGAGCCGGTCACGCAGAACACCAAGCGCTTTATCCGTACGTTCTGGGCGCTTGACAGACCGCTGGCCTATGCCCGCCACTTCCCGGCCATAAACTGGACCACCTCTTATTCCGAGTACTTCAACGATATGAAGGACTGGTATGAGGATAATTTCGGCGCGGGCTTCACCTCGATGCGTCAGCAGATGATCGACATTCTCGGCCAGGAAAGTTCCCTGATGGAGATCGTCAAACTCATCGGTTCGGATGTTCTGCCGGACGACCAGAAGCTGATCATTGAGATCGCCAAAGTTATCCGTCAGGGCTATCTCCAGCAGAACGCTTTCCACAAGACCGACACCTATATGCCGCCCGATAAACAGATGGTGATGATGGAGGTCATCCTCTATCTCTACGAGCAGGCAAAGCAGCTGACGGCAAAGAGCATCCCCCTCAGTCAGCTTGTTGCCACCGGCGTCTTCAGCGAGCTCTATCGCATGAAGTTCGATCTGGGCGACGGTATGACGAAGGATGAATTCATTGGGCGCATCGACGAGGCGGTTGCCAAGGTCCGCGCCGGAAACGAATGAGAGGTGAGCTGCATTGAGAATTGAATATACTGGTTTATCGGAAATGCAGGGTTCCCTGATCACGCTTGAAGGCGTACAGGGCGTCACCTACGACGAACTCGCGGAGATCACGCTCGCGAGCGGCGAACGCCGCTATGGTCGCGTTATCCGAATCGACGGCGACCGCGTTGTCCTGCAGGTCCTCGAAGGCACCGAGGGCATCGACATGGAGCATGTCAACACGCATTTTACCGGCCGCCCGATCACGCTGCCGCTCTCCAAGGAGATCCTCGGCCGCATCTTTGACGGCGCAGGCAAACCCATCGACGGCCTCAAGGAAGTCTACCCGGAGGAGCGCCGCGACATCAACGGCTCTGCCATCAACCCCGTTTCCCGCAAATATCCGCGCAGCTGCATTCTCACCGGCATCTCCTCGATTGATGCGACGTCGACCCTGATCCGCGGCCAGAAGTTGCCGATCTTCTCCGGCGCCGGCATGTCCCACAACGAGCTTGCCGCGCAGATCGTCCGTCAGGCGCACACCATGGATAACGACGAGGAATTCGCCATCGTTTTCTGCGCGATGGGCGTCAAGAACGATACCGCTGAGTTTTTCCGCAAGGACTTCCAGGATTCCGGCGCGTTGGGCCGCGTCGTCATGTTCCTGAACATGGCCGCCGACCCGATCATCGAGCGTATCCTTGCGCCGCGTTGCGCGCTGACCGCCGCCGAATACCTCGCTTTCCGCCACGGCTATCACGTTCTCGTCATTATGACCGATATGACGAGCTATTGCGAAGCGCTGCGTGAGTTCTCGTCCTCCAAGGGCGAAATCCCGTCCCGCAAAGGCTTCCCGAGCTATATGTATTCCGACCTTGCCTCCATCTACGAGCGTGCCGGCATGATCCACGGCCTGCCCGGCAGCGTTACGCAGGTGCCGATCCTTACGATGCCGAACGACGATATTTCCCATCCGATCCCGGACCTCACCGGCTACATCACCGAGGGCCAGATTGTTCTCTCCCGCGACCTCGAACAGAAAGGCATCTATCCGCCGGTCTCCATTCTGCCGTCGCTGTCCCGTCTGATGAAAGACGGCACCGGTGAGGGCTTCACGCGCGAAGACCACGCGGACCTTTCAAACCAGCTCTTCGCCTCCTACAGCGCCGTTGCGGATGCGAGAAGCCTTGCTTCCGTTATCGGTGAGGACGAGCTTTCTGAGACCGATAAGCTCTACATCGCTTTCGGCAGACGCTTTGAAAAGGAGTTCATCTCGCAGGGTATGCGCGAAAACCGTACGCTGGAGCAGACGCTTGACCTCGGCTGGGATCTGCTGTCCATGCTGCCGCGCACAGAGTTGGGCCGCGTGTCCGATAAGCTGCTTGACAAGTATTATCGCGGCGACAAGTAAGGCGGCCTGATACCCTAAAACAATCAAGGAGGTGAGCGGGCATGGCAACAAATCTGCCGCCGACCAAGGGCAACCTGATGGCTGCGAAGCGCTCGCGTGAGCTCGCGCGGACCGGCTTTGATCTCATGGACAAAAAGCGCAACATCCTCATTCGTGAGCTGATGGGCCTCATCGACGACGCCTATGCGCTTCAAGAGAAGATAGACACGACTTTTTCAGAGGCGTATCTTGCGCTGCGCCGCGCCGAGATCTCAATGGGCGGCTGCGACGAGATTTCACTGGCGATGCCGGTCGATAGATCCGTCCGCGTCCGCTACCGCAGCGTAATGGGCGTTGAAATTCCAAGCGTCACGGCGGAGCCGACCGATACAGATGTTCTGCCGTACGGTTTCCTCGGCACGACTTCCGCGCTCGACGAGGCATACAAGCAGTTCATCAAGGTCAAGGAACTGACCATTGAGATGGCGGAGCTGGAAAACAGCATCTACCGTTTAGCCTATTTCATCAAGAAAGCACAGAAACGCGCCAACGCGCTCCACAATATCGTGATTCCCGGACTCGACGAGGATATTGCCCGCATCAGTGAAGAACTCGAAGAAAAGGAACGCGAGGAGTTTGTCCGGCTTAAAGTCATCAAGGCACAGAAAAAAACAAAGGCGCGATTAAGGGCATAAAATCGCTCAAAGCGCAAAAAGGAAGTCTGCCGACAGCAGACTTCCTTTTGCGATTTCTTTTACATTCCGCATTGCCGCTTTGCCGCTTCGACAACGTGGTTTACGAGAACCGAGGTCGTGACCGTTCCGACTCCGCCGGGAACGGGTGTGATCGCCGAAACGACTTTGTCGGCCGCGTCGTAGTCCGCGTCGCCGCACATCTGCCCGTCCACAAAGTTGATGCCGACGTCGATGATCGTCTGTCCGGCGGAGAAGCAGCCAGCGCCGACGACCTTCGCCTTTCCGGCTGCGGCTATGACGAGTTCCCCGCTGCGGACCACGGCGGGAAGGTCGGCGGTCTTTGTGTGGCAGAGCGTGACCGTCGCGTTCTTTGCAAGCAGCAGCATCGCGACCGGCTTTCCGACGACAAGACTGCGGCCGACCACGACCGCGTTTTTGCCCTTGCAGTCGATTTGGTAGTGGTCCAGAATTTCGATGCAGGCCTGCGCGGTACAGGGAGCAAAGCCCTCGCCGCTGCCGGTGAATACGCCCGCAAGGGAACCGTCTGTCACGCCGTCCACATCCTTTTCGGGCAAGAGCGCGGCCCGGACTGCCTGCTGGTCAAAGCGCTTCGGCAGCGGCAGAAACAGCAGGACCCCATGCACGGAGACATCACGGTTGAGCGCTTCGATTTGCGCGAGAAGAGCCTCCTGCGAGATGCTCTCCGACAGCGTTACCCTTTTATAAGCAACGCCCACGCGCTCGCAGCGCTTCACAGCGCCGTTTTCGTAAGCAATGTCGTCCTCGCGTTCCCCCACGCGGACGAGTGCAAGTGTGGGGGTCACGCCCTTGCCGGCGAGCTGTGCGATGTCCGCCCTTGAGCGCGCATCGATCGCCTGCGCGACGGGCGCGCCTTTGAGTTCCTGAGCCATTTTGCACCTCACCTCAGCTTCGCGAGCACAGCGGCATAGGTCTCATCCGCACGCTGCCCGTAGGTTTCCAATAAGCTTTCCGCCTCGTCGCAGAGCTCCTGCGCGTATGCCTTGTCCGCCATGAGCTTCGCGTTGACAAAGACATTCAGAGATGCGCCCTGCAGGGCCGTCTTGCAGCACAGCACGCCAACGCCAACGTCGGACTGCATGATCGCGCTGCCTTTTTCGACGAGCTCGGCGTGCAGGTCAATTGCGCGCGCCGCCGTGCGCATGATCTCCATGGGCGCGGAGCAGGCCACGCGGAGCGCGCTTTCGAGCGTTTCCGCGCGCTGCGGGTCGTCCTTTGGGATCCCGTAAGCTTGGGAGAGCGGCTCAAAGCAGCGTGCGTCTTCCTCAATCTCCGCGAGCAGTTCGCCGCGGAGCATCTCTGCCTGTTCGAGAATGCGCTTGAGGTCTGGCTCAAAAGCGGCATACGTTTTCTTTCCGGTTGTAAGATTGCCGACCATGGACGCTAGAGCGGTTCCAATCGCACCGACCAGAGCCGAAGCGCCGCCGCCGCCCGGGACCGGTTCTTTTGAAGCGAGTACGTCTGTGAAGGTCTGCACGGTCATGTCAGAATAAGGCATAGTCAAGCCCTCCTAATCAAATTACACAAAATACTCTAGCACGATTTAGACGAATACGCAAGAATGCGCTTTGCACAAAGCTGTTTTTTCACACTTTGACGCTGTTGGAAAAGAGATGGAAAACGCACGACAGCAGCACAGTAAAGCGATAAATTATTTTGATTAAATTGTTCCAATATAGTATCAGAGTGTCCGCGATATTGAAAAATACTGGCATAATGTGTCGCAATAGTGTGTCACAAAACACGAAATTGTGCATATTTACCATTACTCCAATCTGATTTTGTGCGTTTACACAATTGACACTTTCAGGCTGTCGTGGTAACCTTTCAGTAGGCTGAAGTTCAATTTCGGCCATAGAGGGACAAGATCCCGATGTTCGCAAATACCGTGTGGCTGGCCAGATCTGGTGATCCTGACGGCACTTGATTTTGGACCATCCAACGGTGCGATCAATTTAATTTTTATGGAGGTCATTATTATGGCATACACCATGGATACAGTCGTTGGCGATATCCTCGCTAACCCGGCAGCACTTGAAGTTATGGATTCCATCATCCCCGGAACTTCCAAGAACCCGATGATGAAGATGGCTAAGGGCTTCACCCTTGCTAAGATCGCTAAGACCCCGGCTGCTAAGATCCCCGAAGCTAAGATCCAGGAATTCCTCGATGCTTGCGCTGCAAAGGGCATTGGCTAAGCTATAATTTACCTAAATACCGGATTGAGTTTTCCCTTTGCACCGCCTCACCGTCAGGAGGCGTCGGCATGGAATGAAAGCTTGTAATGGTTTTTGGCAGCACGTCGGTTCGCCGACGTGCTGCTTTCTTGTTTTTGTGGCAGATTCAATTTGAAACGTACAGCGCTGCGAAATTGACAGCCGCTGCTTCGGGACGACGCCCCGTTTGCGATCCCTGCGATGAAACGCGGATGGCATTCCGGGCCGGTTCGGAGGCGGCGGCTTTTTTGCGCCGCAAAAATTTTTTAAAATTTTTTGACGCGGGCTATTGACAAAAGGGGAAACGGCGTGTATCATTGCCATAGTGTACTAATAAACCAATACAGCGACACAGTCGCAGAAAGGCAGTGAGTAAATGGCCTGGCAGTTTTCAAGTGAACGTCCCATCTATGTGCAGGTCTCGGATCAGATTATCTCGAACATTCTGACCGGGGTGTACAAACCGGGCGAAAAGCTGCCCAGTGTGCGCGAATTTGCGGTTCTCGCGGCAGTCAACCCGAATACGATACAGCGCGCGCTCTCGGAGCTTGAGAGCGTTGGACTGATAGAAACGCAGCGCAACACGGGGAAATTTGTAACGCAGCATGGGGAGGTAATCGAAATGGCAAGGGAGAAGCGGGGCGAGGCACTTGCTTCGGAATTTTTAAAGAACATGGCGGCGCTGGGTTACAGCGCGGAGCAGACGATCAGCCTGCTTCAAAAAGCACAGATGCGGGAGGGAGAGCAAAATGAGTGCAACGCTTGAGTGCAAAAATCTCACAAAAAATTACGGCGCAAATCCTGCGCTGACGGGCCTGAACATTGCGCTGCCGGCCGGCAAGATCATCGGCCTGCTCGGCCCGAACGGCAGCGGCAAAACGACGCTGATAAAGCTTGCCTGCGGCCTTTTGACGCCGACCTCCGGCGAGATCGAGGTCTGCGGCCATAAGCCCGGTACGGAGAGCAAGGCGCTGGTCAGTTATCTGCCGGAGCGCAGCTATCTGCCCCAGTGGATGACGGTGACGGACTGCCTGAACTACTTTCAGGATTTTTATGCGGACTTTGACTACCAGCGCGCGGTTTCGATGCTCGAAAGCCTGCATGTTCCGGCGCAGGCCCGCATGAAAACGCTCTCCAAGGGCACGAAAGAAAAGGTCCAGCTGGTTCTGGTCATGTCACGCCGCGCAAAGCTCTATCTGCTCGATGAGCCGATCGGCGGCGTGGACCCAGCGGCCCGCGATTACATTTTAAATACCATCATCACAAATTACTGCGAGGATTCGACCATCCTCATCTCGACCCACTTGATTGCCGACATCGAAAAGGTGCTCGACGAGTTTGTTTTCATTCAGAACGGTCAGATCGTCTCCTACGCCTCCACGGACGCGCTGCGTGAGGACATGGGCAAATCCGTCGACGAGTATTTCAGGGAGGTATTCAGATGCTGAGTAAACTGATAAAATATGACTTCAAGGCGCTCTCGCGCGTCCTGCTGCCAACGATGGCGGCAGTCGTGGGTGCGACCCTGATCGCGACCTTCAGTTTCCTGTTTGGCACAAAGCCCTATTCCGGCGCATCGGACGGCGGACTGCTGCAGCTTCTGACAGGGCTTCTTGCAGTGCTGATGGTCCTTGCAATCATTGCCGCGTGTTTCCTTGTGTTCTTCATCATCTGCGCGCACTTCTACCGTAATCTGATGACGGACGAGGGCTATCTGACCTTCACGCTGCCAGTGAAAACGAGCGAGATCCTCTTGTCGAAGCTCATCACCGCCATGCTCTGGACGCTCATCAGCGGCGTTGTGATCTGCCTTTGTGTGTTTCTGTTCGCCGCCTTGAGCAGCGCCGCCACCGGCGACGGCAGGGAGTTTTTCGAGCAGCTCGCGCAGGGCCTCGGCCAGATCTTTGCGGCGCTCGATGAAA
Organism: Oscillospiraceae bacterium; assembly: GCA_050943775.1. Classification (GTDB taxonomy): domain Bacteria; phylum Bacillota; class Clostridia; order Oscillospirales; family Oscillospiraceae; genus UBA2658. The sequence goes on from JBMNPV010000015.1 coordinate 33,980, forward strand.
AGAGCGGCCTGCTGATTTTTGAAGCCATTCTCTTAGGCCTTGTGAGCACGGCCTTCTCCATCCTGCACATCTACCTTGCGCTGGTCATCGGCGGTGTTGTTTCGCAGAAGCACAAAATCCTCGCGGGCATCGGCTTTTACTTTGTCATCAGCATCGTCGTTTCGTTCATCAGCGCCATTGCGCAGTATTACTTCGGCGGGGCGTTGGCGCAGAATCTCAGCGGTATGGGTCTGTTCTTCGATATGAATGACGGCCGACAGGTCGTGAACAGCCTTGTCAATGCCGCCCAGCCCTATTACTGGTTCACCCTGCTTTTCACCCTCGGGCTGGATGCCGGCTGCTTTTTCCTCAGCAAGTATTTCCTCGAAAAGAAGCTCAATCTGGAATAAGCGGCTTTTTGCGTCCGCCGTCGGGAAAACCGGCAAAAAAGAGATTTTCGGCGGGTCAATAAAAAATTTTTTGAAAAAAAGCAAAAAGCCCCTTTCGTTTTTCGGCGCGCGTTGTATAACTAAGTCGAACAGAGAAATCCGTTCAAAAAGCTTCGGCCGGAAAGGGCGGTGCACAGCCCGGGACCGGTCGGGCAAAAAATTAACCAGCTCACCGGAGCATGGAAGCTTCGGGAGCCAACATAAATACATGGAGGTATTTATCATGGGTATGGTCGTAAGAACAAACACAATGTCCTCTAACGCTTATCGTCAGTTGGGCATGAACAACACGCAGCTTTCCAAGAGCCTTGAAAAGCTCTCCTCCGGTTTCCGCATCAACCGCGCTGGCGACGACAGCTCCGGCCTCGCCATCAGCGAAAAGATGAAGTCCCAGATCGCCGGTCTCGAGCAGGCTTCTTCGAACTCTCAGGACGGCATCTCTCTCGTACAGACCGCTGAAGGCGCGCTGACCGAAGTGCACTCCATGCTCAACCGCATGATCACGCTGGCCACCAAGTCCGCCAACGGCACCATTCAGAATCAGGTCGACCGTGACGCTATCCAGAGCGAAGTGGACGCCCTCAAGGACGAAATCTCCCGCGTTGCCCAGTCCACAGACTTCAACGGCATCAAACTGCTGGACGGAAAACTGGGTGGTTATAATGGTGCGCTGGATAGCGACAATGCCGCCAAGATTGATGCATTGACCGTTACAGGCGGAAATTTGGCTAACAACGATTCCATTGACCTTAATTGGGATGACGATGCATCCAAGTATACTGTCAGCCAGCTCAATGGTACTACTTTGCCGGAGGGTGTGACATTCGATACGACTGAGAAAAACGGTGTGTATACAATCAAGGCCAATGTAGCCAAGGAGACAGCAACTGCTGCATCCGCCGAAAAGTACGAAGGACTTACAATTACATTTAAGCCCACAGCAGCACTTTCCGCAGAAGACGCAACTTCCA
>JBMNPV010000016.1:0-34578 GCA_050943775.1 Oscillospiraceae bacterium
TTATTGTCTGCCCCGCCGTTGAGGAGAGCGAAGAGCGGCCGATGGACCTCAAATCGGCAAAGGAATACGCCGCCGAGCTGCAGGCCGGCGTCTTTTCGGACCTACGCGTGGGCTGCGTACACGGGAAACTCCGCCCCGCCGAAAAGGAAAAAATCATGCGCGCGTTTGTCGAGCATGAGCTTGACATTCTCGTTTCGACAACGGTGGTCGAGGTCGGGGTGGACGTGCCGAACGCGACGCTGATGGTCGTTGAAAACGCGGAGCGCTTCGGACTCAGCCAGCTCCACCAGCTGCGGGGCCGCGTTGGGCGCGGCAAAGCAAAGAGCTATTGTGTTTTGTTCTCCGACGCCGACAGCGAGGTCTCAAAGGAGCGGCTCAAGGTACTTGAGCAGACGAACGACGGCTTTAAAATCTCCGAGGAAGACCTGCGCCTGCGCGGACCGGGTGACTTTTTCGGCGCGCGGCAGCACGGTCTGCCGGAGATGCACATTGCCAGTCTTTGCACCGACATGCGCGTTCTGCGCAGCGCGCAGGACGCCGCCGCGCTGCTCCTGCATGATGACCCGGAACTGCAAAAGCCAGAAAACGCCCGTCTGAAAGAGCAAATCGACCGGCTTTTCGCGGAGAGCGCGGACACTATGAACTGAAAAAGAGCTCCGAACGGAGCTCTTTTTTTATCGGTTGTAATAGTAGCTCAGTGAAAGCCGGTCTGTAACGATCGCGTCCCCCTGCCCGTCGTTCAGTGCTTTGAAGCAGTCTGCTGTACCGTTTTGAACGCGGACGATGTATGCGGGTTTCGTCTTGAGCCTCTTATACTGTTCGAGCATGGCGTTGTGGTAAGCGTTGTCGCTGAGGGTCAGCGTCTTTCCGGAGAGCGAACCCACGCTGTACACGCCGCTCGATTTCAGAGAAGCAAGCACAATCGTATTCTTCATATAGACCGGTGAAACGGCAAGGTCTTTCTCGTCCTTGTCGTAGGCGTAAGCGCCCCAAACACAGTCAACATTGCCGCTGCCAAGCTCGACGGCGGCCTTTGAAACATCGATCTCAATAAATTTCGCGGTCCACCCGAGCTTTTCGCAGACAGCCCTTGCAAGCTCCACATCAAAGCCGGTAAAGTCTCCATTTTCCTTGCCAGAAAACGGAAGGCGTCCCCCATCGCAGCCGATCAGAAGCGTCCGCTCACTCTCGGGCGCTTCGGGCAGCGCCTTTATCGCATCCCGTTTCCCCTCCAGAATGGAAACGTCTTTTCCAAACCACTTCTGCGAGAGCTCCGTGACCTTTCCCTCCGCCTGCAGCTCCTGCATCGCGGCAATAACGGCCGGACCGGCCTTATCGTTCGGCCGGAAAGCAGCACAGAACTGCTGCTGGGAAAGCGTCTTTACGACGCTGTATTTGTCGTTTCCGCCAAGGCCGCAGCCGCTCAGACTCAGAACCAGCGCAAAAAGTAGAGAAAACACGATCGTTTTTTTATATGTACGCATACGGCACCACCGTTGTCCTGTCAATCCGTTTAAAAAACTTGCAATCGAATTCAATGCTTTTATATCATATTATAGCTTCTCCTCGAATGCAAGGGTCAAAACTCGTCGATTGCTGTCGGTGTGCGCTCTTCCGGCTTATAAATTTTGTGCCTACAGCAATAAAAATGGCCTCCCGGCAGGGTTTTTCACCCACCGGGAGGTCATTTTCACTACCGCTGCCGGGATTTTATGGGACAGCGGCTTTTTCAAGGTTTTTTCCTTTTTATGCGCCTTTTTCCGAGTAACGCGCAAGAAACTGCCTTGTGCGCTCCTCCCGCGGGTCACCAAGCACCTGTTCGGGCGGGCCCTGCTCCACAATAACGCCGCCGTCCATGAAAACGACCGTGTCTGCGACCGCACGGGCAAAGGCCATTTCGTGCGTCACGATGACCATGGTCATGTGCTCGTCAGCAAGCTGGCGGATAACCTTGAGGACCTCGCCTGTCAGTTCCGGGTCAAGCGCGCTCGTCGGCTCGTCAAAAAACAGGATCTGCGGCTCCATCGCAAGCGCGCGCACAATGGACACCCGCTGCTGCTGCCCGCCGGAGAGCTGAGAGGGGTAATAGTTTTCCTTGTCGGCCAGCCCCATCTTCCGAAGCAGTGCACGGCCTTTTTCCTCCGCTTCGCGCTTCGAGCGCTTCTGAACGACGACGGGGGCATCCGTGACGTTTTTGAGTACTGTATAGTGCGGGAAGAGGTTGAAGTTCTGAAAGACAAGCCCAAAGTAGCTGCGTATTTTTCGCAGTTTCTCAATCGGCGCATAAACGGCCCGTCCCTCCGCTCCGGTCTCCGCCGCCGTTTCGCCGAGATAGCGGATGCTGCCGGAATCAATGGTTTCCAACAGTGTCGCGCAGCGAAGCAGCGTTGACTTGCCGCCGCCCGACGGGCCGATCACCGCCAGCACCTCGCCGCGGCGCACGGAGAGCGAAATGCCGTTTAGCACCTCGAGCTTATCGAAGCGCTTTTTGATATCTTTCATCTCCAGGATGATGTCTGCGTCCATATTGCCCTCCTCATTCGAAGTAAGCCGCGCGCTTCTCCGCCTTTTCCATCAACAGCGCAACGATCAGGTTGAATACATAATAGAAGATCGCCGCGCCGACATAGGGCAGCACAGAGCCCTGCGAGCCGGCCATGATCTTTGCCGTCGTGAACATCTCCATATACGTGATCACAAACGCAAGGGATGTGTCCTTGATGAGTGTAATGATCTCATTCGTAACAGATGGCAGAATGCGTTTGATGACCTGTGGCAGAATAATGCGGAAAAAGGTCTGATTTTTTGTGTAGCCCAAAACTTCTGCCGCCTCATACTGGCCCTCGGAGATGGATTCGATTCCCCCGCGGTAGATCTCCGCGAAATAGGCCGCGTAGTTGATGACAAAGGCAATGATAACCGCATAGATCTTATAGGTCGACGAAATGCTGATTCCGAATATGTAATACGGTCCGTAATAGACTACCATGAGCTGGAGCATCAGCGGCGTTCCCCGCATAATGGAGATATACGCCTTGATGAACCAGCGCCACGGCGTACATTTTGACATCCGGCCAAACGCGACAGCAAGACCGAGCGGCAAAGAAAACAGCAGCGTCAGAAAAAAGATCAGCATACTGCGCCACATACCGGGCATCAGCTGGGCAAGGATCGACAAAAAACTCACAGACTTTCCTCCTGCGAAAACACACAGCGGGGCGGGGATGATCCCCCCGCCCCGGGTAAATTATTTAATAATAACGAATCACTTGCCGAGGCAGACGGCTTCTTCAAGACCCCATTTTTTTGCGATCTTCGTGAAGGTGCCATCCTTTACCATCTCGTCAAGGACTTTCTGGACCGTATCGCGCAGTTCGGTATTGCCAAGCTTGAAGCCCACGCCATACTGCTCGGAGGCAAGCGTTGTATCAAGGATGTTGTACTCGCTGTTACGCTTTGAGATCTGATATTCGGCAACGCCGATGTCCATTGCGATCGCGTCCGCCGCGCCGGAATCAAGGGACATGAAAGCGGTCAGATAATCCGGGACCTGTGTGAGTTCTTTGAAGGTCTTGGCAAGTGCGATATTTTCAGGCTTTGACTCGTCCTCAAGTGCCGCGAGCGCCGAGGAGTCTGCCTGTACCAGAACGGTCTTGCCGGCAAGGTCGGCCGCGTCCTTGATGTCCGAATCGGCTTTTACGACGATGACCTGTGTGTTGTTGACATACGGCTCGCTGAAGGTATATTTATCCTCGCGGCCGTTGATGGTGAATCCATTCCAGATGCAATCGATAGAGCCGCTTGTAAGCTCCATGTCCTTGCTGTCCCAGTCGATGGGCTTTTTGACGAGTTCCCAGCCCTCGCGTTTGCAGACTTCTTCTGCAAGATCCAGATCAAAGCCGACATATTCGCCGTTGTCGTCCTTATAGCCGTAAGGCGGGAAACCGGCATCGAAACCGACGGTGAAGGTCTTCTTTTCAGCGTCTGCGGAAGCGGAAGCGTCCGCGCTCGCAGAGCTCTCGTCGGTCTTGCCGCAGCCGGCAAGCAGAGTCGTGCACATAGCAGCTGCCAGCAGCAGCGCCGTGAATGTCTTTTTCTTCATGTTGTCTTTCCTCCAAGTACGTAATGCGGTAGTATTGTACCACATTAGCGTACAAAAGCAAGTCTTATTGTCGTTTTCCGTCTGTGCATATTTTGCACAGACGTTTTTTGTCCCGTTTTTCCCGAGATTATCCGCGTTTTTACAGTTTGTTAACCCATTTGCAGACGACTCGGATATAATATATAATGTTATATTAGCTTTTCCCACCGATGAAAGGGCGTGTTTTCATGTCAAAAAAAGCACTTGTCGTCGAGGACGACGGCAACATTGCGGAGCTTCTGCGGCTTTACCTCGAAAAGGACGGTTTTGAGGTCTCCATTGCGGCAGACGGCGGCACCGGTGTCCGCCTTGCACAGACGGAGGAGCCGGACATTCTCCTGCTAGATATTATGCTCCCGGTGCTCGACGGCTGGCAGGTCTGCCGCAAGGTCCGCGAGACCTCCCGTGTGCCGATCATCATGCTCACGGCCAAGGGCGAGACCTACGACAAGGTCAACGGCCTTGAAATGGGCGCGGACGACTATATCGTCAAGCCCTTTGAGGTCAAGGAACTGCTCGCCCGCATCCATGCGGTCCTGCGCCGCACAGAGCCGGACGCCGCACCCGCCGAAAAGAAGCTTTCGTTTGACAAGCTTATTATCAATCTTGATTCATATGAGCTCATCGTCAACGGCAAACGCATCGAAACGCCCCCCAAGGAGATGGAGCTTCTGTTCCACCTCGCCTCCACGCCAAACCGTGTCTACACCCGCAATCAGCTTCTCGATGAAGTCTGGGGCTTTGACTACTTTGGCGATTCCCGCACAGTCGATGTCCATATCAAGCGTCTGCGCGAAAAGCTCGAAGGCGTTTCCGAACAGTGGTCTCTCAAGACGGTCTGGGGCGTCGGTTATAAGTTTGAGCTAAACACGCAGCCATGAAGAGTATCTTCTTTAAAAACTTTCTTCTGACCGCCATTCTTGTGGTCGTGAGTTTTCTTGTGCTCGCCTTTTCTGCGGTCATGCTCGGCCGCAGCTTCGCTCTGAGCGAAAAGCGCAGCAGCATTGAAACGAGCGCCGAGGAGGTGTCCAAAGCCGCCTCCGCCTTCTATGAAAACGACGGACTCGACGGCTGGTCACTGCGCCTGATCATCAGCTCCATCGCGCGCAGCAACAATAACCACATCTTCATCACGACCGTCGACGGATATATTATCTCCACCTCCGAGATGGACCTTGTCTCCCCGTATATCGGCAAGCAGGTGGATTCGGACATTATGGCCGAGCTCTACCGTAGCGGAAACTACCGGAAGCTTACGCGCATCCGCCAGATCTACGGTACCATGCCGGTCTATGTTGCCGCTCTCCCTGTCACGGAGAGCAGCGAAAACAAGCTCGTCGGCTATGTTTTTGTAAGCTCGGATTGTTCGGAGATCGTCAGCGAGTGGAATGCCACCGCAACGATATTCATTTTCACAGCGGTCATCATCATGGCTGTGGCACTGATCTTCTCCTACTACAGCTCCAAGTATCAATCGCAGCCTCTGCGCGAAATTGCCTCTGCCGCCCGCCGATTTGCGCACGGCGACTTTTCCGCGCGCGTGGCAAACACTGGCAGGCAGGACGAGATCGGCGAGCTGACCGAGTCCTTCAACATGATGGCGGAGTATCTTGAAAAGTCCGAACAGCTTCGCAGCGAGTTCGTTGCAAATCTCTCGCATGAGCTCAAGACCCCGATGACGACGATTTCCGGCTTTGCCGACGGCATCCTCGACGGCACCATTCCGAAGGAGGAGGAAGACCGCTACCTCGCCATCATTTCAAGTGAGACGAAACGGCTCTCCCGCCTTGTGCGGCAGATGCTCGAAATGTCCCGTATTCAGAGCGTTGACAAAGCCGCTCTGCTTTCACGCAGCTTTGATCTCTCCGAGGTCATTATGCGCACCCTGCTGAACTTTGAGGTCAAGATCACCGAGCATGGACTGGATGTGGACGCGCAGCTTCCGGAGGAGAGCATCATCGTCCGCGGGAACGAGGACTCCTACACACAGGTCGTCTACAATCTTCTCGATAATGCCATCAAGTTTGCCGCACCCGGCACGGCGCTCGGGGTCTCCCTCTGGAAACAAAACGGCAAGGCTTTTGTCTCCGTTTCCAATCGCGGCGAAACGATTTCTCCCGAGGAGCTTCCGTTTTTGTTTGACCGCTTCCGCAAGGCGGACAAGTCGCGTTCAAAGGACCGGGAAGGCTATGGGCTTGGGCTGGCGATCGTCAAGACCATTCTCAACAACCATGACGAGGACGTCACGGCGACTTCGCGGGATGGACTCACTGTGTTTATTTTTACCGCAAAATTGAAAGAAAAGTAAGCCGTTCACATTCTTTTCACAGAAATATGCGTACGTTCACGTTTTTTTCATAATGCATTCATAACGAGGTCAAAAGTGTATTTTATGATATAACCGTGCTCAGGAGAAAGACAGGACACTTTCAAGCGGGCCAAACCACATGCTTTTTTCTTTCCCCTTTGATTTTTTCTCCCTCCAATCCGATTTTTCTCCCCTCCGTAAAAATCGATCCTCTCTCAAAGCAAAAAGCTCCGGCTCGATCAGCCGGAGCTTTTTGTTATATTCCGTTCTTTTTCTCGTCAAGTATATGAACGTTGAGGTGGTTGTAGGTAATACTGATTCCGTTTTTCTCAAACGCTTCGCGCAAGCTTGCGTTGAGTCCAAACAGAGTATTCGAGTAGTCCTCTGTCTTTACCCATACTCGGAGCGAGAACAAAATAGAGCTGTCCTGATAGGCTGAAATGACGGCACTCGGCGCCGGATCTTCCAAAACGCGCTCGTCGGCGCGCGCGGTCTCGAGCATCACACGCATCGCAAGCTCCGTCGGCGTGCTGTAATCCAGTCCGAGGTTAATGTCCACGCGGCGCTCCTTCTGTCGGGAATAGTTCAGGATCTTTGCTTCCGTGACCTGACTGTTCGGGATGAAGATGGTCTTGTTGTCGGCGGTCAGCATGGTCGTGTAAAAGAGCTCGACCTGCATAATAACGCCTTCCGCATCACCGATCTTCACGCTGTCGCCGGCGATAAAGGGCTTCGTCGTGAGAATGGTCATACCTGCAAAGAGGTTGGATAGTGTGCTTTGCAGGGAAAGGGAGAGCGCAAGGCCAAAAATACTCACAATTGCGGCAAAGTTTTTTGTGTCTACGCCAAGCTGCGCAAGGATGGCGCCAATGGCAATGATCCAAAGACAGGCTTTGACCGTGCTGCGGATAAAGCTTTTGAGCGTTGCGTCCATCGGGCTGAGCTTCTGAAGGTGGTCTACGATCTTCAGCACAATGAATATGACGAGCAGACTGACGCCGAACGTGATCGCGGCGTTGAGAAGTTTCTGTCCGGAGATCACTTCCAGTGTAATCCCTGTCGCCGACGAAGCTTCGTTTACCAGCTGATTCGTCAGTGCAGCCGCTCCCGCGGCTGTAGTGAGCGCACCCATTTGATCTCACTCCTTTTCACCAAGTATACTGACAGTATAACAAATCCGGTCGTAAAGTCAAAACCTTTGTCAGCGCTCGGAGAAAAAACGGAAATTTTCGCAATTCGCGCTTGACAATTCCGTTTTTTATGGTAGAATAAATCTCGCCTTGACAAACTAGCAACGGATATGCGGGCATAGCTCATTTGGCAGAGCGCCACCTTGCCAAGGTGGAGGTAGCGAGTTCGAATCTCGTTGCCCGCTCCAGAAAAAAGAAGCACACTTATTAAGTTGTGCTTCTTTTTTGTATTTTCCGCTCATTCTATCTTTTATAATGGAGATGGTCTCATTTATTACGCGCCGGAAACGTTCACCTTGAAAGACGGTCAGACAGTTACGCTCCGCAGCCCGGTCGAGGGCGACGCGGCGGTGTCGCTCGCCTATCTGCGTCTTATCATGGGTGAGACGGACTATCTCTCCGCTTACCCGGATGAAATTGATGGCGATGTCACCTCTGAGGCAGCGTTTCTGCGCGGTAAGCTTGCGGATCCGCGTTCGCTGTGTCTCTCGGCTTATGACGCCTGCGGCGCGATCGTGGGCAATTTTGACCTCTCTCCCGTCCGCACCGTCTGCCGGTACGCGCACCGGGCCACGCTCGGCCTCTCCGTCCGCAGGGACTGCTGGGGGCTTGGACTCGGTTCCACGCTGATGCAGATCATGCTGCGTGAAGCGAAGAAGATGGGATATGAACAGGTCGAGCTTGAGGTCGCCGCAAAGAATGAACGCGCTGTCGCGCTCTACGAAAAGTTCGGCTTCGTCAAGACCGGCGAACTGCCGCACTTTTACAAATACCGCGACGGCAGCTATGCCGATGCCTTTTTTATGGTCCGTTTTCTATAAATATAAAGCGCGAAAAAGCCGTTCCGGATTCGGAACGGCTTTTTTCATATTCCCCTGTCGTTTCTGTCGGACGCTCCTATCAGACCATCTTTTCCTGCTTTACCTTTTTGTCGATCACGTGGCGTTTTGCAAGTTCCGAAAGGATGTCCTCCGGTGAAATGCCCATTTCGACCATCAGAACCATGACATGATAATAGAGGTCGGCTATCTCATAAATCGTTTCGGCCTTCTCGCCGCCCTTACCGGCAACGATGACCTCCGTTGTCTCTTCACCGACCTTCTTGAGAATTTTATCAATGCCCTTGTCAAAAAGATAGCTCGTATAGCTGCCTTCCTTCGGGTCCGTTCTGCGGCCTTGAATAAGCTTGTAAAGCTGGTCGGGCGAAAAGTCTTTGAGCTCTTCACTCTCCCAGACCCGGTCAACAAAGCAGCTCTCGTTTCCGAGATGGCAGGCAGGCCCGGCTTTTTTGACCTTGACAACAAGGCTGTCACGGTCGCAGTCGGCAAGGATGTCCACGATCTCCTGCGTGTTTCCGCTGGTTTCGCCTTTGCGCCAGAGCTCCTGCCGCGACCGGGACCAGAAGCAGGTGCGGCCCTCGCGCATGGATATTTCAAGGCTTTCGCGGTTCATATAGGCCAGCGTCAGCACCTCACCGCTGCGCCAGTCCTGCACCACGGCGGGGATCAGCCCTTTTTCGTCAAATTTGAGTTCGTCTATATCCAGCATATTTTCTTCTCCATTCAAATTCTAACGGGAATCCCGTTGTCACGCAGTGCCGCCTTGAGCTCTGAAATGCGCACCTCGCCGAAATGGAAAATCGAGGCGGCGAGTCCCGCGTCTACCTGCGGCAGCGTTTTGAAGAGCTTCACAAAATCGTCAACACAGCCCGCGCCGCCCGAAGCGATCACGGGGACGGAGACGACCTCGCACACGGCGTTGAGCATCTCCAGATCAAAGCCCTGCTTCACGCCATCCGTATCGATACTGTTCAAAACGATCTCGCCCGCGCCGCGCTCGACGCCCTTTTTGATCCACTCAACCGCATCGATGCCGGTGTTCTCGCGCCCGCCTTTCGCAAAAAGTGTAAACCGGCCGTCAACACGCTTGACGTCTGCCGAGAGGACCACGCACTGGCTGCCGTATTTCTTTGCGGCCTCGCTGATGAGCGAAGGGTCGCGGATCGCGCCGGAGTTGACGCTTACCTTGTCCGCGCCGCATTTTAAAACGCGGTCGAAGTCATCGATCGTGTTGATGCCACCGCCAACCGTCAGCGGAATAAATATCTGCTCCGCGACCGCGCACAGCGCATCCGCAAAAAGTTTCCGGCCATCCGACGACGCCGTGATATCGTAAAACACCAGCTCGTCCGCGCCGTTCTCGCTGTAGTATTTTCCGAGCTCGACCGGCGACGACACATCCGCCAGCCCTTCAAAATTCACGCCCTTGACGACACGCCCGTTGCGGACATCAAGGCATGGAATGATCCTTTTCGTCAACATTTTACTTTACCTTATCAATTTCTTCGATGGCTGTCTTCAAATCTATGCTGCCCGTGTAGATCGCGCGGCCAAGAACCGTTCCGCTGACGCCGGTGGTCGCAAGCGCGCGCAGATCGTTTATCGTATGTACGCCTCCGGAGGCGATGATTTCCATGGAAAAGTTCTCCGCAAGCTTTGCATAGAGCTGCGTATTGACCCCCGCGAGCGCACCGTCCTTTGAAATATCTGTGCAGATGACGGTCTTGACGCCCTCATTTTCAAGCTTGCGGCAGAAGTCAAAGCAGGTTTCCGCACTCGTCTGCATCCAGCCGTGCGTGGCAACAAAATCGCCCTTAATGTCCACGGCTACTGCAACTTTATCGTCAAATTCGCGTATGGCCTGCCGGAGAAAATCAGGGTCCGTAACCGCTGACGTACCGATGATGACGCGAGAAGCCCCCATGGAAAGATAGGCTTCCGCGGTGTGCATATTTCGCACACCGCCGCCAATTTCGATGATCAGTCCGCTTTTTGCACAGATCTCTTTGATTGTTGCGATATTCGGTGTTCCGCTGTCGCGGGCGGCTTCGAGATCGACAAGGTGCAAGCAGCGGGCGCCGGCCTGACGGAAGCCTTTCGCCACTGCAAGCGGGTCGTCACTGTAAACTGTCATTTCATCATAGTTTCCGTGCAGCAGGCGGACTGCTTTGCCCGCAAACAAATCGATCGCCGGATAGAGTTCCAAGCTAAGCCCTCCTCACATTTCGCAAAAAGCCTTTAGAATACGAAGCCCTGTTTCGCCGCTCTTCTCGGGATGGAACTGCATCCCTAATACGTTTCCGTTCTGTACCGCGGCTGTGAGCTCTGCGCCATAGTCCGCCGTGGCAATGACGCTGCTCTCGCAGTGCATCGCGGCAAAGGAATGCACAAAGTAGACGAAGTCTCCGTCCGCAACATATTTGAATATTTCGGGATTCCCGTTCAGTTTCAGACTGTTCCAACCGATGTGCGGGACCTTCAATTCCTTTGGCAGCAGCGGGGCAATCGGTTTCACATCGCCTTCAATGAGCCCCAGACCCTCGGTCTCGCCAAACTCAAAGCTCCGTGAAAAGAGAAGCTGCATCCCCAGGCAAATTCCCATCAGCGGTTTGCCTTTATGGGACTCCTCACAAAGAACCTTGTCAAGCCCGTTTTTGGAGAGCTTCTCCCGGGCATCCCGAAACGCGCCCACGCCCGGCAGAATGAGCCTGTCTGCGCTGCGGATAACGCGCTCGTCACCGCTGACCGCGGTCTGCTCGCCGAGCTGCTTAAGGGAGCTCTGGAGCGAAAAGAGGTTGCCAACGCCGTAATCAATGATGACTGTCATTCGAGGACTCCTTTTGTTGAGGGGATGGCTCCCTCAAGCGCCGGGTCTATCGCTGCCGCCTTCGCAAGCGTTCTGCCGAGCGCCTTAAAGACCGCCTCCAGAATGTGGTGGCTGTTTTCCCCCGCAAGCTCGCGCACATGCAGCGTCACGCCGGAGCTGCGCACGAAAGCAAGGAGGAATTCCTTCGCAAGCTCCGTGTCGAAATCGCCGACCTTCTCTGTCGGCGGCTGCACATCATATGCGAGATAGGCCCGCCCCGAAAGGTCGACCGCACAAAGGATCAGTGCCTCGTCCATTGGAAGCGTAATATCTCCATATCGGATAATCCCGGCCTTGTCACCCAGCGCTTTTGAAAAGGCCGTTCCCAGACAGATGCCGATGTCCTCCGTCGTGTGGTGATAATCCACATCGACGTCCCCGACACATTTGAGCTTCAAACCAAAGCGTCCGTGCCGCGCGAACAGCGTCAGCATATGGTCGAGAAAAGCACAGCCGGAATCAATCGCGCAAGCGCCGCCGTCAAGACAGAACCAGAGAGAGATATCCGTCTCATTTGTCTTGCGGGAAAGCTCATATTCACGCATTCAAATCATCTCCCCAAGCGTGTTAATTAGTGTTTCCATCTGCTCTGGTGTCCCTATGGTGATGCGGTTATAGTCCGCGATGCGCGGCTTTTCAAAGTGCCGCACAAGAATACCGCGCGCTTTCAAATCCAGATACAGCTGTTTTCCCGGCAGCCGCGGGTGTTTTGCAAACAGGAAATTCGTTTTGGATTCGGTCATCTCGAAGCCCAGTTTTTTGAGCTCTGCCGCTGTGTACTCTCTTGTCGCGACAATTTCTCTGCATTTATTGTCATAATAGGACTGTTCCTGCAGACTCGCGAGTGCAACTGCTTTCGTAAGGCTGTTGACATTGTAGGGATTTGTAGAGTTGCGGATCTTGTTGAGATCGGAAATCAGCGCCTCGTTGCCGATTGCGTAGCCGAAGCGTCCACCGGCAAGAGAGCGGGATTTTGAAAAGGTCTGCACGACAAGCAGGTTCTCATACTTTTTCGTAAGCGGAACGACGCTCTCGCCGCCAAAGTCGATGTAGGCTTCGTCGATCGCCACAACATTGTCCGGATTGCTTTTGACGATGCGCTCCACGTCCGCAGCCGAAAGACACAGGCCGGTCGGCGCGTTGGGGTTTGCGATAACGACGGTACGCTTTATGCCGCAGTAGTCGTCGGCACAGATCGAAAAATCCGCACCCAGCGAGATCTCCTGTTTGGAGATTCCGTTGACATCCGCAAACACGGAATAAAAGCCGTAGCTGATATCCGGATAGGCGACTCCCGTCTTTCTGTCGCAAAACGCGATAAAGAGGAAGGAGAGGATCTCGTCTGAGCCGTTGCCGCAGATGATATTCTCCGGTGATACGCCGTACTTTGCGGCGAGCGTCTCGCGGAGGACGCGGCAATCGGGGTCGCTATAAAGCCGCAGCCGTTCGATCTCGTTTTCCAGCGACAGCTTGAAAACGCCGGGCGCAGGCGGATATGGGTTTTCGTTGGTGTTTAGTTTTATGTACTGCATGTCCTGCGGCTGTTCCCCCGGAACATACTCCACTAGCTCGGAGAAGCGTGGGCTTAAATATCTGCTCATTTCTGCCCGCCTCTTTCCGACCGGATCGTGGCACTGACCGCATGTGCGTGCAGGCCCTCTTTTTCCGCGAAGACCGCGATCTTTTCGCCGACAGCGTTCAGTGCGTCTGCGCTGTAATATATAAACGAAGACTTTTTCACAAAATCGTCAACGCCGAGCGGACTGGAAAAACGCGCGGTGCCGCCGGTGGGAAGTGTGTGGTTCGTACCTGCAAAGTAGTCGCCCAGCGGCTCCGGACAGTTTCGCCCGAGAAAGACGCTGCCCGCATTTTGTATCCTGCTGAGATACGCAAACGGATCGGCAACTAGCAATTCCAGATGCTCCGGTGCGATTTCGTTGGCGATGTCGATTGCGGCGTCGATGGTATCGGTGATAATGATTTTTCCGTTATTCTCAATCGACGGGCGCGCGATTTCCTCCCGCGGCAGTTTCTGGAGTTGCACTTCGATCTCTTGCGCGACTTTCTGTGCAAATTCTGCACTGGTCGTAATGAGCACAGCCGTTGCCATCTTGTCGTGCTCCGCCTGTGAGAGGAGGTCTGCAGCGACGATGACCGGGTCGTTGTCCCCATCCGCAATGGCCAAGATCTCACTCGGCCCGGCGATCATGTCGATTGCGACCTTTCCAAAGACCTGCCGCTTCGCCTCCGCAACATAGACATTGCCCGGGCCGACGATTTTATCGACCTTCGGGACCGTCTCTGTGCCGTAAGCAAGCGCCGCAATCGCCTGCGCGCCACCGCAGCGGAAGATGCGGTCCACTCCCGCGATCTCCGCAGCCGCGACAATGTTCGGAGAAATTCTCCCATCCTTCGCACACGGCGTCACCATCACGAGTTCACCGACGCCCGCAAGCTTAGCGGGAATTGCATCCATCAGGACCGTTGAGGGATAGCAGGCCGTGCCGCCGGGGACATAAAGCCCCGCCTTCGCCAGTGGGAGCACCCGCTGTCCCAGAACGACGCCTTCCTTCTCGCTCATGCTGTAGCCGCTTCGTACCTGCTTTTGGTGGTAGGCGCGGATATTCTCCGCGGCCTCCCGCAAAATGTCCATAAACAACGGCTCGACCTCTTTGAGCGCCGCATCGCGCTCTGCGCGCGTCAGCTCTAGGCTCGTCAGCTCCGCGCCGTCAAACTTCTTTGCATAGGCGAGCAACGCGGCGTCGCCGTTTTTGCGAACATCCGCGATAATTTCCGCGACAGTCGAGGAGACATCCGGCAACTCATAATCGCGGATCAAAATCTTTTCTAATGATACTTCTTTTGCGTCGAGTATCTTAATCATCCAGCTCATTCCTTTCCGTTCGCAGAGATGATCTGTTCAATTTTTGCACGCATCTCTTCGATCTGATCCGTCTTGAAGCGGTACGACGCCTTGTTGACGATGAGACGCGCCGAGATGTCACAGACCGTTTCAAGGACCTCAAGCTTGTTTTCGCGGAGCGTTGTTCCGGTCTCGACGATATCGACAATGACATCCGAAAGGTGTACGATCGGGGCGAGTTCGATGGAGCCGTTGAGCTTAATGATCTCGATCTCGCGACTTTTCTCCGCATAGTATTTTCTTGCGATATTCGGAAATTTCGTTGCCACGCGGAGGGTCTTGCCGGTTTGGGAGAGCGCCCCCTTCTTCCCCGCGACCGCCATGCGGCATTTGCCGAGGCCGAGGTCCAGAAGCTCATAGACATCCGGCTCCTGTTCGAGCAGAATATCGAGTCCCGCGATTCCGACATCTGCCGCGCCGTGCTCGACATAGATCGCTACATCGGACGGCTTCGCCCAGAAGTAGCGGACATGGTTCTCCGCGTTGTCAAAAATCAGCTTGCGGCTGTCCTCCAATATCTCCGGGCAGCCATAGCCGATCTGGTCAAAGAGCCCGTAAACCTTTTCACCAAGGCGTCCCTTTGGGAGTGCAACACTAATCGTTTGTTTCAAGAATCTCCAGCCCCCCATCTCCCAGATGCAAAACCTGCTTTGCCCGGAGCATTTCGCTCCGCACCGTTTGGACCCGGACGCGCTGCCCGTTCTGCGAGAGCATCTTCACGGCGCCCGCAAGCTTGGAGACATCCGCACCCTCATCATACAACAATAGCACATCCATATCATAGTCCGGCTCACCTGTGTCGCAGCGCTCCAGCTCATCGAGGTATACTGCAAAACCGATCGCCTGACAGCACTTTCCGAGCTTTTCCATCAGATTGTCGTAGCGCCCGCCGGACAGAATTGCCGACGGCACGCCCCCGATGAAACCCTGAAAAATAAGACCGTTGTAGTAGGCGAGGTCATTCACAACGGAGAAGTCAAGGCGGATCGCCCTTTTCTCATCGTCGCTTAGAACCTGCGCAAGCGCGTCGAGTTCGTCCAGTGCATCGCACATTTTGTCGTTTACGGCAATTTTCCGCGCGTTTTCTATCGTATCGTTCAACTCACCGCACAGAGTCGTGAGAGAAACGAGCTTCTGTGCATTTTCGTCACACACGCCGGCTTTACGGCAGAGCCGGGTGACTTCATGCGCATTCTTGTGTCCGATGCAGCGCAGCAGCTTTTCGCAAAGCGGCTCCGGCAGTTCAAAGCCTTCCATCAGTCCAGCGACAAAGCCCATATGCGAAACGACCATCACATTCTCCTCGCTGAGCTTTTGCAGACTGCGGCAGGCAAGGGAAACAACCTCATACTCGCTATAGAGGTCAACTCTGCCGATGCACTCAAGGCCGACCTGCATGATCTCCTTAAACTCATCCGCCCCGCGCGGGGTGCGGTAGACATTTTCGTTGTAGTATACCTTTTCCGGTTCTGTGGGCTCCGTCGGCACATTTTTTGCAATCGAGAGCGTTACGTCCGGCTTGAGAGCCATCAAACGGCCGTTCGGGTCCGTAAAGGTGACGACCTGTGCGCCGGGAAGAAAGCGCTTGTTTTCGAGATACAGATCGTATTCCTCAAATTTACTCATCTTATATTTGCGGTAACCTGCCTGCTCGTAGAGCTCGCGCAGCTCAAAAATCGCACGTTCTTCGCGGTGCAGCGCGGAATCGATGATGTTCACAAGCCACTCCCCTTTCCTGTCTACGAGTATAATGGAAGCAAGCGGTAACGTCAATGCTTTATTTCGCTAATTAATTATCGTGTTAGCAAGTAGAATTGTTCAAGTTGCGCAAAGCCGGGCGCTCTGCACCCGGCTTTGGTCTTTTCAATGGACGATGCCCCGTATAAAGGGCTTTTTCTCCGGGGCGTCGGCGGCGAAGCGATAGCAGGAGAGCAGGCGGTCCTTCGCCTCCGCCGCCTTTGCTTCATCGTTTGCATAGAGTACGGCCAGCGTTTCTCCTTTTTCAACCCGATCCCCGGTTTTTTTGACAAGCTCAACGCCAACAGCGAGGTCGATCGGACTGTCCTTCCTCTCGCGCCCGCCGCCGAGCGCAATGCACGCGCGGCCCACGCCGTCCGCTTCTATACGCGCAACATAGCCCGTTTCGGGAGCGGGTACTTCCACCCGAATGCTTGCCTGCGGGAGCAGCGATGTGTCGTAGACAGCGCGCTCGTCTCCGCCCTGTGCACGCACAAATTCCGCAAGCTTGCCGAGCGCGGCGCCGCTTGCAATGCTTTCCTCCAACTGTTTTTCTGCCGCCGCTTCGTCCGCGGCAATGCCGGCCTCCAAAAGCGCCTGCGCGCCGAGCGTCAAACACAGTTCACGCAGGTTTCCGCCCTTTTCGCCACGCAGTACGGCTATGGCCTCCCGGACTTCCAGCGCGTTGCCGACGAAATGGCCGAGCGGTTCGTCCATGTCCGAAACGATGGCGGCGCACTTTTTTCCGGCATTTCTGCCGAGCGCGACCATCTGCCGGGCAAGCTCAAAGGAGTCCGGCTCCGTTTTCATAAAAGCGCCGCTTCCGGTCTTGACGTCCAGCACGATCACATCTGCGCCGGAGGCAAGCTTTTTCGACATGATGCTGCTGACGATCAGCGGCATAATGTCGACCGTGCCCGTCACATCCCGCAGGGCATAGAGCTTTTTGTCCGCCGGGACCAGATGCGCCGTCTGGCCCGCAATGACCATGCCGACCTCATTTGCCTGCCGGATAAAGCGCTCCCCGTCAATGACCGTCGTGAGGCCCGGAAAGCTCTCGAGCTTGTCGATGGTACCGCCCGTGAAGCCGAGCCCACGCCCGGACATCTTTGCCATTTTGACACCGCAGGCGGCAAGCATCGGGCAAATGACAAGCGAGGTCTTGTCGCCAACGCCGCCAGTCGAATGTTTATCGACCTTGACGCCGTCGATGCCCGAGAGGTCGAGCGTCTCTCCGCTTGCAATCATGATCTGTGTAAGGTCGAGCGTTTCGCGCTCGTTCAGGCCCTTGAAGTAGATTGCCATTAAGAGTGCAGATATCTGGTAATCCGGGATCGAGCCGTCAACATAGCCGCCGATCAGATATTCGATCTCCTCATGTGTCAGCTCGCCGCCGCCGCGTTTTTTTAAAATAATCTCACAGGTATTCACAGCGCAGTCCTCCGATCTGAAATAACATTGCCTCGATTTTAGCATTATTGTCTGCGTTTTGAAAGACTTTTTCACGCGACACGCGCATAAGCTCTCAAAGAACAAAGTATGGAGGCGAAGCTATGGAACTTGAACTGACCGGGACCTATCCGATCATACTCTCCGGCACAGAGTCGGGCGAGCTTTCCGTGACGCGCGACGGACTCTACTGGGTCTTCGATGCAAAGTGCGACCCTCAGCCGGAGCTGGTGCGCCTATCCGTTTTCGGGGAAAGCGGCGAGGGCTATCTCGGTGTGATGGAGCCCTGCGGGGACCGCCTTGTATTGACAAAGCGGCTGAGCCGCGCGGCTCTTTCCGGCTTTCCCAGCACCATTACGCACGCCGGAAAGTGCGGTGAGGCGTCTTCGTCGTCGGAGACTGTTTCCCCACCAGCAGCAGACAGCCCCGAAATTGAATGCGATAACTTCCCACCCGATGAAACAAAACCTCCGTCAAAAGAATCTTGCATCCCACCCGCGCTCAATTGGCTGCCCTGTCCCTGTCCCTGCTCACTTTTTACCGGGCTCCCCGAAAAGAGCGCCTTCGGTGCGGTTCGGGGAGCGCGTTTTGCCGAGTATGACGGGTATTACTATCTTGCGGTGCCAATGGAGGAGGCCGCCGCGCTGCCCTACGGTCTGATTCCCTTTTTATATCAGACAAAAATATCCAACGAAACATTTTTTATTTGCTTGATCAAGAACGGAAAAGCAATGCGGAGCCTTGCATGACGCAAAGCTCCGTATATTTTTATATCGCGCCGTCCATACTATTTGCGTGCCGAAGCCACATTTGGTTTTGGTGCGCTAAATTCTATCAACAGGAGGCACCGGTATGGCAAATCTGACGTCAAAGGAGCTTTCCGCCCTTGAAGAGCAGATCAGCTCTGAGGAAACGCTCGTAAAAAAGTACCAGGCAATGGCAAGCATGTGCTGCGACACGAAGCTCCAGCAGGACCTTAACAACTTCGCAAACAAGCACCGCGCACATTACAGCACGCTCATTTCATTCTTACAGTAAGGGAGGGGCAACGATGAATCAGAACGGAAAGAGCCTTACCGAACAGGAAATTTTTCGTGACTGCCTGAGCAGCCAGAAGTTTGTCACAAGCAATTACAACACCTTTGCTGGTGAATGTGTCAACGAGCAGCTCAGAAGCGCATTTCTGAACATTCTCGATGACGAGCACCGCATCCAGGCGGATATTTTCAACGACATGTCCGCCAACGGCTGGTATCAGACAAAGCCGGCAGATCAGCAGCAGATCCAGCAGCTTAAGCAGAAGTTCCCGGCACAGATGTAAGGTATCGAACAGAAGAGACCGCCTGCGGCGGCCTCTTCTGTTTGTTCGACCGTGTTTTTTTAAATGGGGTTGAGAAAATGCACGGACAAAGTCCGTGCATTTTCTCAGCTGATCGTATAGACGCCACGAACCAGAAGGGACACGGCGGAACCGGCTGTGACAGTGGTGCTGTCTGCCGCAACACAGAGGTGGTTTGCCGCAAGCGCCCCGCCGGAGCTAATATCCGCGCCCGCGGTCACATCGGAGAGCGCGCCGGCCGCAGTGGCGCTGCCGGAGCGCAAAACGACTTCACATCCCGCGCTGCATCGCAGAGTCTGTCCGCTGGATAGTGAAACCGCTGTGAAATTCATCGTCTTGTTTGAGCTTGCGATCTTGTTTTCAAGCACCTGCGCCTGCTGGTCGACTTTCGCTTGAAACTCGTTTCGAAGCTTCGGCGTCAGGGTGTTGTCCAGATAGCTTTTGGCGACCAGCGGATCGGACTGTGTGCCATAAGTCGAGGCGGCATAGGCGCCGACGCCCGCGCCGAGCGCAACAAGCAGCACGGCGATCAGAATCGTTTTCAGTCTTTTTTTCATCATATGTACTCCCTCGTCTGGTTTAGCGGGCCGGCGGGGACCGGCCCGCTCCTTTACTTATCCCTCCAGACCAAAGCTCACGGCAATGGCGTTATCCACCTTGCTCATGACCGGTTCCGGAATACTGCCCATCCGCTCACGCAGACGGGACTTATCAAGTGTCCGAATCTGTTCAAGCAGAATGACGCTGTCCCGGCTCAGGCCACAGCTCTGGGCTGAGAGCTCTATGTGCGTCGGCAGACGCGCCTTACCCACCTGTGATGTGATCGCCGCGGCGATCACGGTGGGACTGTGCTTGTTGCCGGTGTCATTCTGGACGATGAGAACGGGGCGCATACCGCCCTGTTCACTGCCGACCACGGGACTGAGGTCGGCGTAATAAATGTCCCCGCGTCTGACTGTGTTCACGTTACTTCACACTCCAGTGACAGATTGCCCGCTACATTCTATGTAGGAGCGCACTATCATTGTTTCACGGGAACGCGAGATTTATACACCTGTGGAAAAATTCAACCGATGTAAACGCGCGGCACACGCGGTGAAACGGCGCAGAGAAGCTCATAGGAGATCGTTCCGGCCAGATGTGCAAGCTCATCGACGGAAATTTCCTCCGCGCCGTCCGCTCCGAAAATCGTTGCAGTGTCCCCCTCTTGAACGTCCGGGACATCGGTCACATCGACCATGCACATATCCATACAGATGCGGCCGACCTGCCTGCACCGGACTCCGTGGATCAAAACGTCGATCTTTCCGGATAGCACCCGGTGGAGGCCGTCCGCATAACCGATGGGAACAACGGCAAGCCGGATCTTTTTTGGGGCCGTAAACGTACAGCCGTAGCTGATCGAGTCGCCCGCCTCATGCTCCGTCACAGCGGCGATGCGCGAGCGCAGGGCCATTGCGGGCCGCAGAACAACATTGCCGCGCTCCGCACCGGGGTACAGACCGTAAAGATCAATGCCGGGACGGACCATGTCAAGATAGTACTCGGGATAGTTGATCATCGCGCCGCTGTTCGTACAGTGGCGGATCTGAAAGCGCATATCCGCTTCCCGCTCGATTTTTGCGACTGCATCCATAAAAACGCGAAACTGCATTTTGGTGTATTCATCGCAGCCGTCGCGCGCAGGTTCGTCCGAAACGGCAAAGTGTGTAAAGACGCCCTCCGGCACAAGGCCCGGCAGCCGCACAGTCTCCGCCGCGCCGGAAACATCTCCGCGCTTGACGTCGAAACCCGTTCTGCCCATGCCTGTTTCCAGCTTGAGATGGACTTTGAGTGTCCGCCCCGCCGCCGTCAGCTTTTCGGAAAAAGCACGGCCCATTGCAAGTGAGCCCACCGCCTGCGTAACGTCGAGCTCCGAGAGCCGAAGCGCGCAGTCCGCCGGCGTTGCGCCGAGGATCAGGATCGGAAGCTGAATTCCCGCCGCGCGAAGCTCTTCGGCCTCGTCGATACAGGCCACAGCGAGGTAATCCGCGCCGCAGCGCTCCAGCCGCTTTGCGACTGGCACCGCCCCGTGACCGTAAGCATCGGCCTTGACAACGCCCAGAAAACGGCAGCCGTCCGGAAGCCGGGATCTCATGTTTCGGACATTGTCCTCAATGGCGGAGAGATCGACCTCCGCCCAGGTTCTTGTTTTGCTCTCTTCCAATGTAATGGCCTCTTTTGTATCGTTTGTATCCGCTCAAGAAAATTTTGTAAGATTCATTTTGATCTCGACCCGCTCCCCGCTTCGCAGCTCGGCATAGACCGGCGTGCCGTCGGCGGCCTGCCAGAAACGCAGGCGGGCTCCGTCGTTGTTTTCAAGCTCGGTCACCTGAAAGCTCTCCCCGTCTCTTTTCTCGGTCCAGAGATTTTCGATATGGCCGTCTTTCAAAAAGCGAGAGAGCGTCGGCAGCGCCATGACGGGCGAGAGCCTGCCTTCAAGCGTGGTGCCGGTATCGAGCGCCACGCCGTCGTATTCAAGACGCGCGCCGTCGTCCTTCACCGTTGCTTTGACCTTTGCGACGGTCTCCGGGGAAAGAACTTCGACTGTCTCTCCTTCCGAATCCTGCGTGTAGTGCAGCGTGTATTCGCACGCGCGCGTGTCGTCCGAAGCCGTGATAACGGCCTGCATCTCGTGTGTTTCGGCGGCGGCATAGCTCTGCCGCCAGGATTCAAATGCCGTCTTTTCTTCCGCCTTGCCGCCGCAGCCGGTCAGCAGGCCGAAGGCCATCGTGAGTGCAAGCATTCCCGCTCGCCTGATAACGATCATTCCTTTCCGCAAATCGATTTGCGCGGCAGCGCCGCGCGCGCTTCGCGGGACCCGCGTTTATCCTTCGTATCGATCGGCAGTAATGGTTTTCATCGTTTCCGGGATGGCGTCAAGAATATCCGTCGGCAGCATCGCATACTCTCCGAAGCGCTCGGCGCAGAGGTCGCCCGCGTGCGCATGGACCCAGCACGCCGTCACGACCGCACGCTTGAGCGGAAGCTGGCAGCACATCGCGCCGATAAGCCCTGCAAGCACATCGCCGCTGCCGCCCTTTGCCATACCTGCGTTGCCGGCGTCGATGATGTAAACTTCCCCGTCCGGGAAGGCGCAGACCGTGCGGTGGCCCTTGAGGACCAGAATGCACTGGCGCGAGGTCGCAAAGTTCCGTGCATCCGTTACGCGGTCACCCGTTAGCGTTCCGCCGAGGCGGAGAAATTCGCCTGCGTGCGGCGTGAAGATGGGCGGCATATGCGCCATACGAAGCGTCGTTTCCTCGTTGCCCAGGGCGAACAGGCCGTCCGCGTCCACAACGAGCTGCTTTGTGCTCATGCGGTAGACGGAGCGCACCAGCTTTGAAAGCTCCTCGGAACGGCCAAGTCCGCAGCCGAGAACGCAGACGTCGCTCGCGGCGATGCGGTCGACGATCTCTAGCTGAGCGTCGGTCGTAAGCTTTCCGCTCTCGTCACAGGCAAGCGGAAACGGCATCGGTGAATAGAGCCGGCTCGCTTCGATCGGATAGATCGCCGCCGGGACGCCAAGGGAAACGAGCCCCGCGCCGCCGCGCGAAGCGGCCTGCGCGCAGAGAGCCGGCGCGCCCGTATAGCCAACGCTGCCGCCGAGGATGAGGAGCTTTCCATAGTCGCCCTTATGGCTGATCTCCTGGCGCTTTGGCAGTGTCACATCCCCCGGTCCAACGGCAAAGACATTCGTCTCCGCGCCTTTGAGCAGTTCTTTCGGAATACCGATCGGCGCAACTTTCAGCTCTCCCCGGCAGGTGCAGCCGGGTTCGGCAAAGTGACCGATCTTCGCCATGGAAAACGTGACCGTCACATCGGCATGGACCGCTTCACCGAGAATACGGCCCGTATCCGCCTCAACGCCGCTCGCGAGATCCGCAGAGACAACGGGCGCGGGAGAGGCGTTTATCAGACGAATGGCGGCGAGTGCCTTCCCTGTCACAGCACGGGTCAGCCCGATGCCGAAGATCGCATCAATGAGGACGCCTGCGCCATCCGTGAAGGCTTTGATCTTTTCGTTTTCCGGAAAAAAGTCTGTGAGCGCGCCGCCGGCTTCAAGCAGCCGCCGCTCCATTTCTTTTTCGTCGGAGCTCATCTTGTCCCGCTCACCGACAAGGTAACAGCGCACATCGACGCCTCTGCTGAGAAGATGTACGGCGGCGGCAATGCCGTCCCCGCCGTTGTTGCCGCTGCCGCAGAAAACGACCGCGCTCCGATTCTCCCGCAGAAGAGAATACGCCGCCTCTGCGAGCGCACGGGCTGCGTTCGTCATCAGCAATGTAGAGGGCACGCCATAATCCCGGACGGCCTTCTCGTCCGTCTGACGCATCAGATTTGCACTTGTGAGTCTCATATCGTCATCCTCTGCTTTTACAAGCCGCCAAAAGGCGCTTTTGTATTTCTTCATTTCACGTTTATTATATCGTGTACCGAATAATTAGTCAAATTTATTCTTGCTTATTTGGTCACATTGTGGTATATAATAGAGCAATATCAAAATGCGAAGATGGGGAAGATGACCTCGCTGTTTCGTGAAAGAGAAGGGCAGCCATCGGCTGGAAGCCGCCCGCACGAATGTGAAGTCCGTTCGCCCCGGAGCACCCGGCCAATCCCCGGCGGGACCGTCCCGTTACAGACGGCAGAGAGCGGTGTCTTTATTCAAAAAGCGCCGAATTCGGGTGGTACCACGGAAGCTGAGCTTTTCGTCCCGTTCATTCGGGAGGAGAAGCTTTTTTTATACAAAAAAGGAGTAAGCACAGATGATGATGAAAAAACTGCTGCAGGACCTGAACGAGAGCTCCACGGCCGCGATCAAAAATGCGGACAGCATCGATGTTCTTGAGTCCCTGCGCGTCAAGTATCTCGGCAAGAAAGGCGAACTCACCGCCATTTTAAAGCAGATGGGCAGTCTCTCCGCCGAGGAGCGTCCGGTCATGGGACAGCTCGCGAACGAGGTCCGCGAGTCGCTGACGGAATCCATTGAGCAAAAACGCCGTGAGCTTGAGGAAAAGATGCTTGAAAAACGTCTTCGCAGCGAAACGATCGACGTCACGATCCCCGGCAAGCCCGTTGAGGTCGGCAAAAAGCACCCGCTCAACACGGTTCTCGACGAGGTCATGGACATCTTCATCGGCATGGGCTTCACCATCGCCGAAGGCCCGGAAATCGAATTTGCCGAATACAACTTCACGAAGCTCAACACGCAGGAGGGACACCCGGCCCGCGACCGCTCAGACACCTTCTATTTCACGGATGACGACCATCTTCTGCTCCGCACGCAGACCTCCCCCGTGCAGGCGCACGTTATGGAAACGCAGGCGCTTCCGATCCGCATCATCTCCCCGGGCCGCGTTTACCGCAAGGACGAGGTCGACGCAACGCACAGCCCCATGTTCCACCAGATCGAGGGGCTTGTGGTCGACAAAGGCGTCACGATGGGCGACCTCAAAGGCACGCTTGACACGCTTATGAAAAAGCTTTACGGCGAGGACACCGTCACGCGTTTCCGTCCGCATCACTTTCCCTTCACCGAACCGAGCTGTGAAGTGGACGTTCAGTGCTTCGAGTGCGGCGGCAAGGGCTGCCGCGTCTGCAAGGGAGAGGGCTGGATCGAGATTCTCGGCGCCGGTATGGTGCACCCGAAGGTCCTCGAAAACTGTGGCATCGACTCGAGCGTCTACACGGGCTACGCTTTCGGTCTCGGCCTTGAGCGTCTGGCCATGCGCCGCTTTGACATCAGCGATCTGCGCCTCGTCTACGAAAACGACGTGCGCTTCCTGAGCCAGTTTTAAGGAGGAAATGAAGAATGCTTTTATCGCTTGAATGGCTCCGCGAGTTCACGGATGTGGACGTTTCGGACAAGGAATACTGTGACGCGATGACGCTCTCCGGCTCCAAGGTCGAGGGCTGGGAGGTCACCGGGTCTGATATAGAAAACGTCGTGGTCGGCAAAGTCACCGAGATCGTCCGCCACGAAAATTCGGATCATATGTGGATCTGCACGGTCGATGTCGGCAGGGAGAGGCCCCTCACCATCGTCACCGGTGCGCAGAACGTCCACAAGGACGACCTCGTTCCCGTCGCGCTCGACAGCGCAAAGCTCCCCGGCGGCAAGGAAATTCACACCGGCGAACTGCGCGGCGTCACATCCGAGGGCATGCTCTGCTCCGTGAAAGAACTGGGCTTCGACCTGCACGACTGGCCCTACGCCATCGAAGACGGCATCTTTATCTTGCAGGAACCCTGCAAGCCCGGCGACGACATCAAAAAGGTACTCGGCCTCGGCGATACGGTCGTCGAATTTGAGATCACGAACAATCGTCCGGACTGTCTGTCCGTTATCGGGCTCGCGCGCGAGAGCGCCGCGACCTTTGACAAGCCTCTCAAGCTCCAGAAACCCGTTGTAAAGGGCGGCGCGGGAAACGTGAAGGATCACCTGCGCGTTGAGATCGAGGCCACGGACCTCTGCCCGCGCTACACCGCGATGATGGCAACGAACATCAAGATCGGCCCCTCCCCCGCATGGATGCGCCGCAGACTCCGCGCCTCCGGCGTGCGTCCGATCAACAACATCGTGGACATTACGAACTATGTTATGCTCGAGTATGGCCAACCTATGCACGCCTTCGACTACGGCTGTGTGGGCGGCGGCAAGATCGTCGTCCGCCGCGCGAGGGCCGGAGAAACGCTCCAGACGCTCGACGCAAAGGACCGTGCCATCACCCCGAACATGCTCGTCATCGCGGACGAGAACGCCCCCATCGGCCTTGCCGGCGTCATGGGCGGCGCTTCGAGCGAGATCACAGACAAGACGCGCACCATCGTCTTTGAATCCGCAAACTTTGACGGCACCAGCATCCGAAAGACAGCCGTCGCGCTCGGTATGCGGACGGACGCCTCCGGCCGCTTTGAAAAGGGCCTTGACCCGATGAACACCGTTCCCGCCGTGGAGCGCGCCTGTCAGCTCGTCGAACTCCTCGGCGCAGGCGACGTGCTGGACGGCTGCATCGACGTTGTCGCGGTCGAGCCCACGGAGGTCACGCTTCCGCTCGAACCCGACAAGATCAACGCTCTGCTCGGCACAGAGCTCTCCCGCGACTTCATGGTGCAGGTCCTCGAAAAGCTTGACTTCACGCTTGACGGCGACACCATTCACGTTCCGTCTTTCCGCTCAGACATCGAGCACTGTGCGGATATTGCCGAGGAGATCGGCCGCTACTACGGCTTTGACAAAATCCCGGCAACACTCTTTGCCGGTGCCACACAGATCGGCGGCTTCTCACCCGAGCAGAAGTTCCGTCGGAAACTCGGCGAGCTTGCGCGCGGCATGGGCTTCTATGAGGTCATGACCTATTCCTTCGGCAGCCGCACTGCGTGGGACAAGATCCATCTTCCGGCGGACAGCCCTCTGCGCAACGCCTTTGTCATTCAGAACCCGCTCGGTGAGGACACGAGCGTCATGCGCACGACTTCCCTGCCCTCGATGCTCGATGTGCTCTCAACAAACTTTGCAAAGCGCAATCTGGACGTGAAGCTCTATGAGCTCGCAACGATCTATCTGCCCAAACAGGGTGAAGAGCTCGCAAACGAACAGACCATCCTCACACTGGGCGAATATGGTCAAAACACCGGCTTTTTCGAGCTCAAAGGGGTTGTCGAAGCAATTTTCAAAGCCATGCGCATCCCGAACGTTCGCTTTGAGGCCGTAAAGGACAATCCCTCTTACCATCCCGGCCGCTGCGCAAGCATCAGCTGCGGCAGCAGGCAAATCGGCATCATGGGACAGGTACATCCGTCTGTGGTACCCGAGTTCGGCATGACATCTGCGGTCTATACTGCCGAGCTGAATGTTGAAGCCATGTTCGCCTGCACGGCGGGCGAACCCACCTACACCCCGCTGCCGCGTTTTCCGGCCATTACGCGCGACATCGCCCTCGTCTGCGGCACGGACGTAACCGTTGCGCAGCTTGTCGACACGATGCTCTCGGCCGGTGGCGAGTATCTCGAAGACTGCCGCCTGTTCGATGTCTACACCGGCACGGGTATTCCGGAGGGCAAGCGCAGTGTCGCTTTCTCACTGACCATGCGCGCCAAAACGCAGACGCTTACCGATGAGCACGCGGATGAGGTCGTCCGTGCGATCCTTGCAGAACTTGAAAAAGTTCACGGCGCTGTCATAAGATGAGTGGCATTTGGCTAAACTGTAACTGAATAGTAATATTTGACTGCTTTACTCTTTTGAGAATTTTGGTATAATATATAGAACGACCGAAGGGAGGACGCAGCATGGAAGACGCAACACGCAAGTTCAATGTGATCGACAGCAAAACGGAGATGAAAGAAATTTTATCCTCCGTCTACAATTCGCTTGTCGTCAAGGGCTATAACCCGATCAATCAGATCGTCGGCTACATTCTCTCTGAGGACCCGACCTATATTACAAACTATAATAATGCCCGCAGTCTGATTTGCCGCCTTGATCGCGACGAGTTGCTACATGAGCTGGTAAGTAGCTACCTTGAAAAATAAGCTGAGACCGCGTCCGGTTTTCCGGACGCGGTTTTTTGCGTTTTTTTGAAATATCCCTTGACAAATGGAAAGAATATAGTATAATAACTCTTGCGTTCGCCAAGAGCGCAAGGCAATATAGCGGGATTGTGTAATGGTAGCACGCCGGACTCTGACTCCGTCTGTGAGGGTTCGAATCCTTCTCCCGCTGCCAAAGCAAAAAGCCCGGAAATCATTGATTTTTCAATGGTTTCCGGGCTTTTTCGATACTGCGTCAGAACTTTCCCGCTTCTTCCCTCGCCCGGCCTTGCTGGGCGGTCTTTGTCCACTCTCCGGCACATATACTTGCCCGTATATGTGATTTCAGGGGGGTGGCGTGTATTTGGATCGGAAAAAGCTTTGGCACGATACCGTGCTGCTGACAGGCTCCACACTTGTCATGCGCTGCATCGCGCTCGTTTTTCAAATGTGGCTCGTCGCGCGCATCGGTGCGGCCGGTGCGGGACTCTATGGGCTTGTCGGATCGGTCAGTTTTCTCGCGGCGACCGTCGCCATCTCCGGCATCCGTTTTGCGGCCACCCGGCTCGTTTCGGAGGAAATCGGTCTAAAGCGCTGCGGCGGCGTAGGGGAGGCCGTGCGGCTGTGCATCTGCTACAGTCTCTTTTTCGGCATCGCATCGGCGTCCGTTCTCTGGCTTTGTGCCGAGCCGATCGGCTTCATCTGGATACGTGACGCGCGCACGGTGCGCTCGCTGCGCATTCTGGCGCTGAGTCTCCCGTTCATTTCGCTCTCCTCGGTACTCTATGGCTATTTCACTGCCTGCGGACGAATTTATAAGGCTGCCGTTGTGCAGATTCTGGAACAGCTCGTAAGGATCTCGCTCGTTGTCGTTTTTTTGCGCCGCACCCCCTCCGGCGACCTTGAGCGCTGCTGCGCCGCTGTCTCGGCTGGCAGCTCCCTTGCAGAACTGGCGTCCTTTCTGATGATGGCCGTCGCCTATATTTTCGACCGGCGGGAACACGCAAAGTCCCCCCAGCCTTCGCCTCGCCTGCCCACGCGGATGCTGAGCATCGCCGTTCCGCTGGCGCTCTCCGCCTACGCCCGCTCTGCCCTCTCGACGATCGAACAGCTCATGGTGCCGCGCGGGCTGAAAAAGGCCGGCTGGTCTGCCAATGGCGCACTCGCGGGTTACGGCACCATTCAGAGCATGGTCTTTCCGATCCTTTTTTTCCCCTCATGCATCGTTAACGCGCTGGCTGAACTCGTTGTTCCGCAGCTCACGGAGGCACAGGTCGCCGGGAAAAAGGAAGAGATCTCAAACGATGTTTCCGCTCTCTTGCGAAAAACGCTGGCGCTCTCCGCTTTGATCGCACTGATTCTTTGGCTGCTCGGCGATTTTCTCGGAGACGCCATCTACCACAGCGCCGACGCAGGCAAATATCTCCGCGTCTTTGCGCCGCTTGTGCCTATCATGTACACGGACCTTGTAACGGACGGCTGTCTCAAGGGACTTGGCGAGCAGCTCGCGTCGATGTGCTTCAACATTCTCGACGCGTTGTGCGGCGTTGTGTTGGTGTGTCTGCTGCTGCCGAAGTACGGACTCAACGGCTACATTGCGGTCTTGTATTTTGAAGAATGCTTCAATTTTGCGCTGAGCATTTGGCGGCTCTCGCAGGTCACGCAGCTTCGGCTCCTGCCATGCGCACGGAAAGGCGCTGCAAAGCTTTGAGGGCTTTCAGTTTGTCCTGCCCATGTACGCCGAAGGAGGACACCAAAAAGAGCGTTAGAGAAAGAAGCAGGCCGCCATCACCGCAAAGGCGCGGACCGCTCGGTCCGCGCCTTTCTGCAAAAAGCCCGCCTTTAAAGGCGGGCTTTTCATTATTCCACGGTGACGCTCTTTGCAAGGTTCCGGGGCTTGTCGATGTCGCAGCCGCGGTAGAGCGCAATGTAGTAGGCAAAAAGCTGCAGGGGCAGCACCGCAAGGGACGGAAGCAAAACCTCGTGTGTGTCCGGGATCGTCAAGATCTCGTCCGTCACGCCGGCTACGCGCTCGCGCAGGCTCTCCGTCGTGATACCCATGATGTGACCGCCGCGCGCCTGGACCTGCTCGGCGTTCGAGAGCGTCTTGTCGACCAGCAGGCCGTAGGACGCGACCGCAATGACAAGCGTACCCTTCACGACCAGCGAAATGGTCCCGTGCTTGAGTTCGCCCGCCGCGTAGGCCTCCGAATGGATATAGGATATCTCCTTGAGCTTCAGGCTGCCTTCCAGAGAGAGAGCATAGTCAATGTTCCGGCCAATGAAGAAAATGTCCTCATTGTCAAAGTGCTGGTAGGCAATGCGCTGGATGTTCTCCTTATCGGAGAGTATTTTTTTCATTTTATCTGGAACAGCAATAAGTTCCCGCAAAATCGCGTCATATTCCTCCGCTTCAAGCGTGCCGCAGCAGTCCGCGGCATAGAGCGCGAGCAGAACGGTGACGGCGAGCTGGGTGCTGTAAGCCTTGGTTGTGGCAACAGCGATCTCCGGGCCGGCCTTCGTATAGACAACGCGGTCGGATTCTCTCGCGATGGAGCTCTCCTCCACATTGACAATGCCGAGCGTCGTCGCACCAAGACGTTTGGCTTCACGGACGGCCTCAAGCGTATCGGCTGTTTCGCCGGACTGGCTGATGCAGACAACGAGCGTGTTTTTGTCGACGATCGGATTGCAGTAACGGAACTCCGAGGCGAGAACCACTTCCACCGGTATGCGCGCAAGCTTTTCGATGTTGTATTTCGCGACAACGCCGACATGGTAGCTCGATCCGCAGGCAACGATATAAAAACGGCTGAGCTTTTTAACTTCCTCGCAGCTGAGTACATCCGAAAGGTCGGCGCGCCCGTTTTTGATCCACGGCGCGATCGTGCGGCTCACAGCCTCCGGCTGCTCCATGATCTCCTTGAGCATATAGTGCTCGTAGCCGCCCTTGTCGGCAGCGGAGATATCCCAGTCGACTTCAACTATCTCCTTCTTGACCTTATCGAGGAACTGGTCATAAACAGCGATGCCGTCCGGTCTTACAACGGCGATCTCGTCATCGTCGAGATATGTAACGGTGCGCG
The DNA here is from genome assembly GCA_050943775.1 of Oscillospiraceae bacterium. GTDB lineage: Bacteria > Bacillota > Clostridia > Oscillospirales > Oscillospiraceae > UBA2658. The sequence continues at coordinate 30,450 of JBMNPV010000016.1, forward strand.
TGTGCGCCATAACAGCCATCACATCGGAGGCAAAGAAGTTGCCGTCCTCCCCATAAGCCACGATCAACGGCGCGTGGGATTTGACGCAGACGATGGTATCCGGTTCGTCCGCGCAGACGACGCCAAAGGCATAGCTGCCTTCCAGCTCGCGGGCGGCCTTGGCAACGGCTTCAACGATGGAGCCGCGATAGTAGAAATCGATGAGCTGGGCCGCGACCTCCGTGTCCGTTTCGGATCTGAAGGTACGGCCGCGGTTTTCGAGCATTTCCTTGATCTGCGCAAAATTTTCGATGATGCCGTTGTGAACGATCGCGATACGTCCCCTCTCGCTAGTGTGGGGATGCGCATTGATGTCTGAGGGTTTGCCATGTGTTGCCCAGCGGGTATGGCCGATGGCGGTCGTTCCGGGAACGTCCGCCCCGTCATGGCACTTCTCGCGGAGCGCCGCAAGGCGTCCCACGGACTTGACAACATCTATCTTTTCACCGTTGCAGACCGCTACGCCTGCTGAATCATAGCCTCTGTATTCAAGTCTCGCAAGTCCGTCCAGAATGAACGGGGCTGCTTGACTGCTGCCGGTATAACCGACGATTCCGCACATACGGAAACCTCCAATCTAATGCGGCTTTCCGCCGCTTCGGAATAAGCCTTCCTTTAAGTTTTACTTCAGCATCGCCTGAACACGGGAAACCGCGAGTCTGGTGCGCTCCGCGTCACCGAAACCGGTCAGGCGGATAAAGCCTTCCCCTTCCGGTCCAAAGCCTGCGCCCGGCGTTGTGACGACATTTGCCTCGCACAAAAGCCGGTCGAAGAAATCCCAAGACGGCGTGCCTTCCGGTGTCTTTACCCAGACATAAGGGGAGTTGACGCCGCCGTACACCGTCAGTCCCGCGTCATGCAGGCCCTCGCGGATCACACGCGCATTCGTCATATAGTATGCGATGAGTTCCTTATACTCCCGCTCGCCCTGTTCGGAGTAGACGGCCTCTGCCGCGCGCTGGATCACATAGGCCGTGCCGTTGAACTTCGTTGACTGGCGGCGGAGCCAGACGTCCGCAAGCTTCTGTCCGTCACGTTCAAGTGCGGCCGGAATGGTCGTGTAGCCGCAGCGGGTGCCGGTGAAGCCTGCGGTTTTTGAAAAGCTGCAAAATTCGATGGCGCAGTCCGTCGCGCCCTCGATCTCAAAAATCGAATGGGGAATGTCCGACTCCGAGATGTATTCACGGTAGGCCGCGTCAAAGAGGATGATCGCGTCGTTGCGAATTGCGTAATCGACCCAAATCTTGAGCTGTGCCTTCGTCGCTACCGAGCCGGTGGGGTTGTTGGGGAAGCAGAGATAGATGACGTCCGGCGTACGAACGGGCAGCTCCGGCATAAAGCCGTTTTGCTCGTTGCAGGGCAGATAGACGATGTTCGTCCAGCGCTTGCCGTCCCAGTCTCCCGCTCGTCCGGCTATCGCGTTTGAATCGACGTAGACCGGATAGACCGGGTCACAGACCGCAACAACCGTGTCCGGTGAAAAGAGGTCCACGATGTTGCTGCAATCACTCTTGGCGCCGTCCGAGACAAAGATATCGTCCTTCGTAATGGGTGCGCCGTAGGGGGCGTAATCGTGGCGTACGATGGCTTCGCGCAGAAAATCGTAGCCTTCATAGGGGCCGTAACCGCGGAAAGTCTCGGCCCGGGCCATCTCGTCCGACGCTTTGTGCAGCGCGTCCACGACGGCGGGGGTCAGCGGTTTCGTCACATCGCCGATGCCGAGTCTGATGAGGTCGGCTTCCGGGTGCTCGGCGCTGTATGCCGCCGTCCGGCGGGCGATCTCCGCGAAGAGATAACTGCCGGGCAGCTTGGCATAGTTTTCATTTAACTTAATCATTATATACTCTCCTTTACTCCTTGCAGAATACCGCGCGGGTGAAAGGGAAAAATCAGAGATAGAGTTCGCCGTCGTAAACCGTGACGGCGGGGCCGGTCATATAGAGCCGGTTTTGTTTTTCGTCCCATTCGATGAGCAGTTCGCCGCCGACAAGCTGTACAACGGCGGAGTCCCCGACATGGCCGCAGAGCTTTGCCGCCGCCATTGTGGCGGTCGCGCCGGTGCCGCAGGCAAGCGTTTCGCCGCAGCCGCGCTCCCAGACACGCATTTTCAGCGTATGCCCGTCGATGATCTCCACAAATTCGGCATTGACTTTCTCGGGGAAAAGCGGATGATTTTCAAACTTCGGCCCCCATTTTTCAAGGTCGAAGTGCTCAACATCGTCCACAAAGGTCACGGCGTGCGGGTTGCCGACGGAGAGACAGGTCACAAAAAACTCGCTGTCCCCGACAATCACAGACTTGTTTATGAAAGTCGAACCGTGCTCCGCAATGGGTATAAACTGAGGCCGCAGCTCCGGCGCGCCCATATCCACGCGGACGCGTTCGATCTTCCCGTCCGCCCCCGGAATCAGCCGGAGCTTTTTGACTGCGCCGTGAGACTCAACGGTGATCTCGGTCTTGTCGGTCATCCCATGGTCATAAACATATTTTCCGACACAACGGATGCCGTTACCGCACATCTGTGACTGTGTGCCGTCGAGATTATACATGTCCATCTGAAAATCCGCAAGTGCAGATGGACAAATACAGATCAATCCGTCGCTACCGATGCCGAAATGGCGGTCAGAAACGCGGCGCGCCAGCGCCGGGCGGTCATCGATTTGCTCGGAAAAACAATTGACATAGACATAGTCGTTGCCGCAACCCTGCATTTTCGTAAATTTCATAAAGTTCGCCTCCGGGAAAAAATGCGCTCATATTTTGCGCATGATCGGTCATTCTAAACGTGCGTGTGAAAGGGGGAAGTGCCGATGGGAGTCGTCTTTTTACGCACGATCATCGTCTATGCATCGCTACTGTTTGCCATGCGGGCCATGGGGAAGCGACAGCTCGGTGAACTTGAGCTCTCTGAGCTCGTCATTGCGGTGCTCATCTCAGACATTGCCGCACATCCCCTGCAGGATATCGGTATTCCGATCATGAACGGCCTGCTTCCGGTCATCACGCTCTTTTGTTGTGAGCTGGTCATTTCTGGTATCATCGTCAAAAGTCCGCGCGCAAAGGAGTTCCTGTGCGGCAAGCCGAGTTTCTTGATCGTCAAAGGGGTCATCTGCCAGGAAGAAATGGAAAAGTGCCGTTTCACGCTTGACGAGCTCGCCGAGGAACTGCGCTCACAGGGCGTGCTCGATATCAGTCAGGTGGAGTACGCGATTCTCGAAACGGATGGCCAGCTCAATCTGATCTTATTTCCGTCGGAGCGTCCCGTTACGGTGGGACAGATGCAGATGTCGGCAGAGGATCCGGGATATCCGATCATTCTGATCACAAACGGCCGCGTACGGAGTGAGAACCTGAAAATTGCAGGAAAAGATGAAAAGTGGCTCCAAAAGCAGCTGCAGGCGCACCATGTCTCCAGTCCGAAGCAGGTCTACTTCATGTCTGTCAACAATTCCGACGAAATCTACTTTGCAAAAATGGAGGCAGAAAAATGAAGCGTGAATTTATAGCCCTCGCAGTCATTCTGGCGATTCTCGCCGGCGCCATCGTGAATGAGCACTATGTAGAGCGCAAAACAAAGGAGTTTTCGCAGGAGCTCCAAACTGCGCAGGAGCTGTACGAACAGGGAGCAGCGGAAAAAGCCGTTTCCAAGGTCTCCGATTCTCTGGATAACTGGCTGCAATGGAAACGTTATGCGCACATTATGCTGCGACACAGCGAAGTGGACAATGTAACAGAAGCATATTATGATCTGCTCGCCGCAGTGGAGGACAAAGACGAAAGCGTTTCCTCCGCTGAGTTCGGGAAGGTCCGTCAGCTTTTGCAGAACATTTCCGATATGGAGCAGATCTCGATCGGCGCTATCCTATGATTTTTTCGTATCGATCAGCTTTTGCAGCTCTTCAAGGAACGTGTTCACGTCCTTAAACTGGCGGTAGACCGAAGCAAAGCGCACATACGCGACCTCGTCTATATCCTTGAGCCGCGTCATAACCATTTCACCAATCTCCGTGGTCGAAACCTCGCGCTCGAGCGAATTCTGAAGCTCCTGTTCAATCTCTTCCGCGATTTTCTCCAGTGCTTCGATGGAAAC
>JBMNPV010000017.1:0-34064 GCA_050943775.1 Oscillospiraceae bacterium
GTTGAGCGAGTCGATCAGGTCGATCTGCCGAATATCGGCCCGCAGTTTGAAAATGCGCCGATCTTCCCGGAGCGCGTGAACACAGAGTTCGTCCGCGTCGTTGACCGCAACACGCTCAAAATGCGCGTCTGGGAGCGCGGCAACGGCGAAACGCTTGCCTGCGGCACAGGCGCATGTGCGGCGGTCGTGGCGGCGGTCGAAAACGGTTACTGCGCAATGGGCGAGGACGTAACGGTCCGCGTCCCCGGCGGCACACTCGTCGTAAACTACACCCCCGAGACCGTCTATCTCACCGGCAACGCAAGTCTCGTCTATAACGGAACTGTCACGATCTGATGATTTTGTGCGGGAGCCAGCTTCGCTGGCTCCCGCACAAAAAGTTCCCGCGCCGCGTCGTTCGCAGCATGCCCCCTCGGAGAATCTAATTCTCCGTAGGGCAAGGTATTTTTCTCTGAAAAAACACTATTGCAGCGCAGCGGGCGGTCGGATGCCCGCTTTTTTACTGTCACGGCAGTCCTCTCCGGCATAATCTGTATCGTTGGAAGCAATATAGATTTGCGAAAGGGGCTGATTTTTCAAATGGTACAATACTATTTTCTCGGCGGCAATACACAGACGGGTTTCTACTCTCTCTATGACAGCTTTGTCTCGCAGGCGGACGGCGACTTTCTCTGGATTTTGAAAGGCGGACCCGGCTGCGGGAAATCCAGTTTTATGAAGCGCATCGGCGCGGCGGCGGAAAAAGCGGGCTACGACGTCGAATATGTCATCTGCTCCGGCGATCCGTCCTCGCTCGACGGCGTCTACATCCCGGAGCTGCACACAGCCTACATGGACGGCACCGCACCGCATGTCGCCGACGCGCACTTCCCTGCGGCGGATTCAGCCTACCTTGATCTCGGCGTATTCTACGACATTCCCGCGATCTCTCAGCGTCGCAATGAACTCACCGGGCTCTATGCCGAGTGCGCGGCCTGCCACGCAAAGGCCTATGCCATGCTCAGAGCCGCCGGTTCGGTAAAAACCGGCTGGCAGGGCGCGCTGACAACGGAGGACGAACGTTCATCGGCTCTCTTGCGTGCGGAAGGCATCGCCGCGCGTGAATTCGGGAAACGCCGCCGTGAACGCGGACAGCTTACCCGTCGCTTTCTCAGCGCCATCAGCTGCTTCGGCCCCGCCTCGTTCCCGGAAACGGCAAGCGCTCTGTGCGATCACTTTTTCGTCTTTGACGACCGTCTGTTGCTCGGCTCGCTCGCCCTGCAAAAACTCGCGGACTGTGCGCTTGAAGCTGGTCACGATGTGTTGCTCTGCCCCGATCCGCTGACGCCGGAGCTGCCGGAGGCCGTACTGGTCCCGTCCCTCTCGCTGGGCTTTATCGTTTCCTCCTCCGAGCTCGCACAGCTCGACGGCACACGCCGCGTCCGCTTCGACGCGCTGGTTGAAACAGAGCGCTTCCGCGCGCTGAAACCGGAGCTTCGGCAGAGCGAAAAGCTTGTAAGCGAACTCAAAACCGCCGCAATGGCCTCTCTTGCAAAGTCAAAGGCGACCCACGATCTCATTGAAGACATCTACAACCCCCATGTCGATTTCGACGGTGTTTATGCGCTTGCAAGAAAGCACATCAACGATCTGGGCCTTGCGTAAATGCAGAGGTAAAAATCGGCTGTCGCGTTATATGCGACAGCCGATTTTTATTTTTTGTCTTTGCCGTTTGCCGCGGCCTCCTCGTCAAGGACCTCCTGCACAATGCGTTCAAGGTCCATCTGCTCAAATTCCGAAAGCAGGGACGCCGCTCTCTCCGCGGTCTGTGTCCCGGCCGACCGGCGGCGCGTTCTCTTCCCGGCTCCGAGCAGCTTCACTTTCTTCGCCGGACGGCGCGGGCCTTTGGCCCGCAACTGTCTTTTCGGAGTACGTCGGAAAAGGCGTTTCGACTTTTCCCCCACCCTTTCCGCCGTCCGCTTCGTTTTTCCAAAGAGGGCCTCGAACTTTTCCGCCGCCGTTTCCGGCGCGGGCAGTTCCTCCGGCGGGAGTTCGCCGCTCTCGACCGCCTCGATGACCGCTTTGCGCATCGCCTTGCGCTGCTCCCGCGCCTGCCTTCGCCCGTAGCGGTCATCCCATGCGTCCCAGACATTAAAGCAGAGGACTTTTACCTTCGCGCTCAAAAAGCGGACAAGCCGCACGATCAGCCAGACGAGACAGAGCAGCGGAAACACGGCCAGCAGCGCAATCAAAACATAAGCTCGCGCAACGTAGTCCTCCGAAACACGCGCGGCGTTTTCCCAGTAGGGGTAGACGACGGGGCTTGTGATAACGCTCCGGGCGCCGGGTGTTTTCAGGAACGACCAAATATTCGAAAAGCGGTAGCGCGCGCTGTTTTCAACGGTAATCGGTCTCTGCTCTCTGAAACTCTCGGCCACGAAATTTACACCGAATTTGGAGATCGGGTCCGGCAGGACGATCTCATAACAGCTCAATCCCGGCGCAGCGGAGGACTCGCGGACGCTGCCGCTGTCCGAGTACACATCCCCGCCGCCGCTGAGACTCGCGTAAGCAGAGTAGGACAGAAACAGCAGCGGCGGCGTGCCGCTCGTCCTGCTGTCTGTATTCGGGTCGGCACCGGATAGCGCGCGCTGTGAAAACCGATCGTTCTCCCGCTCGATAACGCCGGCCACATAAAAGGGCTTTCCGTTTATCGTCACTGACTGGCCCGCAAGCTGCGTTCCGCCGAAGAGTTTCCACGCCAGTTCATGGTCAATGACAATGCGATCCTGCATGAGGTCCGTTTCATTGAGGTAATTGCCGGAAAGCAGGCGGTAAGGGTGAAAGCCGAAGAAATTCCCGCCAACGGCGATCGCGGTCGTCTCGGCGCTCGCGCGCTCACTGCTGACGTTCAGACTGCCGACTATAGCATAGGCGTCCGTCCATGAGCGTCCCGCGTCCTTCATTTCCACGCCGGCCTCGCCGAGCTTCTTGTCAATGGTCTTGCGGAAGCTGTTCACAGTGTCGGTCGTGACGGAGGCATCCGTCGGGAAAAAGCAGGATACCTGCGCGAAGCGCTCCTCGCTCTCGCCCCTCCAGTATTTTGCCGCCTGCTGGCTTGTGAGCGTTGTCTCAAAGGCTCTGCACTGCCAGATGCAAAGGCTCATTAGGGCGAGAAGCACCCCGTTCACACAGATGAGGGTCCTCTTTTTCGTTTTTGTCAAGGCTACTCCCCCCTCTTATTTCCCTTGTCCGGCTCACTGCGCAGAATCGGGAAGTCGGACCAGTTTTCCCGGTTCGATGGGTTTATTTGAGGTCGTGATAACGAAATCGCTCGTCGTCAAACCGCCCGAAACAGCGGAGTTCGTGTCGTCGCTTGCCAACACCTTGACGTCCACGCGCTGCGCCATATAGCGGTTTCCGAGCGGACTGCTCTTGGAGACGACAACGAGCACAAAACTGCCGTTGTTATCCGAGCGGATCGCGCTTGAGGGGACAATCGCATCGTAACTGCCGCCGCGCGCGCCGATCGCAAGCGAGAGCTGCGTACCGGCCTCGACATCCTCACCCTCGATCTTAAAGGTGAGCAGCTTGTTTTCGCCGGGCTTCGCGGGGTCGGTCTTGATTGCCGAAAGCGTCGCCGTCATCGGCTTCTCATTCCAGGCCCCTGTTGTGACCTCGGCCTGGTCGCCAACCTGCAGTCTTTTGGCCTGCTCCTTCGTAACGGAAAGCTCGATGCCGTATCCCATATCCGGAACCACGACGGTCATCAGCGTTGCACCTGCGTCGGCGGTTTTTCCGGCAGAGACATTCACGCTGGAAACGATGCCGTTAACCTTGCTCTTGATAACGGAGCCATCGCCGTTTTCCTTGAGCTTTGCGATGTCTTTTTGCTTTTCCGTGATCTGGCGGCGCTGATCCGCGAGATCGAGTTCCGCACCGGCCTGCGTCTTGCCATCGGCCTTTTTCTGTTCCGCGAGGGCAAACATCAGGTCCTCCATGGCTTTTTGCGCTGTTTCGACCTCCGTAACGGCGGCTTCATAGTTCTCCTTCTGCGCCTTGAGCTCGGCATACTTCTCGTCTGCTGCGGTCTTTGCTTCGTCCGCCCGCGCCTTTCTGCGCTCAGCGTTCGTCTGCTCGGCCTTTGCCTCAGTCAGAAGCTTGTTGCGGCGGTTCCACTCTGTTTCGTTGCCCGAGGAGGTCTGGCTGTAATAGGACTCCTGCGCAGCTCTGAGCATGTCTCTGGCTGAATCCACTTTTTCCTGCGCCGCTTTCAGCGCGTAATACTCTTCCGCAATATTTTTCTGCTCTTCAGTGCCCGTGTTGGCATACTTTGCGGCCAGCGTCTCCTTTGTGACATTGATCTGGCTCGCCGTCGGATTCGTCACGCCTTTACTGATCAGATCGGCTCTTGCGCTTTCTGTCAGTATATCCATGTCGTCCTGATACAGCGTTGTTTTCGTATTCAAATCATTTTGTGCCTGTGTCAGCGCGCTCTGTGCCCGCAGCACAGCCGAATAGTCCCCACTGGTGCTCGGCTTTAGCCCGCCGAGTTCGTCAAGGTAATTCTGCGCCTTGGTCACGGCGTCCGTTGCGGCTTCAAGCTTCGCCTTTGCATTGGCGACCTCTGTCTGCGCGTTGGTCACGTTCTGCTTCGCCTTTGCAAGCTCGGCCTCCGAGTAGGCCGCGGCATCGCGCTTGGCCTTGGCCCTGTCAAGCGCTTTCTGCGCGTACTCGATCTCGCGCTGCTGCTTTGAATAATCGGCGTCGCCGGTGTTCAAAAGCGCCTTCTTATAGGCCAGCAGCAGAGCGTCTAGCTCGTCCTGCGCCTGCTTCATCGTGTCGCTCTCTGCCTCGGTGAAAAGCACCAGCGCGTCCCCGACATTCACCTTATCCCCGACTTTCACAGGGACGGACAGCACCTCGCGCGCCTGCTCTGATTGAACTTCATAGCTCTCGTTGGCGGCAACGGTGCCGGTCCCGCGAATTTTAGCGTTGATCGTGCCGGACTGGACATACTGCGCCGCCACCTCGGGCAGCGAGTGGTTCATAAAGGTATTCGAAAAGAAAGTCAGGACCAGCATGGCGGCAAGAAAGATGATCGCCGCATTTTTTACCCAGCCTCTTTTTTTGACTTTTTGCTCTGCCATACGCAGTTCGTCCTTTCGCCTTGGTTTACATAATTATCGTATCTTAGCCTTTTACACTTCCGGCATTGGTGATTCCTTCGACCAACGCATCCTCGCCGTGGAGAAACAGCAGCAGCGACGGGACCATGTAGATCGTCGCGACGGCGAAGGCAAGTCCTACCTCGCCCGCGTTGATCGTTGAAAGAAAAACGCTCAGCGGCTGCTTTGAGGTGTCCGGCAGCAGAATGATCGGCTGCTCGACCATGTTCCAGTTGTCCATGAAAACGAGGATTGCCACCGAATACAGCGCGCTGCGGCACTGGGGCAGACAGATCTTCGTGAAAATCGTCCACTCCCCCGCACCGTCGAGCTTTGCCGCTTCGATCAGAGATCTGGGAATGCGCCGCATAAACTTCGTCAGCAGAAAGACAGAAAACGGCGCGAAGCTGCCGGGTAGGATAATGGCCCAGCGTGTGTTGAGGATGCCGAGCCAGCTTGAAACGAGGTAGTTCGGCACAAGCGTCACCTGATAGGGCATGAGCATCAGTATGACGTAAAAGAAAAAGAGAAACGATTTTGCGCGCCCTCTGTACCGCGTGAAACTGTATGCCGCAAGCGCGGCAATGAGCAGCTGCAAAATCACGATGGGAACGACGAGGAAAACGGAGTTCCAGAATTTGAAAAGGTAGTCCGGGCTCTTGATGAGCGCGGTGGAATACTGACTGAATGTGACCTTGTCGGGGATGAATTTGAGGTTCACCTTTTCGGCCACATAGGTCTTTGTCGAGCTCTGTGCGTTTTGAAAAACGGTGCCGTAATTTGCGGAGATCTCGGAAGGTGACATGAAGGAGTTCGTGATCGTCAGCACGGTCGGGAGCAGGAACAGCACCGCGAAGAAGGCGGCAAGCACCGTCAGCGCCCCGCGGCCAAAGCAGCGTTTTTTCTTCATCCCTCCACATCCTTTCCGAGCTTGTCCTCACAAATAAACAGCAACGCGATAATGCCGACCATCACGATCGACATCAGCACTGCCGCCGCGGAAAGCTTCTGGTAGTCGAGGGCCTTGAACGTATTGTTCATAAAGTGCTGTAACATGTACAGGCTCTCCACGGGGTATTCGCCTGTCAGAAGATAGACCTCCCGGAAGACCTTGAAGGAATTGATCAGCGAGAGAATGGTCACGAACAGGATCGTCGGCGAGAGGTAGCGCAGGGTAATGTTTTGAAACTTAAACCACGGCGATGCGCCGTCGATGTCAGCGACTTCGATGAGCTCACGCGGAATGTTCGCAAGGCCCGCCATAAAGAGGATCATGTTGTAACCGATATTCTTCCAGAGGTACATGGTCACAACGACGATCTGCGCATAACTCGATTTGAGCCAGTCGATCCGCTCGGCGCCGAAGAGGGCGAGAAAGTCGTTCATCGCGCCGTTGTTTGCAAAAATGACCTGCCAGATGAGGACGACCGACGCCACCGGTACCATCATCGGGCTGAGAAAAAACGTGCGGAACTGGCTCTTGAATGGAATGCGCGCTTCCAGCATAACCGCAAGCAAAAACGGCAGGATCACCGCAAGCGGAACTGCAATGAGAGAGAAAAAAAGCGTGTTTTTCGAGGCCGTGCGGAACGCGGAGTTCCGAAACAGCGCGATGAAATTGTCGAAGAGCACAAACTCATGCTGGATGGGGTTATTCACCATCGCGTAATAGACGATGACAAAGAACGGCACAATGAAGAAAACCGCGACGCCGACGAGACTCGGAGAGAGAAACGCCAGATCGCGCAACCGCTCCTTTTTGCTCTCGTCGAGCTCCTGCCATTTTTTCTTCATCGTGCCTTCCTCGATTCCTTGCGGGCTCCGGGTGCCGGATCGGGACTCCCGGAGCCGCCATGCAGTTTATTTCTGTTCGTTTACAAAAACGTTCATACGGGACTGAATGATAGCGGCGGTCTGGTCCACAGTCTTTTCGCCCTTGAAATAGTAGGCCGCCTCTTCATTGATTATGTCGGTGACGCTCGGGTCGTAGGACACCGTGTGTACGGCAGAGTCTACGACCGCCTTGATCTGGTCGGCCTCCGCCTGCGTCAGTGCGTAGTACTTGGTTTCCTGACCGTCCGGGCCGGTATAGTAGCCACGCGGCATCGGGACCTGCTGACCGTTTACATCGGTCTCATATTCCTGCTCCATCGCCTGTGCGAGCTTCGCGTCATAGGCCTTCTGCAGGATTGGCAGGTTCCAGATGCTTTTTTGCTGGTAATCCTCCGCGAGAATGCGACGGATAAACTGCCAGGCCGCATCCTTGTCTTTGCAGGAGGTCGTCATGGAAAGGCCGCCCCTGAGCATGGCGATGTTGCCCTTCCTGTCGCTTGCGGGCATACCCTTGAAAACGATGTCTCCGCCGAACTGGTATTTGAGCTGCTGGAAATAGTCAAAGTCCGAAACGGACGTAAAGGTCATCAACTGGCGTCCATCCCGAATCATGGCCGCTTCGTCAAAAAGCTGCGCATTTTCCTCGTTGTCCATATCGGGCATGTTCTCCGGGAAACTGTTGGCAAACGCAAGCAGCTTTTTGAAATCGTCCGAATCGAAGCTGCACTTGCCGGTCTGCCAGTCGATGTAATTGTCCATATTGAGCATGCACAGCGTTTCGAGGATGTCCTTGCGGGTCATGTAGGCACCGAAGGGATAATCGGCCTCCGGGTGGGCTTTGATGGTGTTCTGCATCTCTTCCATGGTCCAACCCATATCGGGGCCGAGCGTCTTGGCGCTGCCGGCGATCGTGATGATAAAGAAGTTCGAGGGAAGGATATAGAGCTTTCCGTCCATTTCGCTCGCCTTGAGAATGCTCGGCACGAACGCGTCGCGCTTATAGCTGCTGTCTTTGTCAATATACGGGTAGAGGTCCTCCAGAAGGCCCTTGGCGGCATACTGGCGATAGGGAAGCTCCGAAACGTCAATGAGGTCCGGAATGTTACCGGAAACCATCTCGGTCGAGAGCTTCGTGATCCCGGCGTTGTAGTCGTCGCTGGTGTTGAATTCGGAATAGTCCTTGACCTCGATCCGCGTAGAGTCGCTGCTCTTATTGAAAGCAAGGATCTCTTTTCGGATGTTATAGTCGAGGTACATCGTCGCGAGGGTGAGCGTGGTCTTCTGCTTTACGTCCTTGCGGGCGGTCTTTTTGAGCAGTACAAACTGGTAGCCGCTGTCGTCGGGGCCGTCCATCTCCGCTGTGCTGCTCATGGCCGCATACTCCAGATCACCGCCGATGCCGCCAACAATGGCAAAGACATCGCCGTCATCGAGCATCGTCGCAAAGGACAGGCTGCTGCTGTCGACATCGCAGTTGATCCACGTGAGAATGCTTTCGTTCGTATTGGAAGCAAACTTATATCCATAGAACGTGGTGCCTTCGTTGTAGCAGAAATCATAGTCCTTGCCGCCTGCGCTGGCGTTCCAGACGTTCACGCTGAGCGCTTTCTCTTCTCCCCAGGCATTTCCTGCGGCATTGATCATTTTGACGGAGTCCTTGCCATCATCGCTCGTCAATAAAACGCCGGTGCTGCCGTCCTTGAGCGTCATAATGTTGCCTATGTAGGCGTTTTCGGCGGAAAGCTTGCAGACGAGCTTTCCGTCCGAGCCGATCCCATAGATCTGACTGGAGTTGTTATCGGCAATATAGATGTTTCCGCCCTTTCCGATACACATGTCGCTGACGGAGATGTAGTTGTTTTCCGGGTCGGCACCGGACGCGGCATCTCCGGCGGCAAGTTCAACAAAGTCGGTGCAGGAGAGTTCCTTGCCGGTGCTTGAAAGCTTGCGTATGTAGATATGGCGGTCTTCACCCTGATAGTAGTCCGACGGGTCCTGCGAATTCATATCAAAGCCCGCAGGCAGATCGTAAATCGACTGCGTGAATTCCTCCACGATCCAGATATTCCCCGCCTCGTCCACAACCATGCGGTCGAGGTTTGCATAAGCGTAATCGTTGGTCGGAACCTGCTTTTGCTGGTAGTCGGAGAGCTTTGTAAAGCCCGTGCCGTCCCGCTTGATGCTGTAAAGCTGAATGCGGGACTGAAGTCCCTCCGCATCTCCGCCGATATCCGTGCCCGAAACTGTACCGTCCGTTCCTGCCACTTCATCGGCTGTCGCGGGCGTTCCGTCCGCATGCACATAAGCGTTCATGGAAAAATAAACTGTGTCGCCCGCGAGCGTCGGGGCCATCACCTCTGTGACCTCCTTCGGCAGGTCAATATACGTGGGCACATAGACATAGGGCGACAGACCGGCGTCGCTTTTTTTGGAGCCGCAGCCCGCAAGCAGACCTGCAAGCAGCGTCCCCGTAAGTGCAACCGAGAGAATCCGCCGGAAATGGGTGTTTTTTCTCATATCTTTTTGTCCTCACTCAATAACATTAACGTGTATTATTCGTACTAATACAGTAATCACTATAACATGCTGTTATTTTCCTGTCAACATCCTAGCGAACTGTTTCTTTGACGGAACAACTGCCCGATAAGTTCCTGAGAATTGTAAATATTTTTGCAGTCACTGCCAATCCTATCTGTGCGTGTACCTCCTTCCTGTTTTTGTTAGATCCTAAAAAATATTTTATATCGTTCCGCGTTTCTCGGAGATTTGTCGTTTTATCTTGAAATGCAGCAATCAACTAGGCATAACGCACAAAATGCCAGCGAATTCAGACTTGACATGGCATTCGAAACCTGTTACAAAAGAGATATACCGACAGTGTCATCTGCCGCGCAGAGAGAAGGAACTACATGAAATCGACGACTCATTTTGCAATGGCGCACTTCCTCTGCGCCTCGCTGAAGGCTCGCGGCATTGAACTCAGCCGCGTTGCTTTCGTCTATGGAAACATTGCGCCGGACTATGTTCCCGCGCTGTATGTCCGCCCGCACTTCACATGGACCTGCAACCACATGATCTCAAAATTCGTAAAGCTCCTGTCGGAGACCCGCGTTTCCGAGAAAGGCGTGATCGGTCCGGAATACTCCATGCGTCTCGGGCTGATGTGCCACTTCATCTGCGACTATTTCTGCTTTGCGCACAACCCCGATTTTTCCGGCAGTCTTCCGCAGCACATCACCTATGAGCGCGATCTGGACGAATATCTGCGCCAAAACTGCACGAAGCTTCTCGACCTCAATGGCGCCGAGCCGCTTGAGCCGATCCCCGGCGAGCATATGATGCTTCTGCGCATTGCCAACAGCAAGCGCAACTATCAGCACGAAGGCTACACCATGGAAAATGACATTCGCTTCGCCTTTGACGCCTGCCTTTCAACCATTTACAGCGCTGTTCTGCTCGCGCGAAAGGTTCCGGCAACGGCAGAGCGCATCGAGAGCATCGAGCTCTACGATAAGGCGATGTCGCTGAAAGGCTACGCCACGGGCGATAACCTTGTCTTTCGCCTGTTCTTTCTGAAAAACCACAATGTGAATATTTTCTATATGCCTGACCTTATGCCCCCGCTCCGGGCATAGGATAAAAAAGATCCGCCGAAAGGCGGATCTTTTTTATCCTTTATTTCACCGTGCTGATGTGCTGGATGAGGTCGAGGACCTTGTTGGAATAACCCCATTCATTGTCGTACCACGCGATGAGCTTTACGAACTTCTCGTTGAGCATGATACCGGCTTTCGCGTCGAAGATGGAGGTACGCGGATCGCCGAGGAAATCGGAGGAGACGAGCATCTCGTCCGTGTAGCCGAGGATGCCCTTGAGTTCACCCTCGGAAGCCTTCTTCATGGCTGCGCAGATCGCATCATAATCCGTGGCGGTCTTGAGGTTCGCGGTGAGGTCAACGACGGAGACATCCAGCGTCGGGACACGCATGGACATGCCGGTAAGCTTGCCTGCGAGGTCCGGGATGACCTTGCCGACCGCCTTGGCTGCGCCGGTGGTCGAGGGGATGATGTTGCCGGAAGCCGCTCTGCCGCCGCGCCAGTCCTTAACGGACGGGCCATCGACCGTGCGCTGGGTCGCGGTGGCGGAGTGAACGGTGGTCATAAGGCCGCTCTCGATGCCGAAGTTGTCGTGGACGACCTTGGCAAGCGGAGCAAGGCAGTTCGTGGTGCAGGACGCGTTGGAAACGATCTTCATGTCGGGCTTGTAGGTCTTTTCGTTGACGCCCATGACGAACATCGGCGCATCTGCGGACGGAGCGGAGATGACGACCTTCTTTGCGCCGGCCTTGAGATGGCCTTCCGCCTTTTCCATTTTGGTGAAGAGACCGGTGGACTCAACGACAAAATCGGTATCGAGCTTTCCCCAGGGAAGCTGGGACGGGTCCTTCTCGCAGAACACGGGGATGTCCTGGCCGTTGACGACGATGGATTTATCGGTGTAGGAAACGGTACCGTCAAAGATACCGTGCATCGTGTCGTACTTCAGCATATAAGCCATATAATCGGGCGTGAGCATATCGTTGATGCCGACGAATTCAATGTTTTCGTTATTGATCCCCGCGCGGAAAACGAGACGGCCGATTCTGCCGAAACCATTGATACCTACTCTGATCTTACTCATGTGAAATTCCTCCTAAAAAATATATCTCAAAGTTTCGCCCTGGGAGCGGTACTGGTGTGCGCTTATTTGTCGACGCTGCGGGTAAAGGATACGCCGTCCTTGTGGAGATAAACGTCGAGCGTCACGCGGTCGGCGCGGATCAGGCTCTGGGTGTATTCATATATCATTCCCGTTTCCGTGCGCGTTCTGCGCTGAACGGAAAATGCGCAGGCGCCGGGACGGCAGCCGAGCATTTCGGCTTCTTCCTTGCCGAGGACGACTGCTTCATAGGAGTCCACCGCAGATGCCGGGGCAATGCCGACCTCATAGAGGAGGCTGTAAAAGCTATGTGTCTTTAAAAGCTCCCGTGTGAGTTTGGGATAGATATACTGGGGATAAAAGGATGTCTCCAGGATCAGCGGCTCATCATTTACATTTCGGATGCGCGTGAAGCGGTAGACCAGCTTGTCCGCCGAAGAGAGTTCCAGCACACGCATGATGTCCGGCGTCGGGGGGATGACCTCGAACTCAATGAGCGTGGACGACGGGGTCAGTCCCATTGCGGTGATCTCGGAGGTGAAGGAGTAGACGTTTTCTGTCTTACGGCGCATTTTCGGTTCCGCAACGAAGGTCCCCCTGCCCTGCTTGCGGACAACAAGACCTTCGGCCTCAAGATAGCCGATCGCCTGCCGGACGGTGCTTCGGCTGATATCGAAGGTTTTGCAAAGCTCCGATTCGGATGGTAAAAGCTCGCCGGGCGCAAGCGTTCCGGCGGTGATGTTTCTTTTCACGATGCTCACGAGCTGTGAGTACAGCGGAATATCGCTGTCGATCGAAAGCGAGCTGAGAAGGATCGGATTCGTTTCCATATATGCGACTCCCCCTTTATCCAGTTTATTATACGCACTGCCAGAAAATTTTACAAGCACAATTTATCCGCTGTCAAACGTTTGAACTTGTTTAAATCGTCGAAAGCGGGCAAAAAGCGCAGTTTGACGGTCCTGTTTCCCCGGATTTGTGAATTTTGCTTGACAAGGTAGGTGAAAACCTTTATAATTGCAGATGCTAAAGCCATTGACAATGGCCCTTAAAGCGCCGAAAGGCGTATTTGGAGGGAGGGAAACAGAATGTCAGAAGTACGCGTCAAAGAGAACGAATCTCTGGACAGCGCTCTTAAGAGATTTAAGAGAAGCTGCGCGAAGTCCGGAGTTATGTCGGACCTCAGGAAAAAGGAATACTACCAGAGTCCGAGCGTAAAGCGTCGCAAAAAGTCCGAGGCCGCCAGAAAAAACAAGAACAAGCACTACAACTAATTTTTTTGAATCAAATGATCCCGTCTCTTATGAGGCGGGATTTTTGCAAAGCTGCCCATGCTGCGTGCAGCGCGGACAACGTCGGAAGGCAGGCGTTTTATGGACGGAAACTATCTGGCCTCCGGGCAGGAGCTGAACTTAAAAAAGACCTTTTCGTGCGGCCAGTGCTTTCGTTGGGAAGCGGGAACAGACGGGAGCTACCGCGGCGTGGCTTACGGAAAGGCTCTGACGCTCTGGGAAACCGGCGGTGCCGTTTTCTGCGATGCGGCGGCGGACGAGCTGCCCTTCTGGCGGCAATACTTTGACCTCGACGCGGACTACGCCGCATTCGAAAAACGCTTTACTGACCCGCCCTACCTGCTTGAATGCATGGCATACGGACACGGCATTCGCATTTTGCGTCAGGAACCGTGGGAAGCGCTGTGCAGCTTCATTCTCTCCCAATGCAACAATATCCCGCGCATTCAAAAAATCGTTGCGGCGCTCTGCCGCTGCTTTGGCGAGTCTCTGCCGGGCGGACAGTACACGTTTCCCTCCGCCGCGCGCATCGCACCGCTGTCGGAATCGGACCTCGCTCCGCTACGCGCCGGTTACCGGACGGCCTATGTCCTCGAAGCCGCCCGGCGCATTGACAGCGGCGTGCTCGATCTCGGCGCGCTCAGTGTCCTGCCGGACGAGGAAGTGTTTTCCAAGATCCGGGGTCTGCCCGGCGTCGGTGCAAAGGTCGCAAACTGTTTTTTGCTCTATGGTTTACATAAAATGAGCCGTTTCCCGGTGGACGTCTGGATGCGTCGCGCGCTGGCGGCGCACTTCCCGCCAGACTACGATCCCGCCGTCCTCGGCCCGGGTGCGGGGCTTGCGCAGCAATACATATTTTATTACGAACGCGGTCGGGGCCGCTTTCCGAAAACGGAGAACTGCGAGGACCGCTGCATCGTCCGATAAGCGTATATTTTGGCACGCAAAACCGCTCGAAATCGGTCAATTTGACAAAAAGAAAAAGATTCTGGCGAATGGAGTAATTCGCCGTTGACAGTCTGTTTGCCAATAGGGTACAATAGCAAAAATCAAAAAAAGGGGAGCGAATAAAATGGAAATGGACAAGCCTTATGCACAGCGATTCGTCGGTGAGGGGCTCACCTACGATGATGTGCTTCTGGTCCCGGCGGCAAGCGACGTACTGCCTGCGGACATCGACCTATCAACGCGTCTCACAAAAAAAATCGCGTTGAAGATCCCGCTTATGAGCGCCGCGATGGACACGGTCACGGAGTACCGGATGGCGATCGCAATGGCGCGTGAAGGCGGTATCGGCGTCATTCACAAAAACATGTCGATCGAAGCGCAGGCGGATCAGGTCGATCTCGTCAAGCGCTCCGAAAACGGCGTCATCACCAATCCGTTTTCGCTCACAGCGGACCACACGCTCGGCGAGGCGGACGCGCTCATGGCGAAGTTCCGCATTTCCGGCGTCCCCATCGTTGACACGGACGGCATCCTCATCGGCATCATCACAAACCGCGACATGAAGTTTGAAGAGGACATGACCCGCTCTATCGGGGATGTGATGACGAAAGATCACCTTGTCACCGGCCGTGTCGGAACAACGCTCGACGAAGCCAAGGCCATTCTTCATCAGCACAAGATCGAAAAGCTCCCCATCGTTGATGACCAGGGCCATCTCCGCGGTCTCATCACCATCAAGGACATCGAAAAGGCGCTCACCTATCCCCACTCCGCCAAGGACGAACACGGCCGTCTGCTCTGCGCCGCCGCTATCGGCGCGACCTCGGATGTGCTTGACCGCGCAGGCGCGCTTGTGAGTGCGGGCGTAGACGTATTGGTGCTCGACAGCGCACACGGCCACTCGAAAAACATTCTCGAAAAAGTCGCCCTTGTGAAAGAACACTTCCCCGACGTTGAGCTCATCGCCGGAAACGTCGCCACCGCCGAGGCCACCGAGGCACTCATCAAGGCGGGCGCGGACGCGGTCAAGGTCGGTATCGGCCCCGGCTCCATCTGCACGACCCGCGTCGTCGCCGGTATTGGCGTGCCGCAGATGACCGCCGTTCTAGAGTGTGCGGCCATGGGTGAAAAATACGGCATTCCCATCATTGCCGACGGCGGCATCAAATATTCGGGCGACATCGTCAAGGCGATCGCCGGCGGTGCTTCCGTCGTCATGCTCGGCTCCCTGTTCGCCGGCTGCGAGGAGAGTCCCGGTGACACCGAGGTCTATCAAGGCCGCAGCTTCAAGGTCTACCGCGGCATGGGCAGTCTCTCCGCAATGGCAAAAGGCTCGAAGGACCGCTATTTCCAGGAGGACAACAAAAAACTTGTCCCCGAAGGCGTCGAGGGCCGTGTCCCCTACCGCGGATCGGTTTCGGACTCCATCTTCCAGCTCATGGGCGGCCTCCGCTCCGGCATGGGCTACACCGGCTGCGCCGACATTGAAGCGCTGCGTACCCGCAGCCGCTTTGTCCGCATCACAAACGCCGGCCTGCGCGAGAGCCATCCGCACGACATCTATATCACAAAAGAAGCCCCCAACTACACGATGAACCCGCAGAACTGAATGCATTCCGTACCGGGAAACAGACAAAAGCTGTTTTCCGGTACTTTTTTCATTTTATCTTGCAGAACTCTGCATAAATGTGTATAATATTAAGACTTGCAAGAACACATTGAACAAAACGGGAGGGTGTAACCTATGGACGAAAAAATTGCCGAGCTGCGCGACATCATCGCCGGCAGCGATAACATCGTTTTCTTCGGCGGTGCCGGCGTCTCGACCGAGAGCGGCATTCCGGATTTCCGCAGTGTGGACGGTCTCTACAACCAGAAATACAAATACCCGCCCGAACAGATTTTGAGCCACGAATTTTTCGAGGAAATGCCGGAAGAATTCTATAAATTCTGCCGGGAGAAGCTCTTTGTGACCGGAGTTCTGCCCAACAAGGCGCACATCCGTCTTGCCGAGCTTGAAAAAGAGGGCAAGCTGCGCGCCGTCGTAACGCAGAACATCGACGGCCTGCATCAGGCGGCCGGCAGCAAAAACGTCTTGGAGCTTCACGGCACCACCCACCGTTTTTACTGCACCCGCTGCGGCAAAGAGATGCCGGAGGACGAGGTCGTCAAATGCACCGGCGTGCCCCGTTGCTCCTGCGGCGGCATCGTCCGGCCGGACGTCGTGCTCTATGGCGAGAGCCTCAATGAGCGCGTGATCACGGAATCCGTCATGGCGATCTCCCAGTGCGACGTACTCATCGTCGGCGGAACGTCCTTGAACGTCTATCCCGCCGCCGGACTTATCAACTATTACCGCGGAAATAAGCTTGTTCTCATCAACAAGCAGGCGACGCCTTACGACGGCAACGCCAATCTCATTATCCACGACAAGATCGGCGAGGTGCTTGGACAGGTATGACAGATCGAATCAACGTCCTCGGCGTCGGCTTTGACAGTCTGACGATGGACGAAGCCGTGCAGCGCGCGCTGGCGCTCATTGCGGAAAAAAGGGCGGCCTATGTGGTCACGCCGAACCCGGAGATCGTGATGCTCGCCCGCGAGGACGCAGCGCTTATGAACGCCGTTGAACACGCGGCACTCGTTCTGCCGGACGGGATTGGCGTTGTAAAAGGCGCGCGCATTCTTGGCACGCCGTTAAAAGAAAAGATCCCCGGCATCGATTTTGCGACAAATCTGATGGCGAAAATGGCCGAAAACGGGCAGAAGCTCTTTCTGCTGGGCGCGAAGCCCGGCGTAGCCGAAATGGCGGCGGCGGCGCTCAAAGAGCGCTTTCCCGGTCTGAATATCTGCGGATCGAACGACGGCTATTTCCAAGATGACGCGCCGATAATCGATAAGATCAACGCCGCGGAGCCGGATCTTCTGCTGGTGTGTCTCGGCGCGCCAAAACAGGAGCTCTGGATGCAGGCAAACGCACCAAAGCTTCGCGTCGGTCTCATGGCCGGGCTTGGCGGCTCGCTGGACGTCTTTGCAGGCGTCACGGAGCGCGCGCCGGAGCTCTGGCAGAAGCTCGGTCTGGAGTGGTTTTACAGGCTCTTAAAAGAGCCGAGCCGTGCAAAGCGCATGTCAAATCTTCCGAAATTCGGCTTCGCTGTGATCGGAAAGCGCTTGGGCGGGAAATACTAACAGGGAGTACACGTATGGCAACGGGAAAACTGATCGTTTTTGAGGGCATTGACGGCAGCGGCAAATCAACGCAGTTCAAACTGCTCACAGACCGTCTGAAGGCGGAGGGCCGCGATTTTCGACAGGTCACTTTCCCCCGCTATGCCAACAGCTCCTCTGCCCTTTTACGCTCTTATCTAAACGGCGAATTCGCTCAGAACCCGGAGGATGTGAGCGCCTATGCCGCTTCGACCTTCTTTTTCGTGGACCGCTATGCGTCTTACAAGACCGACTGGGGCGCATATTATCAAAACGGCGGGCTGGTACTCTGCGACCGCTACACCACCTCAAACGCCATCCATCAAGGCGCGAAGCTCCCCCGAGCGGAGCTGCCTGCGTTTTTAGACTGGCTGTATGATTTTGAATTCGACAAAATGGAACTTCCGAAGCCGGACACCGTCCTATACATGGATACCACGCTTGAAGCCTGTCTTGCCCAGATGGCCCGTCGGCAGTCCGAAACGCAAACCCACGGCGATATCCACGAAACGCACACAGACTATCTCCGCGCCTGTCTTGAAACGGGCGCCTACGCCGCCGACCATCTCGGTTGGCAAAAAATACGTTGCACCGAAGGCGGTGCGGTCCGCCCCATTGCAGACATACAGGAAGATATTTACAAGGTCGTGAAAGGAGTTCTCGACGGATGGTATATATAATTCTTGGTCAAGGCTTTGAGGAGATCGAAGCCGTTGCGCCCGGCGATATTCTCCGCCGCGGCGGAGTTGACGTACGCTACGCGGCCGTGGGGCCCTCGCTGACGGTTTCGGGAGGCACGGGTATTTCGCTCACGGCAGATGTCTTTGCAAGCGATATCGCTCCCCATAGGGGCGATACGCTCGTCATTCCGGGCGGCATGGGCGGTGTGAACTCGATCAAGCACGACGGGCCGGTCATGTCGATGATCGCGAAAGCCGCTGATGACGGCGCGGAGCTCGCCGCGATTTGCGCGGGTCCGTCCGTTCTCGCGAAGCTCGGTCTGCTCGACGGGAAGCACATCACCTGCTATCCCGGCTGCGAAAAGCTCATGGAAAAAGCCGTCTGCCACTGTGAAAGCGCCACCATGCAGGATGGACCGCTCATCACCGGGCGTGCGCCCGGTTCGGCGCTGGACTTTGGCTACGCTCTGCTCGCGCATCTGAAAGGCGAGCGTGTCTCGGAGGATGTCCGCGAGGGCATGTGTTATCGCGTATGACCGAAAAAGACGCCTTCCGCGCGGACATTCGCGCCCGTACCGCCGCGCTCTCCCTTGTCTATCTTGCGGACAGCGACAGAGGTATTCTGAAAAACCTGATCGCGCTCCCCGAGTTTCAGTCCGCAAAGCGTGTCTTTCTCTACATCAGCTTTGGCCGCGAGGTCGACACGCGCTCGCTCATCGATCTCTGCCGAAAACTCAAAAAGCCTGTCGCCGCACCTACGAACCTTGACGCAGGCAAAATGGACTTTGCGCTTCTGGAGCGTCCCCTCTCGGAACTTCCAACAGGGGTCTACGGCATTCCCCAGCCGCCGAACGACGCTCCCCGGCTCACACCGGAAGCGGGCGATGTGGTGATCGTCCCCGCGCTCTGCTATGACAAAGCGCTTTACCGGCTCGGCCGCGGCGGCGGCTATTATGACCGCTTTCTTGCGGACTGTCCGGCTTTCAAGATCGGCCTGTGCCGCGAAGCGCTGCTTGCCGAACAGGTCCCTCGCGAACCGCACGACCAGCGCGTTGACTGTCTCATAACCGAGAAAAAAACTGCGAGGCCCTGAAAGGGCCCCGCAGCGAATGATCGGTCAGCTCTTGCCTCTTAGCAGCAACGATTACTGTCGCAGCCACAGTTGCATCCGCCTCCGCAGCCACCGCAGCAGCAGGCAAGAACAACGATGATAACGATCACCCAGAGGCAGCCGTTAAATCCGTTTCCGCATCCACACATTTTATTGCTCCCCTTTTCCGCGCGGGATTTTCCATCGCCGTTCCGCGCGGGGAACGGCTTTTTATCCGGCGTTCTGTAAGGCCGATTGCCTTACGCCATATCTTATGCTCCACCCGCTTTCGGGGTTCCTGTCCCGGAAAACGGGCTAAGAGCTTTAACATGTTAGGAGTTTGCCGATGTCAGATAAGAATTACCGGGATGACAGTTCCGCGAACAGCTACAATCTCGACGAACTGCGCAAGCAGCTCGGCTACAATCCGTCGGATGCGCCTTCCAGGCCGAACCGTGTCTCGCCCCCCGGCTCGGAACGCATTCGCTACGACACGCCAACGACGCCCAAGCACGGCGCCACACCTCCCGGTGCAGAGCGCATCCGTTACGACAGGCCGACCCAGCCTGCGTCCCGCGTTCCGCCCCAGCGCCTTTCCTATGCAGACGCGCCCGTGACAAAGGGCCGGGAGACCGGCAGCGGCTGTCTGGGCGGGCTTATGTACTTCGTTTTCATTCTCAGTGTCAGTATCATTCTCGCCTGTCTCGGTTGGATGGCCGCGAGCGACGTCTTTGCGCTCAACAAAGAGGAGATCACTGCCCAAGTCACGATCCCGGACGAAGACTTCACGACAAAACAGGTCACGGTCACGGCGGAGGACGGGACGACCAGCGAAAAGACCGTCAAGTCCGCAAACATTGGGAAGGTTGCCTCTCTCCTCAAGGATGCAGGCATCATTCAGTATAAGGGGCTGTTCAGGCTCTATGCCTCCATCTCCCACGCGGCTGAGAAGATTGACCCCGGCTCCTACAATCTCTCCACGCAGTATGACTACAGGGCCATCGTCAAGAAGATGCAGTACGGCAGCGACTCACAGGTCAAGATCAAAGTCATGTTCCCGGAGGGCTACACCGAGGGAGAAATTTTCAAAAAGCTCGAGGAAAACAAGATCTGCACCTATGACGAACTCATGGACTGCGCGGCAAACACGGAATTCAGCTACAAATTCCTCGAAGGCATCCCGATGGGCGACGCGAAGCGTCTTGAAGGTTTCCTCTTCCCGGATACCTACGAATTTTATCAGGGCATGACGCCGGAAGCCGCCATTGACATTTTCCTCAAGAACTTCCATTCCAAGCTCACCGCCGAGATGTGGCAGATCGCGGAACAGAAAAATCTTTCGATGCGCGATGTAATGAACATTGCTTCCATGATCGAAAAGGAAGCGGCAAACGACGATGAGCGCGCGATCATCGCAAGCGTCATCTACAACCGCATGAAGGCCAACATGCCGCTCGGCATCGACGCAACGATCCAGTACGTTCTGCCCGAGCACAAGGAAACGCTCACAGACGCAGATCTCTCGATCGACAGTCCCTACAACACCCGTAAAAACAAGGGCCTGCCGCCAACCCCAATCGCAAACCCGGGCATCGCTTCGATCACGGCAACGCTCAAGCCCGCCGTCACAAATTACTACTATTATGCGCTCGACTCGGCAACCGGAAAGCACAAATTCTTCACCAATTCCAGTGCTTTCAACTCTTTCGTCGCAACGCAGAGCTACTAAAGCCGCCGGTAAGTCCCTGTGGGACTTCCGCGGCCGCACACGGCGTAAACACCGCGGGCATCGTCTTGCGCTTGCGCCGCTCGACGGTGTAAGGCTTCGGAGAATTTTCTCCGAAGCCTTACACTGTATTTTGTCCGCAAAGCCGGGACATCCGCGCCCCTGCGGCAGCCTCGTCCCCACTCTACTTCTTTTTACGAAAGGAAAAGCGCAATGAAGCCTGAGCTTCTCTCCCCCGCCGGCGACATGGAGCGCCTGCACATGGTCCTGCACTACGGAGCGGACGCTGTCTACCTCGCAGGAAAGGAATTCGGCCTGCGTGCCTCTGCCGGAAACTTCGACCGCGACGAACTCAAAACCGCCGTCACGCTCTGCCACGAAGCGGGTGTAAAGGTCCATGTCACCGTGAACACGCTCCCGCGCGAGGACGAGCTTGCGCGACTGCCGGACTATCTCCGTTATCTCAACACGCTCGGCGTTGATGCGCTCATCATTGCCGACCTCGGTGTCCTGTCGCTGGCAAAGCAGTACGCGCCGGACGTTGAAAAGCATGTCTCCACACAGCTCGGCGTCGTCAACAGCGAGACTTGCCGGGTCCTCTACGAAATGGGTGCGTCCCGTGCGGTCCTCGCCCGCGAGCTGAGTCTCGCGGAGATCCGCGAGATCCGTAGGAAGGCGCCGCCCGCTCTCGCGCTTGAGGCATTCGTCCACGGAGCCATGTGCGTTTCGTTCTCGGGCCGCTGCCTGCTGTCGAACTATCTTGCCGGGCGCGACGCCAATCGCGGCGAATGTGCCCAGCCATGCCGCTGGAAATACCATCTCATCGAGGAAAAGCGCCCCGGTGAAGCCTATGACATCACGGAGGACGACGGTGGAACATACATTCTCAACAGTAACGACCTGTGCATGATCGAGCATCTGCCGGAGCTTATGGATGCCGGAATCGAGAGCTTCAAGATCGAGGGCCGCATGAAATCAGCCTACTATGCCGCTGTCGTTACGAATGCCTACCGGCACGCGCTCGATGCCGCCGTTGACGGCGCTCCCCTGCCGCGCGTCTGGGTCGACGAGCTGCAAAAGCTCAGTCATCGCAAATACTGCACGGGTTTTTACTACGGAGATCCGGGCCAGTATTACGGCGCGAACGACACGCTCTATTTCGCGCAGGCGGATGTCTGCGCCGTTGTTGAGTACTGTGACGAAAGCGGAAACGCGACGCTCACCCAGCGCAATCGCTTCGGCACAGGGGATACGCTTGAGCTTCTCACCTGCGATGGAGAGCCGGTCCGCTTCACGGCAGGTCCTATGACGGATGAAAACAGCGAGCCGATCTCCGAGGCCATCCACCCAATGATGGTCTTTCACATGCAGCTGCCGCGCCCGTGCGCGCCGCTTTCCCTGCTTCGGAAACCCAAATAAGAAAAGGACGCGCCTGCCGGCGCGCCCTCCCCATTTGTGCGCGGCATCCGCCGCGCACAGATACCGCTGTGTTCAGCAGTCCGAGCAGTTTCCGCAGCCGCAGCCGCCACCACAGCCGCCGCAGCACATCAGCACAACGATAATGATAACTACCCACAAGCAGCCATTCATGTTTCCACACATTTTTTACTCTTCCTTTCCCCGTAGGTTTTTGTGTATGCTCGCCGCCGTGCGAACGGCGCTTCCATCGTTTCCATTCTCTCTTTGCTCCATGCTATGCGCGCGCGTGCCGCGCGGTTACGGGGAAAAAAAGTCCCCGCCGGGTCAGAGACCCTGCGGGGATAGAGGATGGGCGTTTTGTGGAGGGAGTTTTTCTTTTCGCCGCGTCCGCTTATTTTTTAAAGTGCCTGCAAGCGTCCGAGAATGACCGCGAGTTCCTCGCGGGTCACGGGATCGTGCCAGCGGAAATCGCCGCCGTCACCGACGAACACGCCCTTTCGAACAGCCGCGTCGCAGGCTGCTTTAGCCCAGTCTGCCGGTGCTTTGTCCTGCTCTGCGGCTCGCGCAGACTCCGCACCGCTGACCATCTGCATAAACGGAAAGTTCTTTCCCGGACATGCCGTCTGTCCCAGTTCGGAGTGTCTGGCGACGACGATGTTCGGATAGCGCGCTTTGATGTCTTCTATCAGCGCACGGCCGGCTTCGATCTGCGCTGGCGGCATTGTTTCGCTTTCAAAATTTCCCTCAAAGCAAATGCCGATCGAGCAATAATTCCAGTTCGTTGTATGCGCGCCGATCATATTCTCCGGGCGGCCGCGGGTGATCGTACCGTCCTTTGCGATGAAATAGTGGTAAGCAATGCCGGCCCAGCCTTTCGATTTGTGATAGCTATGTATGCTGTCCGCTGTGGCCCGAGTGGCTGCCGCGTGGTGCAGCACAAGATGCGTCGTAACGCTTCGCGCCGTGAGCCCATAGGCCCAGTCATATTTCTTTTCCGTTATCTGCATCGATCTTTCCCCCTGTTATCTGCTTGATCATTTCGTGCGAGCCGGTCGCCGCAAGGCCGGAAACGATTCCGATGGCGACCGCGTTGAGCGCGTCGTCTGCCGGGAAACCGGGCGTCGTATAAAGGCCGACAAGGCCAAGTATACCGCCGCAGCTGCCGCAGATGACCGGCAGCCAGCGATTATCCAGTTTCGTCGCTTTGACGGCACAGGCGGCAAGCCACGCAATGATGGTGATTGCTGCAACATATACGATTTGTGTGTTCATTTTTCTCCTTTCTTCGTGATTCCCTCCGCCCCTGCGCCGCAAAGTGAAGTTTCCTGTACACACAAATGCAAGTGTCCGTAAAAAATTCCGTTTCTCCCTTTTGTACTTTTCGTTCGACAAAATTTCTGTGTCTTGACAAAACACCTTTTTTGTGTCTTTATAACTAAGTGTTACGCGAAAACCGCTCCGTCCTCCGTAAAGCGGGGAAATGCCGGAATCTGACTCCGCGCGCCGGCGGAAAAGCCAGCCCGTCCGGCAAAGACACGCAAAGCAGAAAGGGGAACACATGAAAAATTATCAAATCGTGACGGATGCTACATCCGATCTGCCTTTGGAGCTCGTGGGGAAGCTGGACGTTCACGTTATACCCATGCACTGTGTCATCGACGGCACGGACTATCTTATCACGGCGGACAACCGTAATCTCTCCTCGCATGACTTCTACGATATGCTCCGCGCCGGCAAGGTCTCCTCAACCACGCAGGTCAACGGCGAGAGCTTTAAGGATGAAGTGCGGCCGTTTCTTAAGCAGGGTCTGGACATTCTTTACATCTGCTTTTCCTCCGGCCTTTCGAGTACTTACACTTCCATTTGCATTGCGATTGAGGACCTGAAGGAGGAGTTTCCGGACCGCAAGCTTTTGATCGTCGATTCTCTGAGTGCGACGGGCGGTGAAGGGCTCCTGACCTATTACGCCGCAAAGCGTGCCGAGGAAGGTATGAGCATCGAAGATCTCGCGCAGTGGATCGAAGACAACAAGCTCCATCTTGCGCACTGGTTCACGGTAGACGACCTCAAGTTCCTCAAGCGTGGCGGCAGGGTCTCGGCTACTGCGGCACTCGTCGGAACGGTGCTGAGCGTCAAGCCCATCATGCATGTTGACAACGAAGGAAAGCTCATTCCTGTGGACAAGGTCCGCGGGCGGAAAAAGAGTCTTGAGGAACTGGTCGCGCACATGGAAAAAAGCGCAATCGAGCCTGCCGACCAGACCGTTTTCATCAGTCACGGCGACACGCCGGAGGACGCCGCTTACATAGAAAAGCTCGTCCGCGAAAAGCTCGGCGTGAAAAATGTCTTCATCGGGCCCGTCGGTCCTGTCGTCGGCTCACACGGCGGACCGGGGATCATCTGTCTGTTTTTCCTTGCGACCGAACGATAAGCGCGTTTCATTCGATCGTCGCGCAGGCGTTCTGCGCCGGGACTCCGGCGGGTCTGGGGCGCGCAAAGCTTACGCGCCCTGATCGTGCAGATATTTCAGTGCGTCGGAAAGCGTCCCGATCTGGTCGATCAGGCCGCTTGAAACCGCCTCATTCGCATCGACCACGCTGCCGACGTCGTTTACAAGCTCACTCGTGCGGAGCATATATTCCATGAGCTTTTCGCGCGTAATGTGCGAATTGCGAATGATGAACTGCACGACGCGCTCCTGCGTCTTCTCAAAATAGCTGAAGCTCTGCGGTGCGGCGATGACGACGCCGTTCATGCGCACAGGATGCAGCGTCATCGCGGCTGACGGTGCGATAAAGCTGCGCTTCGCCGCCACGGCGAGCGGTACGCCGATGGAGTGTCCGCCGCCCAGCACGACGGACGCGGTCGGTTTTGTCATGCCCGCAATAAGCTCCGCGATGGCGAGTCCCGCCTCCACGTCGCCTCCGGCGGTATTCAGGAGCACCAGCAGCCCGCGGATATCGCTGCTCTCCTCGACCGCCGCGATGATCGGCATGAGGTGCTCATACTTTGTCGTCTTTGCCCCGTCGCGCAGGATCTGATGCCCCTCGATCTGACCGATAATGGTCAGACAGTGGATGGCGCTCTCTCCCGATCCGAGCACACAGCTTCCGTATTTATCGACATCCCCGTTTCCCGCTTCGTTCTCGTCATTTTCTTCGTTCCTGTAGTCCAGTTCTTCATTCATAAAAAAACCCCCGTTTCTGCATTAGCCTGTGCAGAAACGGGGCTTTTTATTTAAGCATTATTTGTTGTCCGCGTAAACGGCTTTGATGCCCTTGTAGGTCATATAGCAGTCGAACTTTGATACGGTCTCGTACGGCGAGTGCATCGAGAGCACGGGCACGCCCGCGTCGATCGTGTCGATGTCCCGCTCGGCCATATACATGGCGACCGTTCCGCCGCCGCCCGCATCGACCTTGCCGAGCTCGGCAAGCTGCCAGACAACGCCGTTCACGGCGAAGATGGTGCGGAGCTTGGAGACGACCTCTGCGGAGGCATCGTTCGAGTCATACTTGCCGCCGTGGCCCGTGAACTTGCAGATACCCATGCCGTAGTTCACGAACGAAGCGTTGCGCTTTTCGTAGCTGTCGGCATAGATCGGGTCAAACGCAGCCGTGACGTCGGCAGAAACGCAGAAGCTGTTTGCAAAGCAGTGCGCGAGCTTCACGTTCTGGCTGTCGCACAGATCCCCCATAAAGCGCTCAAACGCGCGGGACTTCATGCCGGAAACGCCCTCAGAGCCGATTTCTTCCTTGTCCGCAAGGATGCAGACGGCGGTCTTTTCGGGGGCTTCCGTGTCAAGAATGGCGGCAAGCTCCGCGTAGGCGCAGACGCGGTCGTCGTGACCGTAACCCGCGATCAGACTGCGGTCGAAGCCGACCTCGCGGACCTCGTTTGCAGGAACGGCACAAAGCTCGGCGGAGAGGAAGTCCTCCTCAATGATGCCATATTTCTTATTGAGGATGTCGAGTACCGCGAGCTTGACGCGATCGGAGACCTCCTCCTTGTCGGGCACAGTGCCGACCATAAGGGACATGTCTTCGGCCTTGATGAATTCGTTTGCGTTCTTTTTCATCTGCTCGCGGCCGAGGTGCGGCAGCAGGTCGCTGATCTGGAAGATCGGGTCGCCCTTGTCGCGGCCGATGCAGATGTTGACCGTCTCGCCATTTTTAAGAACGATCACACCGTGCAACTCAAGCGGGATTGTGAGCCACTGATATTTTTTGATGCCGCCGTAGTAGTGGGTCTTGAAGTAGCAGATCTCGCCGTCCTCAAAAACCGGCACCTGCTTCAGGTCGAGGCGCGGACTGTCGACATGCGCGGCAGCGATGGTCGCGCCCTCGGCGAGTGATTTTTTGCCGATGATGGCAAGCATCAGGGATTTGCCGCGGTTCGAGAACCAGACCTTGTCCCCTGCCTTGAGCGGCATGCCGGTCTTATATTCTTTGAAGCCCCTTTTTTCCGCAAGCGCGATGCCCTCGCGGACCGCCTCGCGCTCCGTGCGCGCGTCGTTCAGAAAGCGCATATAGTCCGCGCAATAGGACTCCATGGCCTTCTTCTCGTTTTCGTCTATGATCGCATAGCCGTTTTTGCGCTGATAAAACAGCTTATCTTTTCTTGCGCTCTTCTCTTTTGCCATTACGAATTCCTCCTGATAATATCTTCAAACAAGCGTTTGCTTTTTTCATAGAACGCCTCACGCGTCGCGTCGTTGACAAGGAGGTGTTCGCAGTTTTCCGCATAGAACGAATCGGGCTTCTGCGCATCGATACGAAGCTGTGCATACTTGCGGTCGATACCGTCGCGCTTCATCAAACGCTGTACGCGGACCTCCCGCGGGGCCGTCACGCCGACGGTCGTCGTACACATCGCGCCAACGCCGCTTTCGATGAGAGAGATCGCGTCTATCGCCGCGAACATGCAGCCGTTGCGCGCGCTCTGGAGCAGCATGCGGTTCATTTCGTCTCCGACGCACTGGCCCGTGATCGCGTTGAGATCCGCGAGCGCGGCCGGATCGTTGAAAACGATCTCGCCGAGGGCCTTTGTATCGTCCGACCCCGGCTTTAAAGCGCCGGGAAAGCGGGCCTCGATGGCGTCCCGCATCTTGCCCGGCTCGCGCAGCAGGCGGTGATAGACCGCGTCGCAGTCGATGACAAGACCACCTAGCTCCTCCGCGGCCTCCAGCGCGGTCGTCTTCCCGCAGCCGGTGCCGCCGGTAATACCGATGACGGTCATGTTCGCAACGAGCATCATGTTGAGCTCCTGGATGGAGACCGCGCCCTCGCGCAAGACAGTATATGGGGTTTTGGAGAGATCGATGATCGTTGATTCTTTTCCGAGGGTGCATCTGCCGCCGTCAATGACGCCGTCGATCCTCCCGTCAAAGTAGCTCCAAACTTCCTCCGCCGTGACCGGGCTCTTTTCGCCGGACGGGTTTGCGGATGGGGCGGCAAGCGGAAAATCGACTTTTTCGAGCAGCGCACGAAGCTGCGGATGGTCCGGGCAGCGCAGGCCAACGGTACCGCCGCCCGCGCGCACGATATCCGGCACACAGGGCTTTGCGTTCAAAACAATGGTGAGCGGTCCGGGCCAATAGATGTCCGCGAGTTTTTTCGCCATTGGCGGAACCTCCCGGCAAAGCGCGTCCATCGCGTCTTTCCCCGCCACCATCAGGCTCAGCGGCTTTTTTTCCGGTCGGTCTTTGACCTCATAAAGCTCCGCGACCGCCTCCTCAGAAAAACCGCAAGCCGCAAGGCCGTAAACCGTCTCAGTCGGCACGGCGACAAGACCGCCGTTTTTCAGCGCTTCTGCCGCGCCATCGAGGTCGTTTGTAAAATCCTTCGTTTCCATATCTTTACGCTCCTTTTCCATCTTTCGCGGAACGTTATAGGCGGGCATATTCCCCCGCCGAAACCCGCATCGCAGCGACGCCGCCGGCATTGTGGCCCGGCTCACAGCGGTGCGGGGGAAGTTTTTTGCTTTTCCAAAAAAGCGATCACTCCACCGCGGCTTTCAATTTTTCCGCCTGATCCGCGGTGACGAGCGCGTCGATGATCTCGTCAAGATCGCCGTTTAAGATCGCGTCGATCTTATAGAGCGTAAGGCCGATGCGGTGGTCCGTGACGCGCCCCTGCGGGAAGTTATAGGTGCGGATGCGCTCGGAGCGGTCGCCGGTGCCGACCTGACTCTTGCGCTCGGCAGCAACAGCGGCGGCCTGTTTCTCGCGCTCGGCCTCATACAGGCGGGAAGCGAGAATTTTCATCGCGCGGTCCTTGTTTTTGTGCTGGCTGCGCTCATCCTGACATTCGACGACCGTTCCGGTCGGCAGATGTGTGATGCGGATGGCGCTCTCCGTCTTGTTCACGTGCTGCCCGCCCGCGCCGGAGGAGCGGTAGGTGTCGATCTGGAGGTCTGCGGGGTTGATCTGGAATTCGACCTCGTCGATCTCCGGCAGTACGGCCACCGTCACGGTGCTCGTGTGGATGCGGCCCGCCGTTTCCGTTTCGGGCACGCGCTGGACCCTGTGGACGCCGCTTTCAAACTTCAGGCGCGAATATGCGCCGTCGCCCTCAATGACGAAGCTGACCTCTTTGATGCCGCCGATCTCCGTCTCATTGAGATTTGCGATCTCCGTCTTCCAGTGCTTCGACTCGGCATACATGGAATACATGCGAAAGAGGTCCGACGCAAACAGCGCCGCCTCGTCCCCGCCCGCGCCGCCGCGGATCTCGACGATGACGTTTTTTTCGTCGTTCGGGTCTTTGGGCAGAAGCAGCAGCTTGAGTTCCTGCTCCAGACGCTCCATGTCGCTTTTCGCCTCTTCGAGTTCCTCGCGCAAAAGCTCCTTGAAATCCGGGTCCTCAGACCCGGATTCGAGAAGCGCCTTTGCCTCGTCCGCTGTTTCCTCTGCCTTGCGGTAGGCGCGAAACGCGGAAACGATCGGCTCCAGCTCCTTTTGCTCCTTGGCGTACTTGGCATACTGCGCAACATCGCCGTAGACGGCGGGGTCCGCGAGCTTCTTTTCAATTTCACAATATTTTTCTTCGATGCCTTTGAGTTTTTCGAGCATAAACGCTCCATCCTTGTTTTAATAATACCCTGACAGGCAATTGTATATTGTATCATGCGCCCTCAGGAAAGTAAACTACGTGTTTTTTTAGCGCGGCAGTGCGGCAAAGGCCGCACCCGCAAGCGTCGCGTCCTCCGCCCGGCGGAATGTCACGAAACGCTGATCGTCCAGTTCGCCAATACTCCGAAGATAAGTGTCGAGCTTCTGCCGCAGCAGCAGCGAGCGATAGAAAGTAGAGCCCTCGGCCACGACGGTAAAGGGCTTCTCGGGACTTACCCCACCGCCGCAGTGCAGGCACAGCGCCAGCACATTTGCGCAGACAAGCTTTGCCGCGCGGTCAAAAACGCTCTCGGTAAGCTCCGCAAGCCGCGCTCGATCGCTCCCCGTGCACATCGCGGTGACGCGGTTTTCCCCGCCGCGCAAAAGCGCGTCCAGTTCCACAGTCTCAAACATGGTCGGAGCCGCAAACGCCTGCGACAAAAGCCCACGCTGCGCCGCCAGCTCCGTTTCCTTTGTGACGATTCTGCCGATGTAGGCGCCGGAAGCCATCTTTTCGAGCAGATAGGCGCCCGAATCGTCCGACTCGGCGTCCACCAGTTCGTCGGCCTGTCCCCGGAATGTTTTGGAAAAATTTCCGGATTCGCAGTTGATCAGCATGTCTTTTGCGCCGGGAAGCTTTGTAATGCGTGTCCCGCGCTCGGCATAGCAGGTATTAAATCCCGTGCCAAGTACCAGACCCGCAAGTCCGTTTTCGGGATCAAGGCCGAGCGTCACGGCGCCGCCCAGCAGCCCGGCCGCTGTATCGTTGAGGAGGACCAGCGAAAAGTGGTTTTGCGCTCCTTTCTCGTGCAACTTTTCCAAAAGGCCGCGGCCGATCAGACGGCCTTCAATGCCGGAAACGCGGACTTCCTTTGTCAGACAGATGATCTCCCCGTCTCCGTCCGGGTGCATCGCGGTCGGATAGGAAAAGCAAAAGCCGATCCGGTCGCTCTCCGAAGTAAAGGGCAGGACCCGGTCCGCGAGCACCGAAAAGAAAGTGTCCGCGTCTATTGCTCCGCGGCTGCCGGGCATCGGTCCTTTTTCCTCGCGCAGCACGACTGCCCGTCCGCTCCGAAATTCAAGCAGCGCGACACGCAGGTTCGTCCCGCCCGCATCGATCACAATGACGCGCTCATGCTCCGCCGGTCTTCCCGCGGCGGAAAGATAGGTCGGGATCATCTTGAGGGATGACTCCTGCCCCGCAAGTCCCCGGTCCATCTCAGCGAGAAATGTCCGGATGAAAGCCTCCGGCACGGTCTGCTCCGGGTGCATGCCGATGGAACGGAGAAAATCGGAGATCTCTTGAGAGGGCGCACGCATCTGCTTCACCTGCCTGCATTTTTTGTGTATTTTACCATGCCGCACACTTTTTGTACACGTATATAAAAAAGAGACACACCATTCCGGTATGTCTCCGTGTTCATTTTCACGCTCAGTGCGCCGCAACTTTTCTGCGCAGGCTCAAGCAGTCTGCGATCATAGCGATAAACTCGCTGTTCGTGGGCTTTCCCTTGACATTTGAAACAGTATATCCAAAAAACTTTTGCAGTGTTTCAATGTCGCCCCGATCCCATGCGACTTCAATGGCATGCCGTATCGCTCGCTCAACACGCGACGGTGTCGTGTTGAATTTTTTTGCAACCGTGGGGTAGAGGACCTTCGTAACGGAATTGATGATGTCCATGTCGTTGATCGTGAGTATGATGGCTTCGCGGAGATACTGGTAACCTTTGATGTGCGCCGGAACGCCGATTTCGTGGATGACCTCAGTGACAACGGCCTCCAGATTCTCGTCACTGCGGTACAAGTCCGCTCCGGCCCCGACCGGATTGGGTCCGGCAATGTGTCCGGTCTGCTGTGTCACCTGGCGGATACGCCCCAAAAGCGCCGGTACGTCACAGGGCTTCGGCATGAAATAATAGGCGCCGAGCTCGGCCGCTTCCTGCACGACGTGGTCGTTAAAGAAGCCGGAAACGATGATGACCGCCGGTCTCTGGTCCATTTGCGCCAGCTTCTGCAAAACGCCCAGACCGTCCAGCTTGGTAAGTACAAGATCCATCACTATGACATTCGGGTGCTTCTGTTCCACCAGCGAGAGAGTTTCAATGCCGTCTCCTGCGGTACCAACCACGATCATGTCTTCCTCTGATGAAATCGTGTCCGCCATCAGAAAGCGGAAGTCCTCTCCCGAATCTGCGATGAGTACTCTGGACTTGGTTTCCATAACATTCCCTCCGTTTTTTTCGTACGGCCGGCCATCTCTCTGTTTTTCAGCACAAATGCCGCCAAACGAGTATAATTTATCATAGCTCGCTACAAAGTGCAACTAAAATATTCAAAAAAAAGCAAGTTTTTGTTTACATAAATCGACTTTACTCGACTGTTTCGCTAAATGAACTACTTTCTTTATAGTATTATTTTAAAATCGACTTTTTTTTCCACTTTTTTTGCGACTTTTTTCGGCGAAATGTATCCGCTTTTTTAGTCCGCAAAAAAGTGTTCTGCGCACGCTTTCGCGGCTCTCCGCGCGGAAAACTTCCCTTCCGCTGTCTGCGCCGTCCCGCCGCAGCCCTGTTCGTCTGAAAGCGCCGTCCCCGTGTCTTTCCAGCAGTAGGGACGGCGCTTTTCGTTCAGGCGGCGTTTTCCGTGTTCAATTCCGCCTCTTCACAGAGCATCTTTTCAGTCGAAACGCCAAAGCCTTTGGTCGGGTCATTTACCAGCACATGCGTGACCGCGCCGATGAGCTTGCCGTTTTGGATGATCGGGCTGCCGCTCATTCCCTGAACGATCCCACCCGCGCTCTCCAAAAGTTTTGGGTCGGTGACCGTGAGCATCATACTTCTGCCGTCCGTGTCTCCCCGGTACACGCGCGTGATCTCGACCGTGAAAGACTGCGTCTCATTGCCGCTGATATTCATAAGAACCGTAGCGGCGCCGAGTTGTATCTCAGACTCGGCTGCGGCAGGTATCGCCTTTTTCGGGTCCGGCTGATTGGTCCGCAGTGTTCCGAAAATACCGCAGTCCGCGTTTTTCAAAATGTCTCCGCAAGGACTCTGCGCCGCGAAATCCCCCCGCAGCTCTCCCGGTGTGCCCGGACTGCTCTTTTTGATGCTTACCACCGTCGCACGGAAGAGATCCCCGCGCCCAAGCGGGATCTTAACGCCGGACTCCGCATCGCTGATGCTGTGGCCCAGACCGCCGTAAATTCCCGTCTGCGGATCGTAATACGTCATCGTGCCGACCCCGGAAACACTGTCCCGCAGCCAAAGTCCAAGCTCCGGCGCACCACTTTTCATGTTCGGCGTAAGTGAAAATTTCTTTGTTTCGTCCGCACGCAATACTGTCACTTCGACCGCTTCACCCGTCAGTTTTCCGACCGCTTTGCGAAAATCCTCCGCCGAGTGGATCTTGCTGCCGTCCATGGCCGTGATCAGATCCCCCGGCAGAATGCCCGCCTGTGCCGCCGGTGACGGCGCAGATCCGTTTTCCGCCGCTGCCAACCCCACGACCAGGACCCCATCCGTATACATTTGAATGCCGATCGCGTAGCCCATCGGCACCAGCATCTTCCCTTGGGTGGTCTCCGCCGCGTCCGCCGGCGGAGCCGCCGTCGTGAGCAACATCGTCAGCGCGATCAGCAGCGCCGCCCGTGATTTTTTCCTTTTCATCCCTGCTCCCCCGTTTTCTTAATTCTTTGCGTCTCCCGCGTTATCAGTATGTTCGTCTGCGGTCGTTTTAAGCGCGTACGAGGCAGGACAAATATTCACTCGATTGCC
Source organism: Oscillospiraceae bacterium (assembly GCA_050943775.1). Lineage (GTDB taxonomy): Bacteria > Bacillota > Clostridia > Oscillospirales > Oscillospiraceae > UBA2658. Next base: position 32,928 of record JBMNPV010000017.1, read on the forward strand.
TGTGCGCCGCTTTTGCGCATAGAATAAGGGGTAGCGGAGAAATTGAAAATTTTGAAACCTGATTTTTTTGAAACGGAGGTCACAATGAAAAACTGCCGACAGTGCCAATCCGAAAACCATCCGACCATGTTCGCACCGGGCGATGCGCCGCAGTACCCATCCTCCGACGCGGTCTATCTTGAGATGAACCGCATGGCGGGCGCCTATCCTTTTATCACGCTCTCCGAATACGGGCGTAGCGTGCTGGGTCGTCCCTTGCTCTACATCTGCGCCGGCACGGGGCCGCGAAAGGTATGGTACAACGCCTCGCACCATGCAAATGAGTGGATTACAACGACCGTACTTCTCAAATTCATGGATGAACTTTTTTCAAAATCGCAAAGCGGCGGCAGCGTCGCGGGACTCGACGCGGCGCGGCTCCTGCGGGAAAACCGGCTCTGCTTTATGCCGCTCGTAAATCCGGACGGCGTCGATCTCGTTTTGGGAAAACTCGGGCAGACGGAGGTGGCCGAAGCGAGGAGGATCGCCCGCTCTTATCCCGAAATTCCTTTTCCAAGCGGCTGGAAAGCCAACCTGCGGGGCACAGACCTCAATCTGCAGTACCCCGCGAACTGGGAAAAAGCTCGGGAGATCAAATTTTCACAGGGCTATGTGTCACCCGCCCCGCGCGACTACGTCGGGCCTTACCCGCTCTCCGCGCCCGAATCCAGATCGCTCGCGGCCTTCACGCAGGCAGGCTCGCCGGACGTAACGCTCTCCCTGCACACGCAGGGTGAGGTCATCTACTGGCGCTTCGCGGATTTTGACCCGCCCGGTGCGCGGGAACTTGGGGAAAAGCTCAGCGAGGCAAGCGGCTACGTTCTATCCGAAACGCCGCCCGTGAGCGACAACGCCGGTTACAAGGACTGGTTCATTCAGGAATGGAACCGTCCCGGCTACACGGTGGAGATGGGTTCGGGCATAAACCCGCTGCCCATGAGCGATTTTCCGGAGATCTACGCTCATATGGCCCCTCTTCTCGCAGTCGCCGCAAATGGGTAAAGCGCAAGCGCTTGCGGCAAAAAACGGGCGCGATCCTCTCGCGCCCGTTTTTCGTTTATTTCCGCCTGAAATTTTCCGAGATACCGGACAGCGCTT
>JBMNPV010000018.1:0-33051 GCA_050943775.1 Oscillospiraceae bacterium
CTATAATAATAATTCACCAAAGCAAAGCATGAAACAAATCAGAGCAATCTTAATCTAAGGGGGCATGACGTATGGAACAAACAGACAGATTCGGATTTATCCATGAAAAACTGGATATTAAGCTTTTAATTCTTTTTGTACTCAGTCGTCTGCCCAAACCCGTATCCTTTGATGCGCTCACGGAGCTTGTCATGGTAGACGATGGCTTCGATTATTTCGAATATACCCAGTGTCTTGATGAACTGGTCCGCTCCGGCAATGTTGAGCGAGATGGAAGCAGCTACAAAATCTCCCGTATGGGCAGTGTCAATGAGGACACGGTCGAGAGTAGCATCCCGTATTCGGTTCGTCTGAAAGCGGAAAACAAGGCGCGTCCGCTCATCGAAAAGATGAAGCGGGACGCTCTGATCGGCACTTCACATGAGCGCGCAAAAAATGGCGGCTGCAATGTGCGGCTCTCGCTTTCGGATGGTCTCGGAGAGATCGTTACGATGTCCGTCCTTGTGGCGGACGAGGCCCAAGCTCAAAAAATCGAGGCCAATTTCCGCGAAAATGCGGAGCAAATCTACCAGAAGCTTGTAGCGCTTCTCTCTGAGGAGCCGCAGGAAAACAGCGCAGACCCACCGCAAACCGGAATTTAAGCCATTTTTGTGGATACGCCGCCACTGGCGGCATATAATTTCCCGATTTTTATATATTTTATCCCACAAAAAGCATTTTGGCCTTTGGACTTTTATTCAGAGCCATACAAAAGGGGAGTCGTATAACACATGTATTCATTCATTCCGGAATCTTATAAAAGCCTTCTGAGCGTCTATGACACGCAGAAGGCGATCAGTCTCCTAAAGCGCATCTTTATAGATCGACTTGCGGGCGAGCTCAACCTTTACCGCGTTTCTGCGCCGCTCTTTGTGCAGGCGGATACGGGCATCAACGACGATCTCAACGGCATCGAACGCCCGGTCGCATTCGACATCGCAAATACCGACGTCACAGGGCAGGTCGTGCATTCTCTCGCAAAATGGAAACGTATAGCTCTTAAACGTTATGACTTTTTCCCCGGTAAGGGCATCTATACGGACATGAACGCCATCCGCCGCGATGAGGAAATGGACAACCTCCATTCCGTCTATGTCGATCAGTGGGACTGGGAAAAAGTCATTGAGGCAAAGGACCGTAACGACGATTTTCTCAAATCGCAAGTGGACAAGATCGTCGCTGCACTGTGTGACACGCAGATGACGATGCAATCGATCTATCCGGTGCTTGAGCTTGGCGGAAGAATCAAGCGTGAGGTCACCTACATAACGGCACAGGAGCTTGAGGACCAGTATCCGAACCTCACACCAAAGCAGCGGGAGGACGAGATCACGAAGAAATACGGCACTGTGTTCCTCATGCATATCGGCGGAAATCTGAAGTCCGGTAAGCCGCATGACGGTCGTGCGCCGGACTACGACGACTGGGAGCTCAACGGCGATATTCTCATCTGGTATGAGCCGCTCAAGTGTACGCTTGAGGTTTCGTCCATGGGCATCCGCGTAAGTCCCGAATCGCTGGATCGGCAGCTCACGCTCGCCGGCTGCGATGACCGCCGCACATTGCAGTACCACAAAATGCTTCTCAACGGGGAATTGCCGTATACGATCGGTGGCGGCATCGGCCAGTCGCGAATCTCGATGCTCTTGCTGAACAAAGCGCACATCGGTGAAGTTCAGTCGTCGATTTGGGATCAGCAGACCATTGACGTCTGTGAAAAGGCTGGTGTGATGCTACTTTAAAATGTGTGCAAACATTCTCTAGGAAAGAGACTGTTATAAAATATTCCCACCGCTTTATATGGAAAACACTCCAATTGCTAGACAGTATGCTATACTGAATAACAATTGGGGTGCTTTTAAATGCCAATTTTTCGTGTTTAGAAAACGCTGATTTGATGATAGACTAAAAACTGCCCAAAACCTTTGAAATGAGGGAAGAATATTAAACAGTCGTGTGAAAGGCATTGTTTACATAACACAAGAAATTAAACAAAATAAAAATACCTCTGTAATCAATTATGTAAACCCACATGGTAATAAATAGCTCCCTCTGCCGGGTAGGGTAGAGGGAGCATTTTTGCGCCATTTTCTCCTTGGACAAGAAAAGGCACTTGGTGCGTCGCTGGATTCTACGTCGCGCGGTTCGCGCGGTAGAGCGGTTAGGGCGTCGTAGGAGAGGAGGCGGCGCCGGGAACGGGTGATGAAGGTGCTGACGCCGATGCAGGCGCCGAAGGTGCTTTTGTTTTTTTCGGCGCGAATTCGGCAAGCTGAGTTTTGAGTGCAGACTGGTCGATTTCGCGCATGTGTATGACCTTGTAGCCGCAGTTCTCTAGCACGGTTTCGATAAAGGTGTCGCGCTCTTGGCGGGTCGCTGTGTCATGGGATGCGTCGTCAAGCTCGATCACTGCTTTGGCGACTAGCTTCTCGCTACACACGACGAAGTCGCAGTGCTTCGACTGGATTTTGTTGATGTGACCGATTTTGTTTTTTACATCATGCTTAGGCTCAATCAAATCGTAAAGTCGCACCTTTGCGAAAAGGGTTAATCCCAGTTCGTCGGTGACGGCTTTTATATTGCATATCCGTCCTTTTCATGGGGCGTGAACATCCATCGTGATTTATAGCCTTTCGTGTAATCGAATTTGTCTTTTCCTTTTTGAGCCTTGTTTTCCTTTCCAAGTTGGTTTGTTTTATAGCTCATGAAAAATAGTGCTACAAGCAGGAGTATTGATATTATCCACTGCATTTTTATTTCCCCTCTTTTATCTAGGCCAGCTTAGACCTTTTCTTAATCCAAGAATGTAGTCGGCAGAGACCCCATAGAAATTTGCGAGTTTAACAAGGTATTCAATTTTCATATCATTTTTTCCTGTTTCATATCTCGAATAAACTGTTTGTTTAATCCCCAAGTAATTGGCAATTTGCTCTTGCGTATAGTCATTATCTGTCCTTAGCTCTTTTATTCTAATTTGGTAAATTTGCACTCTCTGTCAGCTCCTTTCTTGTAACATCTTATAAATTTTAGCATAGAACATTTTAGTACTATTTACATTAGTACTATTCTGTGCTATTTTAATGTCGTTTAGTACTAATCGGTACTAAAATAATCTTAAAGGAGGTCTAGAATATGGTGTATGAAGTCGTAGGATTTCGTCCGTATGACATGAAAGCAAAGGACACGGGCGCAACCCTGAAAGGTGTTACTGTGTTCGTTCTGGCCGATGATCCGAATGTTACAGGCAAGATGGCAGACAAATTCAGTCTGTCGGAGGAAAAGCTATCTGCCAGTGGATGGTATCCGAAAGTAGGGGACGAGATAGAGCCGGTCTATAACAAGTACGGTAAGGTTGACAGGGTAGATGTCGTGCTGTGAACTATGATCTGACGATACATGTCGTTCTGACAGTCGAGGAGCATGTCAAGGACCTTGAGCGCCAGACTGCCGAGGCGATTGCCCGCGCTGACGAATATAAAAAGAAGATGCAGCGCTATGAGATGATTGCCACGGATGAGCAGCGCGTAAACCTCGAGTTAATCGATACGCTGCGTGCCAACGGTCTGCGGTATCGGCAGTCCGCTGACATGCGTACATGGAGCTGGAGCAGATAACCTCTTGTGAACGTCGTGAGACAGTGCACGTTATCATTTAAATGCCGGAGGCGTAAGCCTCCGGCGGCCCCCCTAGGCTAACAGGGGGGTAGAACGTACAAAGGAGCGTTATAGCGTGCAAGACTTTATCCTTTATGATGCGTTGTCGGTATCGTCAAAGATGCATAGTGTAGTTGAACTTATTGAGCTTTTAGGTTTGCAGGAGCTTGTATGCTGGGAGGAAGTTAACGGACACAATGGCGCGCCAACTCGTCTGTATTACGATGGTGTTTCTATAAACTACGGCAGAGATGACGGATGGAACTGGTTCGAGCTTTCTGGTCAAGGTTGTAGGCTCTTCGAGACCTTTGGTCGGAACGATTACAAATACATATTTGATATTGTGAAGCAAAATCAGCTTTCCATGAAAATCACTCGTCTTGACATTGCTTTTGATGACCGTTCGGACATTTTTGATATGGACCGGCTCTTAAAAGATACAGAGAGCGGCAACTATGTTTCTCGTTTCTCGACATGGAAAATAGAAAAGGGTTCGGGCGGCGTCAGCATTTACTTTGGTTCTTCTCAGTCAGAACTGTTTTTTCGTATCTATGACAAAGCCGCTGAGCGCGGATATATAGACGGTACGCACTGGATTCGCTTTGAAGCACAGCTTCGCCGGGACCGGGCACAGCAATTTGCCTTTGCTGATGGCAGTATTCAAGATAAGTATCTTGGCATGGTTCGGAACTACTTGCGTTTTGTCGAGCCGAACGAAACCGACAGTAATAAACGCCGCTGGCCCTCGGCGGCGTTCTGGGAGCGGTTTATTGAAGATGCCGTGCCGCTCTCGCTCTACGTAAAGCCCGGTGTCGAGTACAATCTAAAGCAACTATCAACTTATGTGTATCATCAAGCCGGGAATGCAATTGACACGCTAATTCAGATTGTTGGTGTCGATGATTTTGTTAAAAATTTGAAGCTTCGTGATACGGAACTTTCACCTAAATATAAATTCTTGTTGGAGCAGGAGGAAGAACGACGGTTCCGACTTCAACAAATAATCAATTCAGAAGGGAAGAGATCAAATGAAATTTGTTTGGGTGCTCCGTGATGAACTTGGCTGTGAGCATGGCCGAACCGACAATGTAATACTCTTGCACGACCTCGCTATGATAATGCTATCGCAGGGCTATGCGCCTCGTGCGGATTTGGAGGTTGAACAAGTTGGATGAAACTATATCTCCCTCTCCTTTTGCTTCTCTTGAAACAAACGAGACTGTCGCTCTTACTGCTGAGGTTTTCAATCAGCGTATGGATGACCTTCACGGTGATTTTTCGGCAATTGCAATCTGTCTTGGTGTGATTGTTGGTTGTATTATCGCTGTTATTGTTTTTAGGTGGTTTCATAATGACTGAAATAATTGAGAGCTTTATAACCGGCATAGGCTATGGCTTTGCCTTTGCTGTTTTAATTGGCTTTGTCGCTTGGGGATTTTGGCTTGTCGTTCGGTTTTTTAAGCAGGTTTCCAGCGATTAAGATAATATTTTAGGAGGTCAGAAAGATGACTAAGTTCATGGGAAAACTCAAAAAGCACGGCCGTACGATGGCGATGGTCGGTGCAACGGCAGCGGCGACAATGGTTCCGGCCTTTGCCGAGGGAGCTTCAACAGATCTCAATGCTGCTCTTACTACCGGCTTGCAGTCCGCAAGCTCCAGTATCATGGGTACGCTTGGCTCTGTTCTTCCGATTGCTCTCGGCATTCTCGCCGCGATTTTCGGTGTCAAGTATGGCATTCGCTTTTTCAAGTCTATTGCAAAAGGCTAAACACGGCGCAGGCCGGTGTGGGAATGACCTGCACCGGCCTTATTTTTTACGCTGGAAAATGGCTTGCAGCTTGACGCAAAGAAGCGCACGACACGCGCAGACGGGGATTAAGGGACCCCGTCGAGCATGTCGCGCGCAGATTGTTGTCACCGGCATACATTCGCCAGCAGAAAAAAGGAGGAAAACCATGAAAAACAAAGTCATGTCCGTATTGCTCTGTTGCGCGCTTATTTGTTCGTTGATGACGGTTCCAAATAATCCGGTTCAACCGCCAGCACAGGCAGAAGCTGTTGCGCTTACAGCTACAGCTATAGCCGTAGCTGTTACTCTGATCGTCGCCGCTGGTGTTACATGGACGTCTGTTGCTATGTCTAAAAAGTGTACTACGCAGTTTCTTACTGATAAACCCGAAGCTCGTCAAATAATTATGGAAATTGTCGGGGCGATGCCGCAAACAGGTGCATTAGTAATTACAAAGGCTATGATACCAAAAGTGAAAGAATTTATGAAAATGGTAGGAGAGTATTTTAAAGGGAAAACTACTGTTAGCGTTCCATCTGATACTTATAATATTATTGGTAATGTTAAATGCTTTACAAAACCTATAAATAATAATGATTCTTATAAAAAAGTAGCTTCATCTTGTTTTTATGATATGGCTGATGTAATATCTGGAAAAGTCAATTTAACTTTTACTTCTGGCAGTGATGTTATTCGTATTTTTTATAATGGTTCATCGATTAATTTTTCTGTTAATGGTACTATTTATGATTTTAGTTATTATGAAGATGGTTCTAGAACCTATTTTTTGCATCCTGTTGGCTGGTGGTATTATCGAATGCAAGAAGAGTCTGGCTATTACAAAACTACTGATTGGCGATTGGGTTTTCGTTTAGATACTTATAATAATTATTTGGTTCTTCTCCCTATGGTTTGTCAGACTTTAATTCATGATGACCCTGTTACTATGACACACGATGTGCAGCAGTTTATTGATGTGCCAGAAGCATCTGCTTTCAGAAATTTTATTATTCTTTCTGATGCTGGAGTTGTAGCATCAGAAAATGTAAATGTAAATACTGTTGATTTGGAAAATATTGATGATATAAACGAGGCAATAGCTCATAGGTTAAAAGATGCTACTGACGAAATAAATGTAAACATACAAGATCTTATTAATGAAATAGAAGCGGCAAAAGAGGAAGAGATGCCGTTGACTGTTGAGGGTGTACGCGAGCTTATTGGTATCCGGGACGAGTTAAAAGTCATTGAGCAGGAGCAGGAACATATTAAAGAAGCTATCAAAGAGGCGACAAGGGAAGACGACATGAACGTGCCGCAGTTGCCGTCAACAATCACGAATAAGTTTCCGTTCTGCGTACCGTTTGACCTAATAGCACTTGTAAAGACCTTTAACGCGACGCCAGTGGCCCCGCGGGTAACTGTGCCGGTCGTTTTTCAGAGTATGAACTATTCCCATGACTTTGTCTTTGACTTCTCTGGCGACAATTGGGACAAGGTCGCGGTGGTCATCCGATGGGGTTCGCTGATTTTCTATATTCTCGGTTTAACGCTGGTAACAAGAAAATTAATCAAGGGGTAATAAGAGGGGAGTGGTAGCATGATTGCAAAGATAAATGCGTTCTTGCAGGCTATAGCGGCGGCGGTGCTTTCCATTCTGCCGGATTCGCCGGTTCGGCCTTTCATTGACCAGCTTGGCTCAATTGAATGGCTCGGTTTGCTCAATTGGTTTGTTCCAGTTGGAACAATGGCGGCGATCGGTGCGGCATGGCTTGGCGCGATAACCGTATTTTACATATATCAAGTCATTCTCCGCTGGGCAAAGGTGGCGAGTTCATCGTGATTGAAATGTATACTGGCACACCCGGATCCGGGAAGTCTTTGCATTGTGCAAAGACGATTTATTGGAAATTGACCCACGGGAAAAATGTGATTGCAAACTTTGACATAAATATGACGTCCTTTAAAAAATCGAAAAAGTTAGGTCGCTTCGTCTACATCGACAACAGTGATCTAACCCCGGAGTATCTCGTTGACTATGCTTTGAATAATCACCGTCGTAGTACTTCCGGGCATATTACCGAGGGACAAACCGTTGTAATAATTGACGAGTGTCAGATTATGTTTAATTGCCGAGAGTGGCAAGCGAACAATCGTCAGCGTTGGGCAACGTTCTTTACGCAGCATCGCAAATTCGGCTATGACATTATTCTGATTACACAGTTCGACCGTCTCGTAGACCGGCAAATTCGCTCATTGGTGGAATATGAAGTACTTCATCGAAAGGCGTCGAATTTTAAAACGCTCGGCTGGCTTATCGGCCTACCATTCAAGGGCAACGTGTTTATCGCTATCACATCATGGTATGGTATGCACGAAAAGACGGATTCCGAATGGTTCGTGCTTCGGAAGAAGTATGCTCGGCTCTATGACAGCTATAAGATTTTTAATACCGACGCACAGCTTGGCCTTGATGATTTAGCACCTAAACAGGAGCAAATGCCGAAAGCGCGACGACAGACGTCAGCTGCACAATCCATTGAGCCGGAGCCGGTGAAGCTTCCGCAGAGTCCGCAGCGCTGGAAGCCGGAGCTTATCCGGGTTTCGGATGATGACATTCCGATGCCGGAAACCACAAATTAAACAAAACACGTTTTTTCGTGTTGAGAAAACGCTAATTTGATGATAGACTAAAAACTGCCCAAAACCTTTGAAAGGAGGGAAGAATATTAAACAGTCGTGTGAAAGGCATTGTTTACATAACGCAATAAATTAAACAAAATAAAAATTTTGTTTAATTTAGGGGAGGAGCAACACTGCCACCGGCATGGTTTCCTGCCGCAGACCTGCCGATCACAACTACTTAATATTTGTGCGGATGGACTATCGAACTTCTGACACTCCCGCGATCCTGCGGGACTTTCTGGCTTATCATGAGACGATCAAGGGCCACTCACAAAAAACTGTGGACGAATACTATCTCGATCTGCGGACCTTCTTTCGATACCTGAAGATCGAGCGAGGACTCGTTGCGCCCAAAACGCCGCTTGATGAAATTTCAATCGCCGACGTCGATCTCGACTTCGTTTCATGCGTCACGCTCAACGAGGTCTACAATTATCTCTCGTTTCTCGCGCGCGACCGTGTCGTAAACCAGCGCAGCCGCTACAAAGAATACGGTCTCGCGCCGACGACCCGCGCCCGCAAGATCGCATCCATCCGCAGCTTTTATAAATACCTCACCGCCAAAGCCAAGCTTCTCGACGAAAATCCCGTCGCGGACCTTGACTCTCCCAAAGCGTCCAAAACCCTCCCCCGCTATCTCACGCTTCAAGAAAGTCAAAAATTGCTAAATTCAATTGATGGCAAAAACAGGGAGCGCGACTACTGCATCATCTGCCTCTTTCTAAACTGCGGCCTGCGAATTTCGGAGATCGTGGGTCTGAATGTTTCGGATTATCACGGCGACTCTCTCCGCCTGCTCGGCAAGGGCAATAAGCAACGGATGGTCTATCTGAACGACGCGACCAAAAATGCGCTCGATGACTGGCTGCTCGTACGGAAAACGATGGTGCCGGAATATGAGCCGGCAATGTTCGTCACGAACCGGCGGAGCCGAATTTCCAGGGAAATGGTCCACAGCATGGTGAAGAAAAATCTGCTCGCCGCCGGCCTTGATCCAACGCAGTATTCCTCGCACAAGCTGCGCCACACCGCGGCGACCCTGATGCTGCAAAACGGCGTGGACGTCCGAACGCTGCAGGAGGTCCTCGGACATGAGCATCTGAACACGACACAAATCTACACCCATGTTGATAACGCGGAGCTTCGCATTGCCGCGCAGGCAAACCCGCTGGCCGAGTTTGAACCGGAGCACAGCAAGAAGCCGGATGGGACAGAAAAATGAATTTCTCAGCTTCAATTAAAAAAACTTGCGCCCGGTGTTGCAATCGGGCGCGTTATTCTGTAAAATCATAAGGTCATTATAATCTGTTGCGGAGGATTACTCCATGGTCTTTTCAAGTCTTAATTTTATGTTTGTTTTCCTGCCAATCGTGTTGGCAGTCTATTATATTGTTCCTCAGAAATGGAAAAACGCCTGTCTTTTGCTTGCAAGCCTTGTCTTCTACAGCTGGGGGGAACCGGTCTATATCCTTTTGCTGATCGCATCGATCCTCGCAAACTATTTCATCGCACTGGCCGTTCAGCGGCAGAGTGAAAACCAGAACGCGAAACATCCGAAGGCGTGGCTGCTTGTCGGTATCCTTGTGAACCTGCTCATGCTACTGTTCTACAAGTATTTTGACCTTTTCGCAAGGACGCTCGCGCTGATCCCCGCGCTGAGCGCGATCAAGCCGCTTCAACTGGCGCTGCCGCTCGGTATCTCGTTTTATACCTTCCGCGGTATGTCCTATCAGATCGACGTCTACCGCGGCGATTGTAAAGCCGAGAAAAATCTGCTCGATTATGCAACTTATGCGGCGCTCTTTCCCCATCTGACGGCCGGCCCCATCGTTCGTTACCGGGATATCGCCGGGCAACTCACGGACCGCCCGAAGAACGCAGATCAGTTTGCGGAAGGTGTGCGCCGCTTTTCAATCGGTCTCGCCAAAAAAGTCCTCATCGCGAACAACCTCGCAACGCTCTGGGATGTCTATTCCACCGCCTCCGCCGCCGAGCTTTCGACCGTCGGTGCATGGATCGGTCTGTGCGCCTATTCGCTTGAGATCTACTTCGACTTCTCCGGCTACAGCGATATGGCGATCGGCGCAGCCAAGATGTTCGGCTTTGATTTCAAGGAAAACTTCGACCATCCTTACATCTCCTCAAGCGTCACCGAGTTCTGGAGGCGCTGGCATATCAGTCTCGGCACTTGGTTCCGTGATTACGTCTATATTCCGCTCGGCGGCAACCGCAAGGGCAAATACCGTCAGCTTCTGAACATCACGATCGTCTGGGCATTGACGGGCTTTTGGCATGGCGCAAGCTGGAACTTCATGCTCTGGGGTCTCTATTACGCAGTCTTCCTCATCATTGAGAAGCTCTGGCTGCTCAAGCGACTCGCTAAGGCGCCGCGCCTTGTCAGTCATCTCTATTCCATCGTGGTCTGTTTCTCCGGCTGGATCCTCTTCGAGCTTTCCGATCTTTCAGCCTGCGGACAGTATTATAAAACCATGTTCGGTTTTGGCAGCGGCGGCGCATGGCAGGCAGTGGACGGCTTTTATCTCAAGACCTTTGCGCTTGTCTTTCTGATCGCTGCGCTCGGTTGCACGCCTCTGTTTTCAAAGCTTTTCCACAAGCTGCCCAAAAGAGCGCAGTCCGTGCTCTGCCCGGTGCTGATCGTGCTGACGCTTGTGCTCTGCACCGGCTATCTGGTCGACGCGACCTATAATCCGTTCATCTATTTCCGCCGTTTTTGAGGTATCGCTATGACAAAACACTCCTCTAATAAAATACAGATCATCGTGTTCTTTGGGTTTTTCGTGCTCGGACTCGCTCTTCTGATGATTTTGCCGGGTAAAAGCTTTTCGGAACGGGAAAACCGCGAGCTGCAACAGCTTCCGAAGTTCAGCTTCAGCAGCTTTTTCGGCGGCAAATACACCAGCAAGTTCGAGACTTTTGTTGCCGATCAATTCCCGATGCGCGATGCATGGACAACGCTCAAAGCCCGCTGTGAGCTTGCCAGCGGCAAGAAACAAAACAAGGACGTCTATCTCTGCTCCGGCGACAGGCTTCTTGAAAAGTACGCCGCGCCGGACCAGCAGCAGCTCGACACAAATATTGCGGCGGTAAACTCTTTCGCCCAAAATTCCGCCGTCCCGGTCTATTTTGCGCTCGTCCCCGGCAGCACAGAGATTTATAGCGATCTTCTTCCGAAGAACGCCCCGACCGCCAGCGAGAAAGCAGTCATCGACTACTGCTATGCTCGCAGCGGCGCAAAGAACATCGACATGGAAACGCCGCTGCAAGCGCACAAGGACGAGTACATCTTCTACCGTACCGACCACCACTGGACAACGCTCGGCGCGTATTACGGCTACGAGACCCTGCTCACAGCGATGGGCCAAGTCCCCGCTCCTCTCTCCGCCTTTCCTTCGGAAACGGTTTCGCAGGATTTCTATGGCACCGTCTACTCCAAGTCCGGCATCAGCTGGGTGCGGCCGGACGAGATCGACATCCGCGCGCAGCAGCAGCCCGATACGAAAATCATAAACTACATCAGCGGTCAGGCCGCCGAAACGCCGATGTATGATAGGTCCTATCTCGAAAAAAAGGACAAATACGCCATGTTCATGGGCGGCAACACACCCCTTGAAATCGTTTCGACCGGCAAGACGGACGGCAAAAAGCTTCTCGTTCTGCGCGACAGTTACTTTGACAGCATCACGCCTTACCTGCAAAATGATTTCTCGCAGATTCATATCATGGATTTGCGCTATTACAAAACGCAGGCCATGGAACAGTCGATCTCCGAGTATATAGCGCAATACGGCATCGACGAGGTCCTCATCTGCTACAGCGTCTCCACGTTTGGAACGGACACAAACGTATTTTTGCTCCAGTAAGCGCGCACAAAAGCGTGAAAAAAGCCCTTATGACCAGACTCCGCATTCCGCGGGAGTTCGTCATAAGGGTTTTTTCAACAAGGGGCGGCGAACAGGCCATACGCCGTTCGCCGCCCAAAGCAGGTGCGATTATTCCTCGTTTTCCCAGTTGTGCCAGACGTTCTGGACATCGTCGTTGTCCTCGAACATCTCGAGCATCTTGGTCATGTTCTTGATATCGCCCTCGTCGGTGAGTTTGACATAGTTCTGCGGGACCATTTCAACCTGCGCAGACAGGAAGGAATAGTTCTGTTTTTCAAGCGCATCCGCGACAGCCTGGAAAGCATCCGGGGCTGTGTAGATGATAAATGTGTCGCCATCAGTGACACAGTCGTCCGCCCCGGCATCGAGCGCCGCCATCATAACGGTGTCCTCTTCAAGCTCTTTCTCCTCGTTGTCGATGATGATGACGCCCTTTTTGTCGAAGGACCATGAAACGCAGCCGGTCGCGCCCAGCTTTCCGCCGTATTTGTCGAAGTAGTGTCGAACATCCGAAGCCGTACGGTTGCGGTTGTCGGTCATGGTCTCAACGATCACGGCAACGCCAGACGGGCCGTAGCCCTCATAGGTCATGGACTCGAAGTTCGAACTGTCATTGCTGCCGAGTGCTTTTTCAATCGTACGCTTGATGTTGTCGTTCGGCATGTTGGCAGCCTTTGCCTTGGTGATGACGGCTGCAAGACGGCTGTTGTTTGCGGGGTCCCCGCTGCCGCCCTCTTTGACCGCGACGATCATCTCACGTGCGATTTTTGTGAATGTAGACGCACGCTTTGCATCCTGCGCGCCTTTGGTCTTTTGAATGTTATGCCATTTGGAATGACCTGACATGATAACAGCTCCTCTTGTGGTTTGCGGCTGTATGGTGTGCCCTCACCGCCGCTTAGCAGCAAAAAGGGCCGACTTTTCATAAAATGTCCGCTTATCATGTATTTTACCATACGATTGGAGCTATATCAAGTGCTTTTTCGCTTTTGTCAGTGGGCGCGTGGAATCAGCAGGGGCCTGCGGGAAAGGGAGAAACCGCTCTCGCCGCCGTTTGCGGCCACGATCGCATCCGTCGTTGAGGCGTATTTTTTTGCGAGCGTCCAGAGATCACATTCTCGCTGGGAGCACACGACCACCAAAGACGGTCCCGGCGCTGCAGCCGGCGCATCCTCATCCACCGCAAGCGCAGTCACCGCGCTGATCTCCACGCTCTCCGAAACCGCGCAGCTCACGACGACGCCGAGCATGACCGAAGCTTCTCCCGCTGCGCCGAGCACAGACGGCGTTTCCGCCGCGACCGAGAGAACAGTCACCCGCGCGCCCGGCTTCTCCGGAAATTCCTGTCTGGAATATAGCTCCATAAAAACGGGGGCCGGCTGTCCGTCAGCATCTGTTCCCTCGCCGCTGAGTCTCGCGCGGAGCGTCACGAAGCCTCCGTCCGCCTCCGCGGAAACGGTGGAGACCGTAAGATAAGAAAGCTCCGAAAGCGGCGTTTTCTGCGGCAGCTTCTCCTGCATGTCAAAACGCAGTTCCTTTCTTTCCGGCGCGGAAACGCTTCTGACCTGTGCGCTAGTGAGCCGGAGCGCACAGCTGTTCGAATAGGCGTCCGCAACATAGGTCCGCTCGCACTTTTCGCGCCGGACGGCCTGCGCCGTCAAAAACATCTGCGCGGAAACGGCGAAGCCCCCCTCCCGCCCCGGCAGGCAGGTGAATTCCGCGTCACGAAGCTGGAGATGCACCGTGTCGTCGAAGGCATCCCCAGCGGCCTCGACCTCAATGATTTGTGTAAAGGCGGTCGAAAAGTGCTCCGAAAAAAGCCCGTCGCCGTCAACATTGAGAAACACGGCGTTTGTCTCCGTCCGGGCCTTGACAATGAGTTTGCTGCCAACACCTTTGACATCATCGACATTCACTTCTGTGACGGTGCTCAGAAGCTTGAGATTTTTGCCCCGCTCCTCCGGCAGCGTATATTCGTCGGAAACGCTAAAGCTCTTGTCCCGCACAGTACGCACCGGACAGCAGGCAAAGGTCTTTTGCAAAACGTGCAGCGAGGCATCCGCATCGGGCGCTGGACCATCGCAGAGCGAAACTCTTTGCGGCGTGTAGACCTCGCAGCAGAACATCACCTCCGCGCGCAGAAGCAGTCGACGGGGGTTGAGTGTCCGCGCCTCAACAGCCATAAGTCGGCAGCGGACAATGACTGAATCGTTTTCCGTGACTCCCTCGGCGGGGATGCTCTGGTCAAAGGGGATGACGCCGGACACGCACTGTATCCGACCGTCCTCTGCCGCGCAGATGACCTTGACGTCGACCGACGCCGAGATGATAACGGCGTTGCTTCCGGTCTTTTTGGAAGCCAGTAAAAGCTGCCCGCGGGCGTCCAGAACGGCGGCGATATCCGCGCACACGTCCGGTACGACGAGTTCGAGCGTTTCTTCCCGGCTGACCTCCGTTTCAAATATGAGCTTTTGCTCATCGTATTCACAGCAATGAAGCGCAGCACGCATATAATCAGTCCTTTCATCGGCCCGGCGGGCCGCCGCATTTGGTAAAGACTATGCTTGCCCCGAAACGATTATGCCGCGAGAAAGCAATCGGGCCGGCATTAGCCGGCCCCACATTTATCTGCAGAAGTTTTCGAGAATGGCTGCCAGCCACCTCGGCGGCCTGATGACAGTGACGTTCACAAAAGCCCCCTCCTTTCAGCGAATGACGCAGGCCCCTACATAAATCAGAACCGCGCCGAGCACGAACCACCAGAAGGACGTGGGCAGTATCAGTGCGAGCAGCATAAAAACACCAAGCCATGTAACGAGCCTTCCAACTCTCCAGCGGGTCATCCGATTTCGCACGGCGATCCCTCCCTAAAAAGCATAGCACACGTCTCCCGGCGGATGCAAAAAGCCCCTCCGCACAGATGTACTCGGTACATCTTATGCGAAAGGGCGCTCTGTGTGAACGGATAGGCGCATCAGCCTGTATGCCGGTCTATTTGTTTTCCCATTCCTTATACTGCGCGGCGATCTCATAAAGACGAACATAGCTCGCGTGGCGCGAAGGGCTGATCTCTCCCGCGCCGAGCGCTGAAAGAACGGCGCAGCCCGGCTCCTGCCGGTGGGTGCAGTCGTCAAAGCGGCACTGCCCGAGATAAGGCTCAAACTCGGGAAAAGCATATTGCAGATTTTCTTTCGGGATGTGCTGGGTCTGGTCCATGTCAAAGGAGGAGAAACCCGGCGTATCGGCAATGAACGCGTTTCCAAGCGAATAGATCTCAACGTGGCGTGTCGTATGCCGCCCGCGGCCGAGCTTATCGCTCACCTCGCCCACTTCAATGCTGAGGGCGGGCGAAAGTGTATTAAGGAGGCTCGACTTGCCAACGCCGGAGTTCCCCGTGAAGGCGCAGAGCTTCCCGCGGATGGCCTCCCGCAGCGCGGCAACGCCCTCTCCGGTCTTTGCGCTGGTACGCAAAACGGTATAGGGGGTTTTTTCATAGATGCCCCAGAGCCGGTCGCCGGGGTCAAGGTCACACTTGTTGATGCAGATGACTACCTCGCAGCCGGCATCTCCCGCGAGGGCAGTGACCCGGTCGATGAGGAAGGGGTCTGTCACAGGATTTACCGCCGCGGCAAGCACCACCATACAGTCGATGTTTGCGACTGCCGGGCGGACAAAGCTGTTTTTCCGCTCGTAAATTTTTGTGACCGTGCCCTTGCCGTTTGGCTCCGGCGCATACTCTACAATATCGCCCACAAGCGGGCTTACGCCCTCCAGCCGGAATTTTCCACGCGCACGGCATTCGATCGTTGCGCTGCCGTCACGCACGTAGTAAAAGCCGCTGAGTGCCTTAATGATTCTTCCCGTTCCCATTATCCGTCGGCGCCTTCCGTGTTGTCCGAGCCTTTCGGTCCGGTCGAAACCTTGAGATATACAATCGAATTCTCCGCAAGCTTTTCGCCTGCGGCAACATTCTGCCAAACAACGGTGCCGGCCGCATAGTCGCTCTCTACCTCGGTAATGCTACCGAGCTGCAAAGAGCGCTTTTCGAGTGCGGCAGTCGCCTCGCTCTTAGACATGCCGAGGAGGTTCGGCATCGTGACCTCCTTGACTTCCGGTCCGCCGCTGACGGAGAGGTAGACCGTTGAGCCGGAAGCAAGTTCCTCATTCGCGGCGGGTTCGGTTGAAACAACATAGCCCACCGTTACGGAGTTTGAAGAAACGGTTTTTGTTTTGACCACAAATCCAAGCTTTTGCAGCGCGATCGTCGCCTCGCGGTATTCGTGGTTCACCATGTCGGGCATCGTAGTCTTGACAACGCCGGTGCTGACGGTAAGCGCAATATCGATCTTGTCGCTGCCGAGCACAATACTGCGGCCGGCTTCGGGCTTCTGATCGATGATCTGTCCCTCCGGTGTATTCGGATCCACCACCATGGTGACGTGGAAACTGAAGGACTCGGCGTAAGCCTTGCTGTTGATGACTTCATCGCTCTGTTCGCCGATGAAGTCCGGCACCGTGACGCGCTGCTTGTCGACGAGCATATCCTTTAGCCAGAACTGCCACAGGAAACTAAGGATCGCGAGCATGAAGATGGTCACAAGCGCAAAGCCCGAAAGCGTTGATACCCGTTTGGCGCGCTCTTTTTTGTTTTTGAACTTCTTTTTCGCCCTCTCGCGCGCTCTGCGCTCGGACTCGGCAAGGTAGGCGGCATTGTCGACCGGTTCAAGCGCTTCGCTCTCGGCGGCAAGCTGGCTCTTGCGGAAAGCTTCCAGATCATCCGCCAGTTCCTCCGCGGTCTGGTAGCGGATCTCCGGATCCGCCTCCATCGCACGCAGCGTAATGTCCTCAAGTCTGGGCGGGATATCGGGCATGCGTTCCCCCGGCGGTATCAGCGCGCCGGACATTCGCTGCACAGAGATGGCCTCCATGGTCTCCCCGTCATAGGGCAGAGCGCCCGTGAGCATTTCGTACATCACAACGCCGAGCGAATAGATGTCCGCGCGGGCATCCGCCGACTCGCCGTGTGCCTGCTCAGGGCTGATATAGTGGATGGAGCCCATCGTTTCCTGCGCGTTTTTGTCCTCATCGGTCTCAAGGTCCGCAATGCCGAAATCCGCCACCTTGATGCTGCCGTCTTTGCAGACCATGATGTTTTGCGGCTTGATATCGCGGTGAACGATGCCCTTGCCATGCGCGTGAGAAAGCGCTCTGGATATCTGCGTTGAAAAATGCAGCGCTTCGTTCCAGCTCAGGGCTCCCTTTTTCTGCATATACTGCTTGAGCGTGATACCTTCAATGAGTTCCATGACGATATACTGGCAGGAAAGGTCCCTGCTGTAATCGTAAACGGCAACGATATTCGGGTGTGAAAGCATAGCGACCGCATGTGATTCCGCGCGGAAGTGCTCGCGGAATTCGGGGTCGTTGGCATATTCGTCCCGTAGGATCTTGATCGCTACATAACGGTTGAGCCGGTGGCACAATGCCTTATATACAACGGCCATGCCGCCGGAACCGATGACTTCCAGAATCTCGTATCGGTTATCCAGCATCTGACCCAGATACCTGTCCATGCTGTTATCCATTCTCTGTCCTCCAGCGAAATGAGGTTTTGAATCGTGCGGCGCTTTTCATTTGCGAAGCAGACCGATCGTGACATTGTCGGGTGCGCCGCGCTGCAAAGCAAGGTCTAAAAGTGCCTGCGCCGCTTTTGCGAGATCCTTGTTCTGGGAAACGATCTCGAGCAGTTCTTCATCCGTGACCGTGTTCGTCAAACCGTCGGAGCACAGGAGAAGAACGTCGTTCTTTTTCAGTTTCGGTGAAAAAATATCACATTCCACGTTCGGCTCAACGCCGATCGCGCGTGTAATGATGTTTTTGCGCGGGTGTGTGCGCGCCTCCTCGCGGCGGATGATCCCGCGCTCGACCAGGTCCTCCACAAAGGAATGGTCACGGGTGATCTGCGTGATCGTTCCGGAAGAGAGTAGATATGCTCGGCTGTCTCCAACATTCACGACGCGGCAGGACTTGGCGGTCACAAGGGCCGCCACCAGCGTTGTCCCCATGCCCTCGCAGGACAGATCCGCAAGGCTGCGCTCATAAACCACAGCATTGGCCTGCTCTACCGCCTCGTTGACGACGTTGTCAAGCTTCGTCTTGTCCTTGCGGTTTCCTACATGCGCAGAAACGCATGCAACAAAGCAGTCAACGGCGGTCGCGCTCGCAATACTGCCGGCCTTCGCGCCGCCCATTCCGTCGCAGACGACGAGAATTCCGAACGCAGGCGCGGCGTTTTCCGTGTAGCGCACAGAGTCCTGATTTTCCGACCGGACCCTGCCGATGTCGGTGATGGCATAGCCTTTCATGCTTCCTCCCCCTGCGTCGTCTTTTTTATTAACGCGCAGTCTAGGTAAAAAATATACGAGTCTGCCGAAAAATTTTCCGGACAGATCCTATTCCGTTTTGTGGGCGGCCTTGCGGCGGAGCTGGCCGCAGGATGCTTCAACGTCGCCGCCGAGCTTTCGGCGGACGGTCACATTCACGCCCGCGTCCTCCAAGATCTTGATGAAAGCCTTCATCGTTTCGGGCTTTGAAGGACCGAACTCGCGCTCCTCAACGTGGTTGAGCGGAATGAGATTGACATGTGCATGGGCGCGTCTGGCGTGTTTGGCAAGGAGCCGTGCCGCGGCGGGAGAGTCGTTCACACCGTCGATCATCGCATACTCAAACGAGATGCGGCGGCCTGTCTTGTCAAAGTAGCGCTCGCAGGCGTCGATCAGCGCGTCGACGCCTCGGCCGCGGTTGGCAGGCATGAGACGCGAACGCGTCTCATCATCCGGCGCGTGGAGGGAAACGGAGAGCGTCAGTTGTAAATCGAGCGCGGCGAGCTCATCGAATTTTTCGATGAGGCCGCAGGTGGAAAGTGAGATATGGCGCATACCGATGTTCATGCCGTCCGGATGGTTGACGAGCTTTAAAAACTTCTGAACATTCGCAAAGTTGTCAAGCGGCTCGCCGATGCCCATGAGAACGATGTTTGAGATCGGCTTCCCCGAGTCGATCTGCGAAAACAAGACCTCGTCAAGCATTTCAGAAGGCGTCAGATTGCGCACAAGCCCGCCGATGGTCGATGCGCAGAACGCGCAGCCCTGCCGGCAGCCGACCTGCGTTGAAATACAGACCGTGTTGCCGTGGCGGTAGGACATGACGACAGTCTCGACCGCGTTGCCGTCGCGCAGCTCCCAGAGATATTTGACCGTGCCATCGAGCGCAGACACCTGACGGCGCGCGACCTTCGGGTGCGTAATATAAAAGGCTTCGTCCAGTTTTGCGCGCAGCGGCTTTGCGAGATTTGTCATCTCCTCAAAGCTCGTCGCGCCGCGCGAAAGCCATGTGAAAATCTGCTTTGCCCGGAATTTCGGTTCGCCGAGCGCGGCAAGCGCCGCCTCGAGCTCTTCCGGGAGCAGCGATTTAATATCTGTTTTATCCGCTTCAATCATGCTTTTTCCTCAGTTTGCAGATGTAAAAGCCATCCGTGCCATGCCGGTTCGGCAGCAGGGTCAGGCAGCCGCTTTCGACCGCGCCGATGGGTGCGGGCAGTTCAAAAGCCTCCGTCTGAAAGTCCGGGTGCGCCGAAAGGAACGCGGCTGCAACATCGTCGTTTTCCCGCTTTAAGACCGTGCAGGTCGAATAGAGCAGCACGCCGCCGGGTCTCACGCACGGGGCAAGGCCGTTTAAGATCGCAAGCTGCACTTCCGGCAGCGCTTCAAGTGCGCTCAGTTCGCGGAAGCGGATGTCCGGTTTCTTGCGCAAAACACCAAAGCCCGAACAGGGTGCGTCGGCCAGCACGACATCGCACGCATTGAGGAGCGAAGCCTCTGGCCTCTTTGCGTCCATAGCCGCAGTGTGCACAGACGTAATGCCCAGACGCTTCGCGCCGGAATCAATGAGGCGGAGCTTTTTTTCGTGGATGTCGCGGGAGAAAATGCTGGCCCTGTCCCCTGCCGCGATTGCGGCGGCAAAGCTCTTTCCGCCCGGAGCGGCGCAGGCGTCGAGAACGGTCATGCCCGGCTGTGGTCCTGCCGCCCGCACCGCGAGCGCGGCAGCGGCATCCTGCACATAGAAAAGACCGTCCAGAAATTCCGGCAGCTTCCTCAGATCGCCCGCGCCGCTGATCTCAAAGCAGCCGGGAACGAGCGGATTTCCTTTGGGATTCGCGCCGCGTGCCGCGAGCGCTTCCCGCAGCGCGTCGGGTGTCGTTTTCAGCGTATTCGTCTGGATAACAGTCGGTGCTGGCGCATTGCTCGTGGAAAGAAACACCTCCGTCTCCGCGCCGAACTCGCGCAGAAAAAGCGCGGTCAGCTCTTTGGGGACGCTGTATTTCGTTGAGAGGTACATGCATTCGTCCCCGCGCGGAATTTCCGGCAGCCGGTCGCGGCTGTCCGCGATTTTGCGGAGCACGGCGTTGACGAGGCCAGACGCCCGGGCAAAGCCGGTCTTTTTGCACAGCTCCACACCTTCGCTGACGGCGGCGTGGGCCGGAATTTTATCCATAAATAAGATCTGGTAGACCGAAAGGCGCAGAATGTCCCGGACCTTCGGCTCCAGCTTCGTGGGATCTGCGGCGAAATGGTCGATATAAAAGTCGCAGAGCAGCTCGTTTTGCAGCACACCGTAGCATAGCCGCGCCGCGAGCGCCGCGTCGCGTCCGTCGAGTCCTGCCTTTGTGACCTCACCCGTGAGCAGCGTGTCTGAAAACGCGCGGTCACGCCGGCAGCGTTCCAGAACGCGCAGCGCCGTCTGTCTTGCCGATTCCGCCATAGTCCCTCCATGTTTTAAAGTGTCATCGGATGACCGCGCAAATAATCCTTTGCCGCCATCTGCTTTCCGCCCGCAGCCTGCAATCTCGTCACAAGCAGTGTCTCGCCGTTTCCGCAGGCGACCTCTATGCCCGTTTTGGGGTCTGCTGAAACGACCGTGCCCGGGGCCTTATCCGTTTTGTTTTCCGTGTACGCCGCGCCAAAGATGCGGAAATCCCTTCCGCCGAGCGTTGCCGTCGCAACGGGCCACGGGTTGAGTCCGCAGATGTGCTTTACGATCTCACGCGGCGTTTTGGTCCAGTCAATGGGGCACATATCCTTTGTGAGCATCGGGGCGAAGGTGGCCTCCGCCGCGTTTTGTGCGATGCGCGGGGCTTCTCCCTCCTCGATCGCGCGGACAGTCTTGACCAGCAGCTCCGCGCCAAGATCGCGCAGGCGGTCAAAAAGCTCGCCTGCCGTTTCAAATTCGCCGATCTCGGTTTCAGCCTTATAAATCATATCCCCGCTGTCAAGCTCACTTGCAAGATACATCGAGGTAACGCCGGCGGTCTTGTCGCCGTTGAGCACGGCCCACTGGATCGGGGCCGCACCGCGATACTTCGGCAGCAGCGAGCCGTGAATGTTAATGGTGCCGAGCGGTGGAACAGCCAGCATCTCGTCCGGGAGAAGGCGTCCGTAGGCCACAACGACGACGAGATCCGGCGCAAGCGATTTTAAGTCCTCAAGTGCGGTCCCATCCCGCATCTTGACGGGCTGAAAAACCGGAACGCCCGCCCGAAGCGCAATCTCCTTGACGGGACTCGCCGTGAGCTTCATGCCGCGGTTCTTGGGCTTGTCCGGCTGTGTGAACACGCCAACGACATCGAAGTCCTCGTCGAGCAGCCTTTGCAGCGACGCGGCGGCGAAGTCGGGCGTTCCCATGAAAACAATGCGCATATCCGCGCCCCCTGTCAGTTGTTTTCGTATTCCTCGGGTCTGAGCATACGGCTCGCGCGCTTCGTGAAAACAATGCCGTCGAGATGGTCGATCTCATGGCAGAAGCAGCGGGCGGTCAAACCCTGACCCTCGACCTCAAAGGTGTTGCCGTAGCGGTCCTGCGCCTGCACGCGGACGCGGCTCGGACGCTTGACAAGACCGTATTTCCCCGGAAATGAGAGGCAGCCCTCGGGGCCAGTCTGCTCCCCTTCCCATGCAATGATCTTCGGGTTTACAAGCTCGATGACCTTGTCTTCCTCCCCCTCCGGGACGTTTGTCTCGATGACGATGACAGCGCGGCGCAGTACGCCGACCTGCACGGCGGCAAGGCCGACACCGCCGGATTGCAGCAGCGTTTCCTTCATGTCGTCGAGCAGGATGTGGAGTCTGTCGTTAAATTCAGTAACCGGACGGCTGTGCTTTAAAAGCCGGTCGTCCCCATCTTTGACTATGTTTCGAATGGCCATTTATCTATCCCTCATAAAAAGTATTTGTTTATGATTGGTTTGCGTTAATGTCGCCGTAGACGGTGACGCCTTTGAGCGATTTGTCCGCGCCAAGCGCAAGAATTACGCGCTCGAGCAGTTCCCGGATCGCGTGCTCGTCCGCGCTCGCAAGCGTGAGCCGGTAGCGGAAACGGTTGCAGACCCTTGCAACAGCGAGCGGCGCGGGCCCCAAAAGCCGCGCGTCCGCGCGGTTGCGCAATTCCCTTGTCAGCATCTGCTTTGCCCGCGTCAGACAGCGGAGCACCTGCGCTTCGTCCTGCCCGACGGCGGTGAGCGAAAACAGCTCCGCAAACGGCGGACACCATTGCAGCCGCCGCAGCTCGATCTCGGAAGTATAAAAACTGTCGTAATCCTGAGAGGCGGCCAGCCGGATGACTTCGTTTTGCGGGGTAAATGTCTGGATAACAGCGCGGCCCGGTTTTTCGCCGCGCCCGGAGCGACCGACGACCTGCGTGATGAGCGAAAAGGTCCGCTCGGACGCGCGAAAATCGCCCGAATAGAGCGACTGGTCGGCCGAAAGCACGCCGACCAGCGTGACATTCGGAAAGTCAAGTCCCTTCGTCACCATCTGCGTGCCAACGAGGATGGGCACTTTTTCATCACGAAAACGGTTTAAAATGACGTCGTGCGAACCCGCACCCGCGACCGTGTCGGTATCGAGCCGGAGCACAGGTGCATCTGGGAAAGCCGCGTTCAATTCTTCTTCGATCTTCTGCGTGCCCGCGCCAACGAAGTCGAGCGCACCACCGCAATCCGGGCAGCGTTTCCCGACCGTCTGGCTGTAGCCGCAGTAATGACACAAAAGACGACCGTTCGCGCTGTGATAGGTGAGACTGACGCTGCAATGCGGACAGGAATACGTGTAGCCGCACTCGCGGCAGGTAATGAGTTTTGAGGCCCCGCGCCGATTGAGAAACAGGATGCTCTGCTCTCCTCGCGCAAGATTTTCCGCGAGCTCTGCGAGCAAAGCGCTGCTCAAGTCACCGCCGTTTCCGGCGCGAAGTTCTTTTTTCATGTCGACGATCTCGACCTCGGGAAGCGCCTGCTGATTGAAGCGCTCGGAAAGTGAGAAGAATGCGTAACGCCCGGTCTTTGCCGCATACATGGTGGAAAGGCTCGGCGTAGCACTGCCCAAAAGCAGAAGCGCGTTATGGTGCGCGCAGCGGAACTTTGCGACATCGCGCGCGTGATAGCGCGGGGAGTTTTCGGACTTGTAGGTATCCTCCTGCTCCTCATCAATAATAATGAGCCCAAGGTCCTGAACCGGCGCAAACACGGCACTGCGCGTGCCGATAACGACGCGCGCCAGCCCGTTTCGGATGCGCTTCCATTCGTCGTAGCGCTCGCCGACGGAGAGGGACGAGTGCATAACGGCGATCGCGTCACCGAAATGTGACGAGAAGGTTTCGAGCATCTGCGGCGTGAGCGCGATCTCGGGGACAAGCAGAATGGTCGATTTGCCGCGCTCTAAAAGCGCGGCAATGAGCCGGATATAGACCGCTGTCTTCCCGCTGCCGGTAACGCCGTATAAAAGTGCCGCACCGGGCTTTCCGGCAGTCGAAAGCTGCAAAATGCCCGCATAGGCACACGCCTGCTGCTCCGCGAGTTCCGGGAGCGGCAGCGCCTCTCCCGCACGGTACTCGGGGCGGCGGAACACCTCGATCTGTTCGATGGATAAAAGCCCGCTCTTTTCAAGCCGTTTCACGGTTGCAAGACTTGCGCCGGTCATATAGCGAACATCTGACAGCGTTGCGCCGCCGTAATCCGCGAGAAATTCGAGAACAGCGGACTGCGACGGAGCCGCGCGCTTTTTCGCGGCGGCGGTGTCCCGCGCCTCCTCCGCCGAAACGGCGAGGGCCGCAAACGAGACAGTCTTGTCCCGGACGCGGCGGCTGCCGCGCTGTTCGGTCTGCACGATGCCCTTTTGCGCAAGCGCCCGGACCGCGGACGCCGGGTCCTCGCCGTCAAAGGCAAGCTCCAGTTCCCGCTGCTCACAGGCGCCGCCGTGTGCAAACAGGACATCCAGAACCTTCTTCTGTTTTTCAGAGCGGACAGCCCGGTCATAGGCATATTCGCGGTCCACGCCCTCGCAAAGCTGCACAACGGAGGAGAGATCATACCAGAGCCCTGCGGGCAGCATGGCCTTCACGGCATCATACACCGTGCAGAAATACCGTCCCCGCATCCAGAGCGCAAGCTTTAAAAGCTCCTCCGACAGAACCGGCGCCTTGTCGAGCGCCGCAAGGACGCATTTGAGCTTTTCATGCTCGCCGGAGCGCGTGAGCTCCAGAACAATGCCCTCCGTTTTGCGGTTGCTGCGCGAAAACGGCACGAGCACGCGAGCGCCGCACTCAACGGCATCCGCGAGCTCGTCCGGCACAATATAGCTATATGGCCGGTCGATCTGATAGTTTGCGGCGGAAACGGCGATCTTCGCGATTGTTTTTTCCACAGCGGCGGGTCTTTAGCACTCGCTTCGGACGCTGATCTTGCCTGCGTAGATCTCGTCAATGGCGGTCGAGACCGGCTTTTCGTCGAGCGGGATGCCCTCGGCTTCAGCTTCGGTAGAGAGTTCACGCGCACGGTGCGCGATCATGTTCACAAGCAGATAACGGCTGCCGACGCGGTCGACCAGCTCTTTGACAGGCGGATATAACATCATGATAAAGATACCTCCGTATTCAGATAATGTCTGCGGTTCGCCATTTTGCATTTTTCCGCAATTATGATGGAACGCATCTCTTCGGCAGCCCGGTCGGGGTCGTCGTTGAGAACAACATAATCGTAATTTTTCGCCCGTTCGCACTCACGTCGGGCCTGTTCAAGACGTCCGCGGATCTTTTCCTCGCTGTCCGTTTTGCGGGCGCGCAGGCGTTTTTCGATCTGCGAAAAGTCGGATGGAACAACAAAAATCAAGATGGCCTCGGGACACTGCTGCTTGATCTGCGCTGCCCCCTGCACTTCAATATCAAAAACGACGCTCTTTCCGTTTTCGATGCTCTCAAAAACAGGCGCTTTCGGTGTGCCGTAACAGTTGCCGACATATTCGGCATGCTCCAGAAGCTCGCCGTTATCGACCATGGACTTGAATTTTTCGCGTGTCACAAAATAATAGTTCTTTCCGTCCACCTCTCCCTCGCGCGGGGCGCGCGTCGTTGCGGATACGGAAAAAACGATATCCGGATTCTCCCGCATGAGTCGTGAAATGACTGTGCTCTTTCCCGCTCCGGACGGTCCGGAGACAACGATAAGGCTGCCGCGTTCACTCATTTTCCGGGTCACCTCCGCTATCGGGTTCGCTCTTGCCGCTCATGCGGCCGGCAACGGTCTCCGGCTGGATAGCCGAGAGGATAACATGACCGCTGTCCATGATGACAACGGCACGTGTACGTCTGCCATAGGTCGCGTCAATAAGCTGACCGCGGTCGCGCACATCCTGAATGATACGTTTGATCGGCGCGGATTCCGGGCTGACGATGGCAATTACACGGGAAGCGGAAACCATGTTGCCGAACCCGATGTTGATGAGCTTCAAAGGTATACCCCCTAAATCATTCGATGTTCTGGACCTGTTCGCGGATCTTTTCGATCTCGGACTTCATGTCGAGCACCGTGCGGGTGATCTCAACATCATTGCACTTGGAGCCGATCGTGTTCGTTTCCCGGTTGAGTTCCTGCACAAGGAAATCAAGCTTGCGACCAACAGGCTCCTTTGAAGCGATCAAACTTCGCATCTGCGAAATGTGGCTGCGCAGACGCACCGTTTCTTCGTCCGTTGCAATGTGATCGGCATAGATCGCGGCCTCCGTGAGAATTCGGCTTTCGTCAATCTTGGCGCCGTCGAGGATCTCCCGCATCTTTTTCGTCAGGCGTTCGCGATACTCGGCGACGGTCTGCGGAGCACGCTGCTCGACGAATGTGACCTGTTTCTCGATCGTGTCGAGCCGGGCCGAAATGTCGTCAAACATCTTCTGTCCCTCCCGCTCACGCATTGCGTCAAAATCAGCAAGCGCAGTCTCTTCCGTCGCGAGAATGACCTTGAGAACTTCGTCCCGGTCTATGTCTTTCTTTTCAAGGGTCAGCACATCCTGAAGGCGGCAAAGCTCATAAGCTGTCACCTCGGTGCGGATCCCGAGCGCGTCGCCGATCTTGTCGATGGCCGCCTTGTATTCGGCGGCCAGGGCCTCATTTGCGATGACGGCGGTATCGTCGCTGGCGCCGGCGTCAAGATTGATGAACACATCCACTTTGCCGCGCGAAATGTGGCTCTGCACGGCGGCCTTGACGGCTTCCTCCGCAAAGAGGTAATTGCGCGGCAGACGCACAGAAGCGTCAAGGTAACGGTTGTTAACGCTTTTGACTTCAACGGAAAGCTTGCAGGGCGTTTCCCTGCTCTTTGCTCCGCCGTATCCTGTCATACTTTTCATTTGTTATTCTGTCCTTTCCGCGGGATTTGGGTGCAAGGTCCGGAGGCGCTATGTGAGCCTCACATAGAACGTGTAGGCGCCGATCGCTCCGACACCTGTAACGCCGTCGATATAGACCTTGGCAGGCGGCTCAAAGAGGCCGGTGGTATTGCCCAGTCCGGAAAGGTCCGCCACGACACGGATGTCGCTGGCCCGAACGCTGTCGAGCTGTTCCGGCGTGCCGCGCAGCGTGACCTCAACATTTTCGGTGACGACCGAAGCCTTGCGTCCCTTGGGCGTTTCCGTGACTGATAGGTTCTTAACGTTGTATTTGCGTGTTTCCAAACCCACGATCTCGACGGTGACTTTTGCTGTTGTGATGCCGGTAACATTTGAGATGCCGTTGTCGAGGACGATCTTAAAGTCGTCCGAAAAGTTTTCCGCAAAGGAACTGAGATTGACCGTTCCGAGCGAAATCTTATTCAGACCCGCGAGCACTGACGCGTCTCCCGCAACGGTGATCGTCGCAGGCTCACAGGTGATTTTGACGTTCTGCGCCGTTGCGCCGCCGCCTTCCGCCAGATCGACCGTGAGCGGAACTTCCTTCGTCGCGGTCACAGGAACCGTGACGGTCACGGCCTGCGGGCTAGCCGTCACATTCGGCAGGCTCAATTCCTTTCCGTCGGCATCTATCAGCTTGAAAGCCGTACTGACCGTGATCGTCTTGTTGACATTCTGACCGCTGACCTCGACCCAGACATAGGCAACGCGGTCAAGATCGCTCTCAGGACCGTCGAGTGTAACGGACTGGGGACTGAACTGCAGCGGCTGTGCGACGTAGCCCTCCGCGACCGTGCCGATGAATTTTCCGGCAACGTCGAAATTCCGTACGCTTGTCTTAACCAGATTGAAAGAAATGCTCTTTGGGTTTGTCGCCGTAACGCTGATGCTGCCGATATTGCTCCCCAAGGGGAACTGCACGGAAACCGACTGGTTATACATGCCGCTTGCCGTAAATTTTGAGACATCAACATAGGCAATGATGTTCGCGGAGCTGAGCTTCGAAAGCTCGCGCCGCGTTGCGCGGATGCGCACGCTCACCGTGTTCGTGCTGACGTTTGAAACGACCAGTCCTTCATTTTCGCGCAGGGTATCTTCCCCGTTGAAAACGACGCTCACACCCTCGAAGGTCTGCTCGATCACATCTCCCTGCGTCGTTGTAACGTATACCCAGAGGAGGAGCGAGGCAAGCAAAGAAACGAAAGCCCAGAATATTCTGCTGTCCCACAGAGTGCGCTTTTTTGGCTTATCCATTGTCCTGTTTCCTCTTGAAGATCGACTTGAGCTTTGACTGTTCTTTCGCCTCTTCGAGCTTGTCCTCAACAATGAGCTCATTGCGAAGGATCTTTTCAAAGGTTTCCGGCGTCAGATGGCGTTTGAGCATCCCGTCGATTGCGACGGAGATGGCGCCGGTCTCCTCTGAAACGATGGCAACGACCGCATCCGAGTGTTCACTCATGCCGATACCCGCGCGGTGCCGCATACCGAGGTCGCGGCTGATGTTCTGGTTGTTTGAAAGCGGAAGCATGCAGCCGGCGGCAATGATGCGGCCTTCCGTTATGATGACTGCGCCGTCATGCAGCGGCGCTTTGTCGTAGAAGATATTTTTGAGAAGCTCCGCCGTCGTGTCGGAGTTGATGACGGTGCCGGTCGCGATCTGGCTGTCAAGCTTATTGACGCGCTCAAAAACGATCAGCGCGCCCGTGCGGCTCTCCGACATTGCGGTGCAGGCGAGGACCGTTTGCGTGATCGCCGTTTCCATTGCCTGTACGGGAGCGTCCCCGCCCAAAAAGAAGATCAGCCCGCGGTTGCCAAATCGCTCCAGCAGACGGCGGAGCTCCGGCTGGAAGAGAATGATAAGCGCCAGGAAACCCACCTCGACCGTCTTGGCGAGGATGAAGTGCAGCATCGCCAAATCGCACCAATCCGAGATCCACAGGGCGAGAAAGACGATGAAGATCCCCATTGCCAGCTTATTTGAATTTGTCTTTCTGAGCAGGCCGATCACCTTATAGATGAGGAACGCGACGATCAGGATATCAATGATATCCGAAACGCGCGCTGACATCAGATAGTGTATCGACCGGTTTATCGCGTTTCCATACTGCTCCATAAGACCCTCAATACGAATTGAATCGTTAGCAATCGTGCGGGAAAATCGGGATGATTCTCCGAAATTATACTCATACGAAGTTATTATATAATACATTGACCCAAATGGCAAACGCATATTGTCTTTTTTTATAACTCCGTCAAAACTTTTTTGAGGAGCGTCGCCGCCCGCCGTATTTCCAACGCTGTGTTGAAGGGCGAAAAGCTGAAGCGCACGGTCCCCTGCTCCAGTGTGCCGACGGTCTCATGCGCCGTGGGAGCGCAATGCAGACCCGCCCGGACACAAACGCCGGCGGAGCCCAGCTTTTCGGCAATGAGGTCGGAGTCCATACGCGTACTGTAAAGCGACAGGACGCCGCTCTGGCTGCCTTTGCCGCCATCATAGAACAGCCTGACGCCCGGAAACTGCGCTGCTCTTTCAGCAAACGCGGCGAGCAGCGCCTGTTCATGCGCGAGTATGGCTCCTTTCGGACGGGTCGAGAGAAATTTAACCCCCTCATACAGTCCCGCAATGCCCGCGACGTTGTGCGTGCCGGCTTCCAGACGGTCCGGCAGAAAATCTGGCATACCGGACATTGCGCTGTTGCTGCCGGTCCCGCCGCACAAGATCGGTTCCCCCGGCGAAGCGCAGAGCAGAACGCCCGTACCCTGCGGTCCAAGCAGGCCCTTGTGCCCCGGCATTGCAATAAAGGCCGCACCCAGTGCGGAAAAGTCCAGTGGGAGTGTTCCGGCCGACTGCGAAGCGTCAATAATGAGCGGTACCCCCGCCTCCCGACAGAGCGCGGCAATTTTTTCAATCGGTAAAATAAATCCGAAGACGTTCGACACGTGCGTACACACAGCGCATTTGGCGCCCGGCAGGGCCATGCGGAACGCTTCAACGGCAGCGTCCGGGTCAAAGAGCGGTGAGCGGGCAACGACCACATCCGCCCCGCGCTCATAGAGCGGACGGGTGACGCTGTTGTGCTCGTAGCCCGAGATGACGACGCGGTCCCCCGGGGCAACGAGAGACGAGATCGCAATATTGAGCGCGTGTGTCGCGTTAAAGGTGAAAACGACCTGCTCCGGCTCCGGAACGTTGAAGTAGCTGGCAAGCAGTTCCCGGCAGTTGAGCACCGTATCCGCCGCACGCATCGCAGGCACGTGGCAGCCCCGTCCGGGACTTGCCATCATCGTGATCGCGCGCTCGACGGCTGCGGGAACAGCGCGCGGCTTTTGAAGGCTTGTTGCCGCGCTGTCAAGATAGATCACGGCGTGTTCACCTCGCTGAGGCTTCCATCCGCCGCAGCGACAAAAACGCGGCTCGGTCCGAGTCCGGCGTCCCGCAGTGCGGCAAGCGACTTTGCAAGGTTCTTTTCCGAAACCTTCACGCAGTAGCCGCAGCCCTGCTTGGAAACGCTTTTGGGTGCTTTGGTGATGACCGCACTGACCCCGATACGCTCAAGCGTGCGGGCAGCACGCTGTGCGTAGGTGAGCGAGCGGCACATGAGAAGATAATGAAGCATAGAAATGTTCCTTCCGACCGGTAAGACTCGCCGCGGCGTCAGATTTGCCGGGTACCGGTCTGGACTATTCTATGCTCAGAGCCGCGCAAAGTTCAGTTCAAAAGTGCGATCGCCTGCGCGGCGATGCCCTCTCCCGCGCCGGTGAAGCCCAGGCCCTCCTCCGTCGTCGCCTTGACGCTGACGCAGTCCGGGTCGAGTGACAGCGCTGCGGCGATGTTTCCTCGCATCTGCAGAATGTGCGGGGCAAGCTTCGGAGCCTGTGCAAGGATCGTGCTGTCGATATTTTCAACCGTATAGCCCGCCTGCCGTACACACTCGCCCACCTGTCTGAGCAGCGCAAGGCTGTCTGCGCCTGCGTAAGCCGGGTCGGTGTCCGGAAAGAGCTTTCCAATGTCGCCGAGCGCGGCGGCGCCGAGCAGCGCGTCCATGACCGCATGGACAAGCACATCGGCGTCCGAGTGTCCCAGCAGACCTTTTTCATACGGGATGTCTACGCCGCCGAGGATGAGCCTGCGTCCTTCAACCAGACGGTGAACATCGTAACCCTGTCCTATTCGCATGCGCTCTCACCTCTTGCTGCAATGATCGTTTCCGCAAAGCGAAGATCGAGCGGCGTTGTGATCTTGATGTTTTCTTCGCTCCCTGCCGTCAGATGCACAGGATAGCCGAGGGCTTCAAGGGCAGAAGCATCGTCCGTAACGAAAAGCTGCTTCTCCAACGCGTTTGTAAGGGCGCCTTTGATGAGTGCCGGATCAAAAACCTGCGGCGTCTGCACCAGAAAGGCGTTCGCCCGCGGCGGCGTTTCCGTCACGACCTCATCTTTCGCAAGCTTCACGGTGTCTTTTGCGGGGATCGCCGGCGCCGCCGCCCTGTAGCGGCGCGCAGCCGCAATGGCCTCCTCCACGATCTGCCGCGTCACAAGCGGACGAGCGCCGTCATGGATCGCGATCAGCTTTGCGTTCCGGTCTGTCTCCGAAGCACCGCAGAGTGCGGACTCCACACGGGTCGCTCCGCCCACCACGACCTTTCTGACCTTGCTGAAAGCGTATTGATCGCATAGCTCCGCAATTTTCAGAAGCCCGTCCCGCGGAGCAACGACAACGATCTCCGACACGGACTCGCAGCTCTCCAGTACCGCAAGCGTATGCGCGAGCACCGGCTTGCCGGCAAGTGGCGCGAAGAGTTTGTCGCTGCCGAAGCGTTCGGACGCCCCGGCTGCAACGACTACAACGGAGCAAAGTATTTTCTCTTCGTTTTTCTTAAAAAGTCTCATTTCACAAGACCTCCGCAATGAAAAGTGTCCGAAAAGTCAAAAAGGCCGCACCAGCGCTGCTTTGTGCGCGCCGGCGCCGCCTGAAATGTAAATTTAGGAAACCGCGCGATCAAGCCGCTCTTCGACTTCCTCATAGCTTGCGCTCTCGGATAGAACGATTTCCGAAATGAATATCTGTTTGGCTGAGTGAAGCATTTTTCGCTCACCCGTCGAAAGGCCCTTGTCCGTATCCCGAAGCATCAGACCCTTTATGACGGTCGCGACCTCCAGAAGATCGCCGCTTTTGATCTTCATCATATTCTCCCGGTAACGCTTGTTCCAGTTCTGATTCATGTTGATCTCCAGTTCGGAAATGGAATTGAAAATCGTTTCCGCCTCGTCCGGACCGATGATCGGACGCACGCCGATCGCCTCTGTAGAATCGACCGGGATCATGACCTGCATATCACCGACAGGTAGCTTCATAACATAATAGTCCTTCACAGCGCCGTCAACCTTGCGTTTAACGATGCTATCAATTACTCCTGCCCCGTGCATGGGGTGCGCGATCCGGTCTCCAACGCTGAACAAATTGATCCCTCCTACCAAAAAGACTTAGCTTGTGTTTCTATAATATTGATTATACACGGAAATTCAAAAATTAGCAAGGATATTGCAAGAAAATAAATCTGAACAAGAAATTTTCAGAACTTTCACGTAATTTTTATGAAATTACCATGTTTATATGAAAAGCCCCGGCAGCTTTCACGCAGCCGGGGCGATATAACGGTTTGGGGAGCTTACTCCGTAACCTCATGGTCGGGAGCCTGTCCCTTGGCTTCGCCGTTGGCGTCGATTTCATAGACAACGGCGTCATCGCGCTGCTCCTGCTGAGGCGCACGGCGCTCTTCGCGCTCACGTTCCGGTCTTGCTTCCGGCTCGAGAAGTGCGCGGATGCTCAGAGAGATCTTCTGCTTTTCGGTGTCGACAGCCGTGATCTTTGCGTCAACATTTTCGCCGACGGTAAGGACTTCGTCCGGCTTGCCGATGCGGCGGTTCGCGATCTGGGAGATGTGGATGAGACCATCAACGCCCGGCATGACCTCGGCAAATGCGCCGAAAGGCATGAGTTTGACGATCTTGACGTTGACAACGTCACCGACGTTGTAGGCCGAAACGAACTTGCTCCACGGGTTGCCGTTGGGGTCCTTATAACCAAGAGATATCTTGTGGTTTTCCTTGTCGAAGCTGATAACATAAACTTCGACCTCGTCGCC
Organism: Oscillospiraceae bacterium; assembly: GCA_050943775.1. Classification (GTDB taxonomy): domain Bacteria; phylum Bacillota; class Clostridia; order Oscillospirales; family Oscillospiraceae; genus UBA2658. The sequence goes on from JBMNPV010000018.1 coordinate 32,979, forward strand.
CACGGAGAGGACGTCGCTCGGCTGCTTGATGCGGCTCCAGCTCAGCTCGGAGACGTGGATCATGCCATCAATA
>JBMNPV010000019.1:0-32373 GCA_050943775.1 Oscillospiraceae bacterium
CCCGAAGGAGATCCTTACCGACAACGGCAAAGTCAAGGCCATCGTTCTCAAAAAGTGCACCCGCGTCTTTGACGAAAATCACAAGTTCTCTCCGATCTACGATGAAAACGAGACCCTTACCATCGAGTGCGAAAACGTGCTCCTCTCCGTCGGCCAGAGCATCCTCTGGGGCGATCTGCTCAAGGGCAGCAAGGTCGAGCTGGGCCGCGGCAACGGTGCTGTTGCCGACCCCGTCACCTACCAGACCGCCGAGCCCGACGTCTTTGTCGGCGGCGATGTCTACACCGGCCCGAAGTTCGCCATCGACGCAATTGCCGCCGGTAAAGAGGGCGCCGTTTCGATCCACCGCTTTGTCCACCCGAACTGCAGCCTGACGATCGGCCGCAACCGCCGTCAGTTCATTGAACTCGACAAGAACAACATTTCCATCTCCGGCTACGATACCACACCGCGTCAGGTCCCGGGCGTGAAAGACGCCGAAAACGCCGCAAAGTCCTTCCGCGACAACCGTCTTCCGTTCACGGAGGAGCAGGTGCGGGCAGAGACTGCCCGCTGCCTTGGCTGCGGCGCGTCCATCGTCGACCCGAACAAGTGCATCGGCTGCGGCGTCTGCACGACGAAGTGCGCATTTGACGCGATCAAGCTCTACCGCGAGCGCCCCGAATGCAGTAAAATGGTCGTTTCCGAGGACAAAGTCAAGACCTTGCTGCCCTATATGGCTAAACGTCAGGTCAAGATCCTGCTCAAGAAAGATAAGTAATTTCAATGCATGAATTAGGAATCGTATTCCATGTCATTAAATCCGTCGAGGAGATCGGCGCAGAAAACGGACTCACGAAAGTCTCAAGCGTCACACTCGAGATCGGCGAGGTATCGGGCATTGTGCCCGAATACCTCACCGACTGCTGGAAATGGGCTGTTAAAAAGTCCGCGCTTCTCGACGGAAGTGAGCTTCGCATCGAGCAGATCGACGCCGTGACTTTCTGTGAGGGTTGCGGCAAGACCTACCCGACGGTGCAGTATGCGAAGATCTGCCCGTACTGCGGCAGCGACCAAACGTGGCTCCAGACCGGCAATGAGGTCAACCTCAAGGAGATCGAGGCCTGCTGAGCGAAGCGATCCAGTACATCCTAAAGAACAGAAACGGGAAGGGCTTAACGGCTTCTGACAGCTTGCGCCCTTTCCGAAGTCGCAGAGATATTTTTATTCGCAGCAAGAAAACGCAAGAAAAACCGCAGTCTTTGAGACTGCGGTTTTTCTCTTCTGTGGATCTTGAGGCGGGTCGAACCCACGACCTGTATATGATAAAGCAGTTGCCTAAAACTCCGTAAGCGATTCAGCCGGGATGTTAAAAACCTTGATGTAGGCTTCCTTCCTCTCCTCCGGCGTCCGGAGCTCGATTTCGGTGATGACCCCGTTATCGTGGAGACGGAGCGTGTCGTTGATCATGGCTGCGCTTCCCTGCGGACGCATGAGGTTCAGCACGCGCTCGTTGTTAAACCGTGCAGTATCGCCGCGGCTCATGTAGACATTCAGCGGAATGAAGTCAATGAGCTCATAGGGCTGATCGGAAAACTTCTGCAGCGCTTGTATGCTGCCATCGTCGCAGAGACGGACGAAGCGGAACAGGCCGTTTTCCAGCTTCTCATAGCGGAAGGTAAGCTGGCCGGAGGTCTGCCATTCCGTCTCGTCGAGGTACAAAGCACCGACGGGCGTGGGGCCACCGAAGCCCACATCGCAGACGCAGCGTTTCCCGTCGGGGAGCGTTACGATGGTGGATCGGTGTCCTACCGCGGGAAAATCTCCTTCAAAGAGGATTCTGACTGCAATGGGATAGCAGTCAAAGCCGAGGCTCTGCAGGAGGGCATAGAAAAGCCCGTTGAGTTCAAAGCAGTAGCCGCCGCGTTTTCTGGCCACTATTTTCTCGAAAAGGTCAGGAATCTCTAACGAAACCTCCCGGCGGAGATCGTAAACATCCAGCGTTTCGAAAGGGATATTGAAAAGGTTTCCGTATACGAGCTTATCGAGGGATTCTTTCGTGTGGGGCATGCTGTACTCGGAGGGAGACGCGGGAAGCTCCGGATGGCGGCGCCTGTCGTAATCTTCGGGATTCAAGCCGATCCGTGCAAGGTATGCGCCGGGATCCGGCAACGGTGCATAGATGTTTTCGTACATGGTTTTTCCTCCTGCGTATCTTCTATGGTTCGTGTTCGAAACCCGATGTGGAATGAAGCCGCTGCACATCATCTGCACAAGTAAGCGGCGCTGTGTAATCCAAGTCCCTTTTTTGCTGCATACTATATTTCCAATAAAAGCAGTAAATTTGGAGATGTCACTCTCATTTAAGTTAATGTACTTATATAAAAAATAATATTCGCGCTAAAAACAGAAAGCAAGAGAAAACTGCACAAAAACAAAAATGCCCCTCTGCAGTAGCGCAATGAAGAAGCGCAAGTCTTTGCAGCCGATGGATAACCACGGTCTCTCGCTGCATAAAAAGCGGCCAGTGGTGTACAAAGCCACTGGCCGAAATTACGAGATCATTCTATATTTCTTTGCTGTCCTTCTGACGGAATGAAGTATATTTCATCGAAGTCTTGAAATTCCAGGTTTTTAACTGAAAAACTTTTCTTCGACCTCGTCGACAGGCATTTGCTCGCCGGTAAAGAGGCGGAAGGCCTCCTCGCCTTGACGGATCAGCATACCGATGCCGGTCACGGCTGTGCAGCCGGCAGCAGCCGCCTCGCGCAGAAAACGCGTCTCGCGCGGATTATAGACCGTGTCGGCAACGACAAGGCCGGGACGGAACAGGCTGCTGTCCTTGAGCGGTGTGTCGCCGTCATCCGGCTTCATGCCGGCGCGGGTGGAGTTGGCGAGGATATCGCAGGCGGAGATCTTCTCTTTGAGCGCCGCTTCGTCCGCAAGGTCGCAGACGTTCACTTTGCAGGCGGGTACGCGCTCCATAATGCGTTTTGCCGTCTGCTCGGCGCGTTCAAAAAACGGGTCGCGGATATTGAAAATGGTGATCTCTTTCGCACCCGAAAGCGCAGACTGTACCGCGATCGCCGTGCCCGCGCCGCCGGCGCCAAAGAGGACCATCTTTTTTCCGTTCACATCCACGCCATGCGCCTTGAGGTTGTTGACAAAGCCCGCGCCGTCGGTGTTGTGTCCGTGCCAATGACCGTTTTCGTTGACCGCCGTGTTGCACGCACCCATCAGCTCTGCCGCCGGAGAAAGCTCGTCCATATAGGCGCAGACAGCGCTCTTGCAGGGCATCGTGATGTTGAGTCCGCGCAGGCCGAGCGCCTTCACGCCCGCCATAGCGGCTTCAAGCGTATCGAGGTTCACATCGAAGGCCTCGTAGATGCTGTCAATGCCGAGCTTTTCAAAGCAGTAATTGTACATTGCAGGAGAGCCTGAATGTCCGACCGGACTGCCGAGGAGGGCATAGACAGTCGTTCTTCCAGTAATTCTGTCCATTTCAGATTCCTTTCGTTACGCTCTGTCCCCCGTCCGCAGTACATGTGCTGCTGTGACCGGCGGGGACGGATTTGCTGCTTACCGGGAAATTGCCATTTTGTCAAACAGACGGGCGACCGTTTTCCGATACGCCCGTCTGTTTTTAGCATGTTTCTTTTTTTATTCGTCTTCTGCTATTTTGCTGAACACGCTCACACCGAACCACTTCTTGTAGTTGCAGGTGAGGACGATCATGAATGCGAGACCGATAAGAGCCATGACGAGGTTGATGAGGAGGTTAGCGAGGGAAGCCTCAGCCTCGCCCATGCCGGTGATGAGGCCCTTCTGGATGAGGGGGATAACATAGGACGCAAGGCCCATAAAGGTGTAGTAGATACCGAGGTTGCGGCCCTTGTTGCCCGGGTGCATTTCCTGCATGAGGGAAACACCGCACTGGAGAGCGCCGCCGGCAGCGAAGAAGCCGATGAGGAAGGTGGAGAGATAGACCATCGCGGGAACGTGGATCGTTACGACGATCGCGTAGCCGATAACGGAACCGATGAGGTCAATGAGCAGGATCTTCAGCGTGCGCCAGCGGAGCTTTGCCATAAAGACGCCCCAGACGACGACTGCGATGAGGGAACCTGCCGTGTAGATCGAGGTAAGGGAAGCGGCGGCCATATCGCCCATGCCGATATAGGTCTTGCCGAACGCGCTGATAAACTGCTGTGCGGAGTACATCGTCGCCATGGCGATGAAACCGTAGAGAGCGCAGCCGACAACAACGAGCTTGGAGGGCTTCTGAATGAAGCGGGCCTCTGCCTTCTGTGCGTCGGAGTCGAGAACATGCTTGTTCTCTGCGCGCTGCTTTTCATACTCCGCTTTCTTGGCGGGGTCTTTCTTGCGGGCTTTGAGCTCTTCGTCGTAGGAATACGGAGCGATCAAAGCCAGCGCAATGATGATAAAGGACATGATGATCGGAATGAGGACGCCAAGTTTCCAGTTGCCAGCCTGCGTGAACTTCACGACGAGCAGCGGGTATGCGATGCCGGAGATGGAGATGAAGCCTTTAATAAGGATGAGCGCGGTGGAGGGGGAGCTTATCCAGCTTTCCTGAGCGGCGGGATAGCAGGAACCGTCATAGAAGCTGGTAGCAGCGCCGAGCAGGAAACCACAGACGCAGGCCACAGCGTAGCTCTGGGTGAAATACAGTCCGATGAACGCAACGGCATACATACAGCCGCCGATAACGATCATCAGTTTACGTCCGATCTTGTCGGACAATTCACCGCAGATCCAAACCGTAAGGAACTTCGCAAGGCCCGTGTAGGAGATGACGGCTGCAACGGCGGCCGCGCCGAGCGTCGCGTCCGTATAGCCCCACTGGGAAAAGAATGACGCTTTGTTCTGGCTGAGAATGATCGCCTGTATGCCGTGCGTCAAATAGGCCATATAGACGACCGCGAGAGTCCAATAATACTTCTTTGCTCTCATTTTGTTCTTCCTCCCTAAAAGATTTTTGTTCTATCCCCTTTTTTACTTCTTCAATGCTTTTTTTCCTTCGACAGCGCCCTCTGCGAGATATTTTTCTATGGTCTTGTCGTCGTAACCAAGCTCGCGCATAACGCCAAAGGTATCGGTCCCCTGCGCAACAGTGACCTTATAGCTCGGATCCGGCAGGGACTGGAACTTGACCGGGTTCGTTGCGATGTTGCGCTTGCCCGAAGGGCAATCAAGTTTTGTCATAATACCATTTGCCCAAACCTGCTCGTCCTCATACATATCTTTCGGCTCATAGCAGGCTTCGCAGGGCAGATCGTTTTCCTTAAAGATCTTCAGGATCTCGTCGCGGGTAAATTTCGAGATAGCCTCGTCCATGATCGCAATGATCTCGGAGTTTTTCCCGATCGCATTGAGGTGGTCACAGTTGCAGTAGTCCGGGTGGTCAACGAGGTCGGGTCTGCCGATGAGCGTCATAACCTTGTTGTAGTCCCGGTCATACTGCGGCGCACACAGGGCGACCCACTTTTCGTCCTTCGTGCGGAAGACGTTGTTTGTCGGGCAGACGACCGTCATGCGGGACTTCGGATATTCGTTTCCGTACTGGGCGGAAACGACACCCGTCGAGAGCATATAGACCGCCGCATGGTGGAGCGAAACGCTGATCTTATCGCCCCGCCCGGTACGCTCGCGGTTGAAAAGCGCGGCGCTGATGCCGGAGGCGAGACACATCGATACCTGGAAATCGCCGAAGCCGTTCGTCGGGATCATCGGCGCGTCGCCCTTGTTGACGGTCGTGCCGAAAACGCCGCCGCGCGCCATATAGCAGGTCACATCAAAGCCGGCAGTGTCTTTCTCCGGTCCGTTTTCGCCGTAGCCCAGGCAATGGGCAAAAACAAGACGCGGATACTTTTCCTTGAGCGAGTCGTAGTCCAGGCCCATCTTCACAAGGGATTTGGTGCGGATATTCGTGATGAAAACGTCCGCCTCCGCGAGAAGCCTGTGCATGACCTCCATGCCGTCGGGATTTTTGAGGTTGAGCGTCACGAAGCGCTTGTTCATGTTTGACATGTCAAAGCCGAGGTTCTCTTCGTCCTCGTAGACCATGCCGAAAACGGCTCCCTGCGTCCGGCCCGGGTCGCCTGAGGGGGACTCGACCTTGATGACGTCCGCGCCCCACTCGCCCAGTACGCGGGCAGCCGTCGGGGCAGCGAGAAAAGTTGTGAGGTCAACGACCTTGACGCCTTCCATTGGTTTCATAGCAGCACTTCCTTTGCATAACAGCAGCCCACGGGACCGGAGGCGCCGGCCTCGCGGGCTGCATTTGTTAACGGTTCATCAATTTTCAGTCGTCGAGGTATTCGATGACGCCGCCGGTCTTGTCGAGTCCGCGGAAAGCCGTCAGGCGCTGAACAGTGCGCGGGCCTTCCTCAAGCCACATGGCGCGGCAATCGCGGTACAGGCGCTCCGTCGGGCCGTAATCGCAGTCCTCGAAGTAGCCGATGCCGCCGAAGATCTCGAGCATCGCGTCGGAGACAACGCGAACGGTGTCGATGGAGAAGAGTTTGCACATGGCCGCCTTCATGTCGATGTTCTTGCCGGCATCGTAGTCGTCAGCGCAGTCCCAGATCATGAGGCGAAGAGCGTTGATCTGCGTGCCCATATCGGCGATGGTCTGCTGAATGGCCTGGCGCTTTGCAAGGGGCTTGCCGAAGGTGACACGATCATGTGCGCGCTTGATCGTCATTTCGAGCATACGCTGGGACATACCGAGGTTGGAGTCTGCAATGTGCAGGCGAGAAACGGCGAGAGAATGCATCGCGATCTCAAGGCCCATGCCCTCTTTGCCGAGGAGGAACTTCTTGTGGACGCGCATGTTGTTGAAGCGGAGGTAGGCGTGGCCTGCGCCGCGGCAGCCCATCATGTGGGGCATCGGAACGATCTCATAGCCCGGTGTGTTGACGTCCACAAAGAAAGCGGAAAGTGCGCTGTCCTTATCGGAGTTCGGGTCGGTGCGGACGATGAGGTAGGTGAAGTCGGAGCAGTCGGTGTGGGAGATAAGGGTCTTTTCGCCGTTGATGACGTAGTAGTCGCCGTCCTTGACAGCGGTGGTGTGGATGTCAGCGCCCGTGCCGCCGGCAGCTTCGGTCAGAGCGAAGTTTGCGAAAATGCTCTTGTCCTGGAACTTGTCCATATATTTTTCTTTGAGTTCCTCACTGCCGAAGTCGTCAAGGATGCGCCAGTTGAGGTCCGCCGCGTGGTGCAAATGCATACGCATGCCGCCGGGACCGCGGGAGAACTCTTCCTGAACCATGAGGATCTGCTTTTCCGAGAGGCCGAATCCGCCATATTTCTCGGGAAGTGCGAAACGATAAAGATCGTTCTTGATGGCCAGATCATAGAACTCCTTCGGGAAGGTATTGGTGACCTCGATTTCCTTTTGCATCTCGTCGAAGGGGCCTTCGGCCAGCGCACGGATACGGAGCAGATAATCCTTGAATTCCTGTTTTGTCATTTTCATAATGTCGTTCTCCTTCTCGTAAATAAAATGGTTTCTCCTGCTTGTGGCTTCATTGTAGCCCGAAAAAAGGCCGCTGTCTAATCGCTAATTCTTTAACGCAAGTTTCATATCCATAGGTATTGCCTATGTATGTATTTGAAGAAGTACCAAAAACAGAAGGGTTAAATTGGCGGACAGACATGATCTCCCAATTGACTTCCTTACTCAAAGACCCTTATAATGGTTGGGAATATGGGAGGAGGCGGAGAAAATGAATCTATCACAGCTTTATTATTTCAAAAAGCTTGCGGAGCTCCAGCACTACACCCAGGCCGCGCAGGAACTTTATATCACGCAGCCAAGCCTGTCCGGCGCGATCGCTTCTCTTGAATCGGAACTCGGCATACAGCTTTTTGAAAAGCGCGGCCGGAATGTCTATCTCACAAAGTATGGCCGGGAATTCTATGAATATGTATGTACCTCTCTGCGCTATCTCGAAGCCGGCGTGCAGGTCGCAAAGGAACACGCCGGCACACTCAGCGGCACTGTGGACATAGGCAGCATCTCAACGATCCAGGGCGACTATCTGCCGATGGTCGTTCGCAGCTTTATCTCCGAGAAGGGCAGCAACGTGAAGTTCAGCATCCATCAGGAGCAGACGAACGAGATCATCGCGGCCATCAAGTATGGCAGGTGGGATGTCGGCTTCTGCACGCCGGTCGACAACGAACCCGATCTCTACTTTCTGCCGGTCGTCCAGCAGCCGCTGGTCGCGGTCGTCCACAAGGATCACCCGCTCGCGAAAGAGCCCATGCTACGCTTCGAGCAGCTCAAGGGCTATGAACTGATCTCTTACCATACGGAACAGCCCATCGGTAAAAAGATTTCGGCTCTCATCGCCTCGCACGGGCTGCAGGCCGACTGCCGCTTCAGCAACGAGATCGACATGAGCGGCACCGTGAGCATCACAAACGTCGTCGGGGTCTTTCTCAAAACGCCGAGCCTGCGCGAGTTTGACAGTCTCGTCGCCATTCCCCTGCCAGAGGTCCCGGACGACTTCCGCGTGGTCCATATGGTCTTCAACACAAAAACCTATAAGTCCCACGCGGTCGAAAGCTTTATTGATTACGTTGCGGCGTACTGGTCCTATAATCCAGAGAACCCTGGGTGGAGGCAATTCGATTGAGCTCCATCCGCACAAGACCGTACTGTTCAAAAAACGCGTAGAGCACGAATCCGTTTTTGCAGCGGAAACTGCACATTTCGCAGGGATTTTTGTCACAATAGGCATATGCATCATCGCCCGCCAGCGCAAAGACAGCCGGCGGGCGTTTTTTCGCGCTCAGATCCATATACTGCACGCCGGTATAGGTGCGCAGACAGAGCCACTGAGGCTTGTCCTCTGTCCAGAAGACACGCACGCAGTTTTCGTTGAGTCCGCCGACGATGTCGTAGCGCAGAGCGTTTTCATCCAGCAGGACCTCGGTCGCGTCCCGCGTATCCTGACGCCGCGCTCCGGGAATATCCGCACCGTTAAGCGCGATGAAAACATCTCCGCTCTCCCCCGCGTAAAACGCCGGTTCCTGCGTCGTAACGCGCGGCTTTACTGCTGCGGTGCTCCGCAGCGGGCCGTAACGCTTCGAATCTTCGCTTAGCATGTTTCCACCTTCATTCTTTCGGCGAGGATGTCCGAAAGGACATTTTTCTTCACCTTGCCGCTGTCAGTGCGCGGGATGGCGTCGATGAGCTCAACGCGCTCCGGCCACAGGCGCTTTTGCACCCGCTTGGTGCGGAGGTAGGCGATGATGCTCTCTTTTGTAACGTTCGCGCCGGGCGCCGGAACAACAAAGGCACAGATGCGCTCGCCGAGCCGTTCGTCCGGCATACCGATGACCGCTTGGTCCAGAACACCGGGGCAGCCGGTAAGGTTATCGCTGATGTCGTTCGTATTGAGGTTTTCGCCGCCGCGCACAATGATGTCTTTGATGCGGCCGACGATCTTGATGTTTCCGCTTTCGTCCGCAACGCAGAGGTCGCCGGAATAAAACCAGCCGTCCGCGTCAAGCGCCTCATCCGTAAGTTCCGGCGGTCCAATGTATCCGGAAAACATGTTCGGGCCCCGGGAGGCCTCCTCGCCAATTATTCCGGGCGGGACGGGTCTTCTCTCTTTATCAACCACACGGACTTCTATACCATCCATAGCCCGCCCGGACCAGCGACCCATATTTTCAAGACATTCCGAGGGACGTACCCCGACATGCGGGACGCTCTCGGTCGAACCGTAGCACTCACAGATAAGGATGCCATGCTTTTCCCAGGCTGTTTTAACGAGCTCTGCCGGGACCGGTGCGCCGCCGCTGATGTAAAAGCGAAGCTTTGGGAGCGACGCTCCTGTCTCCTCAAGGCTCTTAATGATATCGTAAACAAATGGCGTTGCGCCCATGGAGTAGGTGCAGCCCTCGCGGTTCATGATCTTCACCGCCTCGCGGCAGGAAAAGCGCTCCTGCAAAACGAGCCGTCCGCCGCGAAGCATCGGAGAAATGATGCCGTGGTGCAGACCCGTCGCATGGTTGAGCGGCGCGGGCATAAAGATCACGTCCTCCGCCGTAAGCTCATAGGCTTTGTTAAACGTCTCCTCGCTGAAGACAATGCTGTTGTGCGTAAAGAGAACGGCCTTTGAGCCTTTTGTCGTGCCGGAGGTGCAGAGGATGAGCGCAATGTCATTGCTTTTGGCGCGGCTGCGGTGAAGCGGTACGCCGGCAGACTCAATGATCTCGTCAAAGTCCAGTCCGGTATAACCGTTTCCGCCGATGCTGCCGCCGACGAAAATGAGTTCGCAGAGCTGCGGGAGCTGCCGCGCAATGGAACGCATTTCTGCGGTGCGGTCTGAGCCCCGATAGAGTGACACGCTCACGTGCAGGCGGCTCCCGATTTTGACCAGAAGTTCCCGAAGCTCGTGGTCGACAAAACACAGTCCGAGAGGAGCCGGCACCGCGCCGAGCTTCAGACAGCCAAAGAGCACAACAAGGAATTCGTAGCGCGGCGTGATCTGAAAGCTCACAACGTCGCCCTGCCGGATACCCGCCGCTTCAATGTGCGCGGCGAAAGCCGCCGCCATGCGGTCAATTTCGGCGTAGCTGTAATGCCGGCCGAGATCGTCGCAGACAAATTCTTTTCCGCCGAACGCAGAAACGGTACGCTCCCAGCGGTCCAGTAATGTGTCGTCTGACCAATAGCCGAGGGCTCTGTATTTTTTCTCCGTTTCGGGGTCGATCTTTCTGCCCTGCATGGCGCGGCCTCCTTTCCGTTTTTCCTCTGCTTTTTTCGGCTTATTTGTACTCCTTTTCAAGGCAGCGTGCGATGGTCATGCGCTGGATCTGGTTCGTTCCCTCAAAGATCTGGAAGATCTTTGCGTCACGCATGAGCTTTTCAACGGGGTACTCACGGCTGTAACCGTAACCGCCGAAGATCTGGACGGCGTTGGAGGTGACTTCCTGCATGCAGTCGGTGACGAAGGTCTTGGTGATCGCGCCTTCCTTCTGAACGAGCTGGCCGTCATCCATGAGCTTCATGGTGTTGTTGACAAGGCAGCGGGAAGCTTCGATCTTGATGGCCATGTCTGCGAGCATCGCCTGCACCATCTGGAACTTGATGATGGGCTGTCCGAACTGCTCGCGCTGCTTTGCGTAGGCAACAGCCTCGTCGAGCGCGCGCTGCATGATGCCGACGCCGAGTGTTGCGATGAATGCGCGGGAGAGGTTGAGGGAGTTGAGCGCAATGTTCAGGCCCTTTCCCTCTTCGCCGATGAGGTTTTCCTTCGGTACGCGGACATTGTCAAAGGTGAGCTCTGTGGTGTTCGAAAGACGGAAGCCCATTTTCTTTTCGTGTGCGCCGACGGAAACGCCCGGCGTGTCGCGGTCGATCATGAACGCGGAGATACCGTGCTTACCGGCTTCGGGATTGGTCTTAAAGAAGCTGACGTAAATGCTTGCGCAAGCCCCGTTCGTTGCGAAGGTCTTGGTGCCGTTGAGAACGTAGTAGTCGCCGTCCTTCACGGCTGTCGAGCGGATGGAGCCCGCATCGGAGCCGGAGCCCGGTTCTGTGATCGCAAAGCACGCAAAGCCGCCGGGAACGACGATGTCCGCGAAATGCTGCGCCTGCTCGGGCGTACCGGCGAGGATGACGTTTCGCAGAGCGACAAAGTTTGTTACGAGCGTGTCGGCATAGCCTGCGTCGACCTTGGCAAGTTCTTCAAACACCATTGCGGTGGTCTGATAGTCGAGACCTGCGCCGCCGTACTGCTCGGGAATTTCAAGAACGTGCAGGCCCATGTCGATCGCAGGTTTGAACAGTTCGATCGGACAATCGCCTTTTTCGTCGCATTCGGCGACATGGGGCTTGATCTCCTTCTCAGCCATGTTGCGAACCATGGTGATGAGTTCTTTCTGATCTTCGGTGTAAATAAGGCTCATAATAAAACATCCTTTCCATACATATACATTCAGCCTGTTAACATGCTCTCTATGCTCAAATCATAGCACGGAGAAGAGGTAAAGTTCCAATTGGAACTCTGCGCGGATAGCTCTCTCTTTTATAGTCTGCGCCTATTAAAACATTTCACTCATACCTCGTCCCGTCTCTGCGCGGCAGCTTTTGCGCCGCACAGAGACAGCCTGCGTTAGAGAAAACCGGCGGTACAAAGACAATACCGCCGGTTCCCATTGGGAGGAGATAATATATGAAGGTCGGAGAGAGATGTGTCAGTCGAAGTATCCCCGGCGTTCAAGCACAGCGAGGACCTGGTGGCGGCCCGCATCCACGCCCTCAATGATGCGGGCGGCGCGCTGGCTGTCACCAATATTGAGAAGTTCCGTGCCGCCGTTTGAAAAGGCCGCACACAAATCGTCCCAAAGCGGGGCATACGCCCGCATGCCGAGGCAGATGAAACCGAGGTCAAAGGGGATCTCCTCAGTCTTTCCCGCATGCTCCACCGTGAAGGTGTGCGCGGAAACTTTTTTAAGTGCCGTTTCAGCGCGCTGCTCCACATGGTATTTTTCAAGGCTCTCCTTCGCTTCGGAGGCGGAGGAGGCGTCAAGGCCGTTGCCAATCTTTGGCAGCATTTCGACGATTGTGACCTGCGCGCCGCGCGGTGCGAAAAACTCGACAACATCGATTCCGACCGCGCCGCCGCCAATCACGACGACACGTTTCCCCGTCATATCGGCGGGGTAATCGGGCAGTGAGTCGATCATGTCAAACACCGTGAAAACGCCGCTTGACTTGTCCGCGAGTGCATCCTTCAGGCCTTCAATCGGCGGGAGCAGGGGTTTAGAACCGGTTGCGTTCACGACGAGGTCCGGAGAGAGCGCGCGTACGTCCGCCACCGTCGCATCGACGCCGGTCCGGATCTCAAGATTCGGCAGCGCCTGAGCGCGGTGGATCTGGTAGGCCGGAAAATCGCCAAGGCGTTTCTTGTCCGGAATTTTGGAGATGACCGTTGAAAGGCCGCCGAGGGTCGGATTCTTTTCGAGCAGGGTGACCGTCGCGCCGACTTCCGCCGCCGTGCAGGCTGCTTCGAGGCCTGCCGTTCCGCCGCCGATAACAACGACGCGGCAGGGTTTTTTCACGCGGCGGGCCTTGTACGCTTCGCCCTCAACAAGGTCGGGATTCACGGCGCAGCGCAAGGGCCTGTTGCCGCCGATGCGGTTAGCAACGCAGCCGGTGTTGCAGGAGATGCACTTTCGGATATCTTCCGTGCGGCCTGTCCGCGCCTTTTCGCACCAGTCGGGGTCCGCAATGAGTCCGCGTCCGATGCCGATGAGATCGGCGTCTCCGCGTGCAAGGACCTCTTCCGCGATCCGCGGGTCGCGGAAGTTGCCCATCGTGATGACGGGTTTCCCGAATTTTTCTTTTACAGCCTTCGCCATATAGGAACGCCAGCCGTCCGGACGGTAGTTTGTGTCGATCTGGTACTGAATACTCTGGTTGAGTCCGCAGGAGACGTCGAAGAGATCGACGCCGTCGCTGAGATATTCAAGATATTCCAGGCAGTCCTCGAGCGTGTTGCCCTCGACGGCAAGCTCGTCCGCACTCAGGCGCAACGAAATCGGCACGCGGGGACCAACGGCCTTGCGCACTTCATCGATGACCATGCGGCAGAAGCGGGACCGGTTTTCTGCGCTGCCGCCGAATTCATCCGTACGGTCGTTCATCGTCGGGGAGAGGAACTGGCTGATAAGGTAGGAATGGCCCGCGTGGATCTCGACAAGGTCAAAGCCCGCAAACATGGCGCGCTTTGCGGCCTTGCCATAATCGGCCGCGATGCTTTTCAGTTCCTCCGCCGTGAGCGGACGGGGAATCTCCCCGCCGGGCTTGGATGGCAGATTTGACGCCGAAACGGGCTGCATTCCGATCCGTTCCTGCATCGCGGAGGCTCCCGCATGGTTGATCTGCACGCCGATCATTGCCCCCTGCCGGTGGCAGGACTCTGTAAGCTTGTAGAGCGCAGGAATGAAGCTGTCTTTGTCCATGCGGAGCTGCGTCGTGCCGTTTGAGCCCTGCGGATAAGTGACGCAGACGTTTTCAACCAGGATCAGCCCTGTACCGCCTCTGGCGCGCAGGGTGTAGTAGGCGATGTGGTCATCCGTGATCCCACCGTTGCAGCCGGCAAAGTTTGAACCCATCGGCATCATAACGACGCGATTCTTCAAAGTCACGCCGCGCAGCGTCAGGGGCGAGAACAGGTTTTTATATTCGTTCATCTCGATGCCTCCCGCAGTTTTTTATTCTGACACTATCATAATGTTATCACCGCGAAAAATCCAATCAGTAATATCCCGTCGTTTTACGTCTATCTATAGCGCACGCCTATGATTTTCCGTTGTACACGGACATTTCATGCCGTTTAGTACCTCCAAGAGCAAACAATATCCCTCCGCAGAAACAAAAAGGCCGCGTCTCCGGTAGTATCTCCGAAGACGCGGCCTTTATTGGCAGGTTTATTTCTTATTTCTGGTTGTCGTTCTTTTTTTGATCAGCAGGATCAGGACGACGGCGAGCAGGACGACGGCGAGCACCAGCAAACCGACGATCAGAGTGTTTGAACCGCCGCCGAACAGGGCGGGTCTGGGGTCCTCCATGTTCGGACTGGCCGCGGCGCTAGGGACAGCAGCCGAGGGTGCGGGCGGCGCGCTGACAGCCGTCTGCATGGTTTCGGCGGGCGCTGCGGACGGCGCTGCGGGCACCGGCGTGACGGCAGGTGCGGCGCTTGGCGCGGCAGCCGCCGTTGTCTGGCTCAGCGCCACCCAGCCGATCTGACCATCATATTCCGTCTCGCCCCATCTGCCGCTGACATATTCGATGTAGAGCTTCGTGCCGCTCGGAATGGGTTCGCTTCGGAGCGTTTCATACTCCGTACCCGGGCCGGCGCGGAAGTTCACGCCATCCGGCGCGGAAACGGTGACGGTATAGCCGGCCTTTTCCATGTCCCATGCGATGGCATCTGCCAGTGCCGCCGTCCGGCACAGGGGCAGCAGCAGGAAAAGCGCGGCAAAGCAGAGAAAGCGTTTTTTCATCTTTTGATCTTCCTTTCTTTCCGGGGCGTTTTTTCATGTGGCTAAAACAGTCTGCTCACAAAACTTCCCGCGGCGAAAGACGCCGCGTTGAGCAGCAGGGACAGGAAAAACGGATTTCGCGTGCAGCTCGTCAGACAGCGGCTGTAGATGAAGCCCTCCAGCGCAAAGGCGGCGGCTTCGAGCAGCGCGAGGACCGCAAATCGCAGCGCAGGCGCGCGAAAGCAGACGAGCGCATAGAGGTAAACGACCGGCGGGTTTGTCGCAACATTCACGAGCAGGACAAACAGGAGGTCCCGCCGCGTCCACACGCCCAGCGAAAAGGCTAGCAGAAGCTCGACGAGGAGCGTCAGTCCCAGACTGACGGCAAGGGCCTCAAGCAGCGACATCCCGCTCCCTCCGTTTTGCGCGGCAGATCAGCAGGCCGCCAACGGTCATCGCGCAGGAGGTCAGACATCCCCCCGCAAGTCCGGCCGGACTGAAAAACGGCGTTTGCCCCGCGAAAACCGGGAGCAGACCCGCAAAGAGCGCAAATGTCGTCAGGCCGAAGGCAAAGCCGTTTTTTCCGCCGCAGAGTTCGGCAACGGCGGTGAGCGTGACGGGCATCGTCATATTGAAAAGGAAAACGGCGAAAATGTCCGCCGCCGGTACGCGGAAGAGAAATCCAAAAAGTGCCGCCGCCGTGGGCAGGGAACACAGGCTCAGTTTCGTACGCCCGAAGCGGTCGGCAAACAGGCCGCCGAGGGCCTTGCCAAGGACGACCGCCAGCACGAAGCACAGCGAGAGCATTCCATCGCTCTTCCAGTCAAAGCGCATGATCATGCCGTAATAAGAGCGCAGAACGACGGTGCCGAGCAGCAGAAAGGCCCCCGTCAGCACAAGCGCGCCGGGCCGTCCGTAGACGGGCGGGGCGTTGTGAACGCCGTATTCGCGGCGGTTTTTGGTATCGAGCTGCAAAAGCGCCGCCGAAGCCGCAACGAGCAGAACAGGAAACAGCCAGATATCCACCCGACCGGCAACGCGGTACGCCAGCCAGACGCCCAGCGCGCCGGAGCTGACGAAAATGCCGGGCAGTACCGCACGTCGGCCGCTGATATTGAGCACATCGATGCCGCCGCCGATGTGAAACGCGGCGTTTCCGAGTCCGCAGAGAAGGCACGCCGTATAGGGCGCACTGTGGAGCGCATACGCAAGCGCGACAAGCAGACAGCCGCCGACGGCAAGGCGGGCATTGCGGTCGAGCCTGTCGGCGGCAATGCCGACCGGAAGCTGTCCGGCAAAGGCAACAAGATTGTAAAGGACAATGATCCAGCCGCGTCTCCACACGCCCTCCGGCGCGCCGAGGACGACCGAGGTCACAAGATAGACGCAGGCAAGGTCCACAAGAAAATGCGCCAGTGTATAGAGCAGGGTGATATGCACATTTCTCTTCAAATCCGCGGCCTCCCCGCTTTTCTTTTTCAGTCCGATCACAGCTCGTCCTTGTGCGCTTCAAAGAACGCATGATAGTCCTTGAGCATGTATTTCAGAATGTTTGGTGTGTCAAGCTGATAGGGGCATTTTTTCGCGCACTGGCGGCAGTCTTTGCAGTCGTTGATCTTCTCCATCCGCTCACGCCATTCGGATGTGTAGTAAGGACGCCACGGCGAGCGGCGCAGGAGCATATCCATCCGCGCGCAGTTGCGGATATCGATACCGACGGGACAGGGCATGCAGTAGCCGCAGCCGCGGCAGAAGGAGCCTGCAAGCTCTTTCCGGTCTTTTTCGATGACGGCGCGGAGCGCGTCGTCGAGCACCGGCGACTCAGCGTCAGCCCGGATCCACTCGTCGAGTTCTTTCAGGCTTTGAATTCCCCAGATCGGAACAACATTCGGATAGGTGTTCATAAACGCGGTGCAGGCGCGGACATCCGTCAAAAGTCCGCCCGCGAGACCCTTCATGGCGATAAAGCCCATATTGGCCTTTTCGCACTTTTCCGCGAGCGCGAGGTCGCGGTCCGAGGAGAGGTAGCTGAACGGAAACTGCAGGGTCTCAAACAGGCCGGACGCGATCGCTTCCTCCGCCACCGCAACGCGGTGAGAGGTGATGCCGATGTGACGGATCTTTCCGGCCGCCTTCGCCTCGAGCACAGCCGCAAACGCGCCGTTGGGGTCGTTGGGGTCCGGCAGATGCGAGCAACAGTGGAACTGAAAGAGGTCGATGTAGTCCGTTTGAAGTATCTTGAGACTGTTTTCGATGTGCTCGGCACAGCCTTGCTTGTCGCGTTTCTGACTTTTTGTTGCAATGATGACGTTTTCGCGTACATCGTGCAGGGCGAGTCCGACTTTTTCCTCGCTGTCGGTGTAGGCGTTTGCGGTATCAAAGAAGTTGATGCCGCGCTCATACGCGGCGCGGATGAGCCGCACGCCGTCCTCCATGCTGCATCGCTGCACCGGCAGGCAGCCCATGGCGGTTTTTGTGACTTCAAGGCCGGTTCTTCCAAGAATGACTTTTTTCATCGTTTCCTCCAGTCGCAGTCCGCGCAGGGGCCGCGCGGACATGTCAGCGGTTTTCGCCCGGGCAGAGCCGGAAAGGCGGAGTCCGTCGGACGGGCTCCGTCTCCCGTTTTTCATTATAGCGCCGTCGATCCGCGCCGGTCAATCCCCAAAGCGGCGCACCCGACAGAAATACTTCCGGAGCGCCGCCCCGCGTTCCGCAGGCTTTGCGACAAGGTTTCTCTCGACGAAGCGGCGCGGGCGTGATATACTCTATTCGGAACGCTTCCTGCAAAACAGGACCGCCGGTCTCCGGAGCGCCGCCGTACAGAGCGCATCCAACCCAACACAGGAGAAAACACCATGGATAAAAAGCTCAAAGACAATCTCATCGTAGTCGGTTTCGGCGTGACCCTCTTTGTCGCGCTCTACCGGCTGGACGCGATCGGTCATGCGCTGCGATCGCTTTTTGGCGTGGTCGAGCCGGTGCTTGCCGGCTGTCTGATCGCCTTCGTGCTGAATGTTCCGATGGGGAAGGTGGATGCCTGGCTCGAAAAACGCACGCAAAACCTGAAAAAGCGTCCCTCGGCCGCTGTGCTGCAGGTCGTGAGTCTTATTTTGACGCTGCTGCTCGTGGCCGCCGTTATCGCGCTGCTCGCCGTAGTCGTCGTCCCCCCGCTCGTGGCCTCCATCTCAGAGGCGGCTTCGGCCATTCAGACCAACATTCCCGTCTGGGAAATGAAACTCCAGGGGCTCGGCTTTGACTCCGACTGGATCGACTCCGCCTACAACGCGCTGCTTGAAAAGCTGCAAGGCTCGTCGCTCTCCGGCGGCGTGGACGGCATTATCAACTCCGCCTTCAAACAGGTCTCCTCGGCGCTCGGAAAAATTTTCACCGCTCTCATTTCCTTTATCATCGCCATCTATCTGCTCGTTGGCAAAAAGTCGCTCGCGTCGCACAGCAGCGCACTTGCAACGGCAGTTCTGCCCTCGCGCGCGGCGCGGCGGTCGGCCCGTTTCTGGCGCATGCTCAGCAGCACCTATGCCGACTTTTTCAGCGGTCAATGCGTGGAGGCCGTCATTCTCGGACTGCTGATGTTCTTCGCCTTTTCCGTCATGCGCCTTCCCTACGCGGGTCTTGTCGCGGTCCTCACGGCGGTGTCCTCCTTCATTCCTTATGTCGGCAGTTTCCTCGCCTGTTCGGTCGGCGCACTACTGATTCTGATGATCGACCCCATGAAAGCGCTCATTTCGATCATCACCTACAGCATCGTGCAGTTTTGCGAAAATCAGTTCATTTACCCGCACGTTGTGGGCCGGGCGGTCGGCCTGCCCGCCATTTGGACGCTCATCGCGGTCCTCATCGGCGGCAAGCTCGGCGGTATTCTCGGCATGATCTTCTGCATCCCGCTGACCTCGGTCTTCTATACGCTCATCGGCGAGTGGGTCAGCCGCCGCGTTGCAAAGAAAGCCCGCCGCTCTGCGGAAGAAAAGCCGCAAAGCAGCGAGCCGGAATAAGCTTTCGTTTTTCGAGGGGATGCGCCAAAGCGCATCTCCTCGCACTATCAGAACACAAACTGAATGAGCAGCATATAGCAGGCGGTACCACCCGCAATTGACAAAAGCATCTGCCGTTTCCAGAGGTGCAGGCCCGTCACGACCGCAAGCGAGATCAGCTCCGGGACGCCATGGCTGCCGGAAAAGACGCTCACGTTTTTGAGACAATAGACGACAAGCATCGCAAAGATCGCGGACGGCAGCGCCCGACCGAGATACTGCACATATGCCGGCGTCGGCTTTTTCGGAGAAAAGACAAAAAACGGCAAAAAACGCGTGAGCATCGTCGCGAGTACGCACACACCGATGGTCACGATCTGCTGGGTCAGCGTCATGCGAAGCCACCTTCTCTCTCGATGGGCGTGCGAAACGCCGTTAGCAGTGTTAGAATAACTGCCATCGTCGGCAGCAGGAAATCGTCCGCGCCGAAGATCAGCAGACAGACAAAGGCCGCCGCGAAGCCGATAAGCGCTGTCCAGTGCTTTTTCTCCTTGAGGCACTGTTCCAGAAAAATGACCGTAAACATCGCGGTCATAACAAAGTCGAGTCCCTCTGTGTCAAACGCGAAGCGCGCGCCCAGAAGTCCGCCTACGGCGGCCCCCGTCACCCAGTAGAGCCAGTTGAGGAACGAGACCCAGAGCATGAACCAGCCGGGGTCGACCCCCTCCGGCACCTTTGCCGTACAGTTGATAGAAAAAGTCTCGTCGCACATGCCGAAAATCAGGAAGAAGCGCTTCCAGCCCATGTCGCGGTATTTGTCGAGCATCGCGATCCCATAAAACAAGTGCCGTGCCTGAATCATCAGAGCCAGCAGAAAGGCCTGCATCGGATTGAACGCCGCGCACAGCAGGTCTGCCGTCACGAATTCCAGCGAGCCGCCGAAAATGGTCATCGCCATGAACATCGGGTAAAGGAAGGAAAATCCCTTTACGCTCATGTATATCCCGTAGGTCATGCCGAGGAACCAGAAGCCCGCGAGGATCGGCAGCGTATAGGGAAACGCCGCCCGGAATGCTTTTGCTTTCATTGCTGCTCCGAACTCTCTTGATTTTGCCCGCTGGCCGCGGACCGCAGGTAGGCGCCGGCCGCCTGCACACCAAAAGGCACGCCCTCGGTGTCTTTGGACCGGGTCGCCACACAGAACCGGCAGTTTGAACAGCGGGGAGCACGAAATTTTGTACTTCTTTTTCTGCATTTCCGCTTGTCACCGTCCGGTATTCCACTATAATTAAAAATAGTTTACTATACATTATACCGCTTTTCGGAAATACGGGCAAGTATCTCCGTACTTTCCGGCGTGGTTTTTTCTGCGTTTCACAGTGCCTCCGGCCCTGCCGGAGCAAGGACGGCCTTCTGGCCCGAAAGCGGGAGGACGCAGTATGCTTTTTACAAAGCTTGATCTTGTCTACTTCAGTCCCACCGGTACAACGCAGCGCGTTCTGCGTACCGCCGCAGAATATCTGGGCGTCGGCGCCGAGGAATACGACCTCACGGACTTGTCCGCCGCAAACCTGCAAAAGCACTTTGGTCCGGACGAGTTCGTTCTGATCGGCTGTCCGGTCTACGGCGGGCGGATCCCGCGCCCCATGACCGAGCGTCTGCGCGGCATTACCGGAGAAAACACGCCGGCCGGCATACTCGTGACTTATGGCGAACGCTCCTATGGGGACGCTCTGCTTGAGCTGCAAAACGAGACCGTGGCAAACGCTTTTCGCCCCATCGGCGCGATGACTGTGGTGGCCGAGCACTCTGTCATTCACAGCGTTGCGGCAGGCCGTCCGAACAGCACGGACTGGGCGGTACTCAACGCTTTTTGCAGCCAGCTTCGGACCACGCTTGAACACGCGGTCTCCGGCCAGGCGATCGACCTGCCTGCCGTCCCCGGAAACGAACCCTATCGAAACTATGTCAATCTGCCAATGGTCCCCGGCGGCTCCTCAAAATGCGTCGCCTGTGGAACATGTGCGGCGGCGTGTCCCGTCGGCGCGATCGATCCCGCCGCACCGCGGATAAGCGACAAGGCCTTGTGCATCGGCTGCACACGCTGCGTCCGGGTTTGTCCGCGGGGCGCGCGCAAACTCTCCGCCCTCACGCTTTTTGCCGGAAAGTGTATGCTTTCCAAGGCAAACCGTGCAAACCGTGAACCGGAAATCTTTTTTTAAAAAAGCCGGCTTTCCAACAAAAATTCGGCTCAGATTTTGTCAATTTTTCAAAATCATTTCGTGTTTTCTTGATAGTTTTGCTACCAGTAAGGGGCGTGGATCCGTGCGATCCACGCCCCTTTTCAGGCTTTTCGGTTTTACAGGACTGTCAATTCCTTTGAAAAACGGTTCAACACCTCGCAGCCGGACTCCGTCACGAGGACAAGGTCCTCAATGCGCACGCCGAACTCTCCGGGAAGGTAAATTCCCGGCTCGACCGAAAAGACCATTCCCGCTTCAAGCGGAACATCCGACGCGGCGCTCACATCGGGCGGCTCATGGCATTCGAGACCGCAGCCGTGGCCCAGACGGTGTGTAAAGTTCGGGCCATAGCCCGCGTCCGAAATAATTCGGCGCGCCGTCGCATCCAGTTCCGAGAGCAGCACGCCGGGCTTCACTTTCGCTTCGGCGGCCTCGTTCGCGCGGCGGACCAGCTCATAGACCTCGCGCTGTTTTTCACTGACAGAGCCGAAGAACACGGTCCGCGTCATGTCGCACCAGTAGCGGTTCACAGGGGCGAAGATGTCGAAGATGACGCTGTCCCCCGCTTTAATGACCGTCCCATCCCCGCTGTGGTGCGGGTCCGCGCCGTTGGGGCCGAAGCAGACGAGCTGCGGTCCGGCACTGCCTCCGTTTTCACGGTAAAGGCGGTTGACCTCGGCGGCAAGTTCCCTTTCGATTGCACCCGCCCGGACCTGCTTTTGGACTTCTCCCATAACCTTGTCGTTGACGCGGGAGGCGTGGCGCATCGCTTCACGCTCGGCTTCGTCCTTGTACATGCGCGCTGAATCGACCGGGCCGGAACCGAGGACGGGCTTTACATCCGCGCGCGCGGACATGAGCGCGATGAGGAACTTGCTGTAAAGGTATTTATCAATGCCGAGCGCTCCGGGGCGGACAGCCTTTGCCAGATCGCCTATCGCGTCCTCGCCGTCCTTGTGCGTGACGATCGGTAGGTCGGGCGTGCTCTCCAGCCCGAAAATCTCGTTTGCGAACAGGGTCGCTTCGCCGTCCGCCGTCAGATACAGGGCAAGCAGGCGCTCCATAGGCTTCACATAGATGCCTGTGAGATAGAAGACCGATTCGGTGGACGAGACAACGATCTGGTCGAGTCCCGCCTGTTTCATATTCTTGCGAACGCGTGCGGCGCGGTCTTTGTTGAGCATATCATTCTCCTCTTTTCACAAGTGCGCAGACAAGCGTGCAGGGCGCGTCTGTGCGGTTTTCGCACCAGTGTTTTTCGCCTAAGGGAATGAGCGTGCCTTCGCCGGCGGTGCAGTCGCCTCGAAAGTCGCCCGCTTCAGTATAGACGCTGCCGGAGAGGAAGAACGAATACTCGTCCGCGTCGTGGCAGCTATAGCCCTCCTCCGGGACCCGCTTGCCGGGCAGAAGCGTAATGTAGCTCATGGAGACGCCGCCCGTCGGACCGGCAAGCTCCGCGAGCGTCTGCATTTCATACAGCGGCAGCCCCGTCTTGGGGATGCCGGAGAGCGTGATTTTTTTCATGTTTCTTCTCCTTTTCAGCTTCGCCCGTACGGGTGAAGAAAACGGTGCGGGAGCTTTCGCCCCCGCAGCTATTATACCTGTTTGCGTATGCGCGGGTCAAGATAGTCGCGCAGACCGTCACCGACAAAATTCGCGCCGATGGCAACGCTGAAGATCGCAAGACCCGGGAACGTAGCGTTCCACCAGTAGTTGAAGTTGAGCACGCCGTCGGACACCATTGCGCCCCATTCGGCGACCGGCGGCTGAACGCCTAGGCCGAGGAAGGAAAGGCCGGAGAACATCAAAATCGCGTTGCCGAGGTCGAGCGTGCACATGACGATCATCGAGCCGATGCTGTTCGGCAAGATCTCGCGCGTGAGGATGCGGAAACGCGACGCGCCGATAACGCGGCTGGCTGTGACATAGTCGTTCTCCTTGACGGACAGGACGATGCTTCGGGTCAGGCGCGCGTAGTTCGGCCACCAGATGACCGCCATCGCGATGACGGAGTTTGTGATGTCCGGTCCGAGCGCGGCGGCGATGACCATGGCGAGAATGAGCGGCGGGAAGGCCTGCACCATCTCGGAAAAGCGCATCATGATATCATCCGCAATGCCGCCCGCGTACCCGGCGATGCCGCCGAAAAGAAGGCCGACCACAAGCGAAATGAGCACGGTCACTACGCCCGCCGTGAGCGAAATGCGGCTGCCGTAGATCACGCGGGAGAGCACGTCGCGTCCGAGACTGTCCGTTCCGAACCAGTGTTCAGCGCTTGGGTGCTCGAAGCGGTGCGTCACATCGACGCCCCGTATGGGGTCGTAGGGCGCGATGAGCGGCGCGAAGATCGCAATCACGATCCACGCAACGCAGATAACCAGCCCCAGCTTGAACATGAAGTTCTTCTGACGGAGGAGACTTTTGAATTCTTTCATATTGCGTCCCCCCTTATTGATAGCGGATCCTCGGATCGATCACGCAGTAGAGCAGGTCGATGAGGAGGTTTACGATGACGTAGGTCGCGGCGATCAGCAGGGAGACGCCGCAGATCGCGGGAAAGTCCAGCGTCGTTGCGGCGAGATAGGCGTACTGTCCGATGCCGGGCCAGGAAAAGATCTTTTCAACAAAGACCATGCCGCCCAAAAGGTTGCAAAAGCCCATACCGCTGACCGTAATGATCGGGATGAGTGCGTTTGGCATGGCGTGCTTCCAGACAACGCGGCTGCGGGGCATACCCTTCGAGCGCGCGGTGCGTATGTAGTCCTGCGACACGGCCTCGAGCAGGTTTGAACGCGTCTGGCGTGTGATAAGGCCCATCGTGAAAAAGCCGAGCACGAGCGCGGGGAGGATGAGGTGCGAAAAGCTGCTTGCGAGCATCGGCATGTCGCCCCAGGAAATTGCGTCTATGATGTAGAGTCCCGTGCCGCCGGAGGGGGAAAAGCGGCGCGGGTCGATGCGTCCGCCGGACGGGAACCACTTGAGCTTGTCACAAAAAAGCGACATCATGATCAGCGCGAACCAGAAGCTCGGCAGGGACACACCGCTGACGGAAATGGCGCGCAGGATCTGATCCGTGGGCTTGTTCTGATACACCGCCGACAAAACGCCAAAGAGGATGCCGAAGACGATGGCAAAGAGCATTGCAAAGAAGGACAGCTCAAAGGTCGCGGGGAAATACTGTTTGAGGTCGTCAAGCACCGGGCGGCCCGTGCGGATGGAAGTGCCGAGATCGCCGTGAAACAGATTCTCCATATAAATCAGATACTGCTTATAAAGCGGCTGGTCCAACCCCCATTTTGCATTGTAGGCCGCAACGATCTCCGGATCCGCGAGCGCGGTCTGGCTCAGGTTTGAGGCGGCAGGGTCGCTCGGAACGAGATGCGAGATGAGAAAGACCATCAGCGAAACGCCGATGAGCAGGACCACCATGAGTCCGAGTCGTCTGAGGATATATCGAAACAAGGAAATGCCTCCTTTAGATCACAACATAAACGCGCGCTTGGCCCTGTCGGGGCTTTGTCGGGCGCGCGGAGAAAAACGCCGGCGAAATGTCTCGCGGCTTTGTGGAGACCTTATTGCCGGCGTCCATCTCCGCGCGCCCGCGGCCGAAGCCGCGGGCGTTTTCCGGCGGGTTTTATTTTGCCTTCAGTGTGCAAAGGTCGATCTTGCAAAGGTCGCTGTAGCTCACATTTTCGAGTGTGTCGGAGCGGTAGGCAAAGGTCTTGGGGTGCTGGAGGAGGAAAGCAAAGGGGTTGTCCTCATCAAAGGCCTTTTGCAGTTCCTCAGATGCCTGTGCGCGCTTTGCAGCGTCGTTCTCGACCTTGATCTGATCGGCGAGATCCCAGAGTTTCTGGTTTTCGGCGGTCTTTTCCCACTTTGTGCGGTTGCCGTAGGCGGTTCCGTCGTCGCCGGTGCCGGGCAGGAAGGCAAACTGGTTGTTGATGTCGTAGTAGTCCGGCGTCCAGAACATGATGTAAAACGGCATGCTGGCCTCGCGCATCTTCTCATAGACGAGCGTTGCCTCAAGCGTTTCGATCTTTACGTTGATGTTGATGGCGGCGAGGTCCTCCTTGACCTTCTGGGCAATGGTGGTCCATTCCAGGCCCTCGGAGTTGTTGTTCGCGCAGGTGAGCGTGATGTCAAAGCCGTTTTCGTAGCCTGCCTGCTTCATCAGTTCCTTTGCCTTTTCAATGTCTGTGTAAGAGGCATCGCGCTGGAGCGCACCGGGGAAACCGTCCTGAACGATGTTCTCCGGAACGGTGCAGCCGGCGCCGCCCATCGTGAGATAGCCGTCATAATCGAGCGCATAGCGCACGGCCTGCTGGACCAGCGGATTGGACATCTCCGGAGAGAGCGCGCTGTCGCGGGACATGACGAGGAAGGTCTCGAGCGCGGTGGTGCCGGTCGCGACCGTCACGTTCTCCACGCCGTCAAGCTGTTTTGCGGTCTCGCTGTTGAGGCCGAGCGAAATGTCGATCTCGCCGTTTTTCAGAGCGGTGATCTGCGCGTCGACACTGGTCATCTCCTTGATGATAACAGAATCGATGTTGCTGGCGGTGCCCCAGTATTTGTCGTTCTTTTTGAGAACGAGCTGCTCCTTCGGGGTCCACTTTTCGATGACGAACGGGCCGGAGCCGGCAGAGGTGGTGTCGAGCCATGCCTTTGCGGTGTCGTTGCCGGTGTCGGAGCCGCCGTGCTGCTTGACGACCTCGCTGTCGAGGATGCAGTAGGCATTGCAGGTGGTCTTGACGAGGAAGGACGCGTCGGCGTCGGCGAGCGTGAAGACGACGGTGTAGTCATCCGGCGCTTCGACCTTCGTGATGTCCTTGACCAGCGGATATGCGTTGGAATCCTTCATGTTGAGAACACGGTTGATGCTCCAGACGACGTCCTTTGCGGTCATCTTGTTTCCGCTCGCGAAAACGACGTCCTTGCGCAGGTGGAAGGTATAGACCTTGCCGCTTTCGTCGACCGTGTAGTCCGTGGCGACAGACGGCTCGGGCGTGCCCATGGTGCCGGGCTTTACACGGTAGAGCATGTCGTAGGCGGCGTAGGAGATCATGTTTGCGTATGGCTCATACATATTGCCGGGGTCGAGGGTGACAAGGTCGGTCTGGCAGCCGATAACGACGGTCTTGCCGGATGCGCCGGAGCTTCCCGAGCTGCCGGAGCTGCCGCTGCAGGCTGCGAGGGAAAAGACCATGCACAGGGCGAGCAGCAGTGCCAGGATGTGGGTATGCTTTTTCATTTTTGTTCCTCCTGTTTGCATTTTCTTTTACGCTTCACACAGATGGCAGGCCGCGAGATGACCGGGCGCGATCTCGCGCATAGGCGGACATTCCGTGGCGCAGCGCTCTGTGGCATAGGGACAACGGGTGTGGAAGGCGCAGCCGGACGGCGGGTCCGTCGGGCTTGGGAGGTCGCCCGAGAGGACGATGCGCTCGCGCTTTGCTCCCCCGCGTTCGGCAATTACGGGAACGGCGGAGATGAGCGCCTTCGTGTAGGGGTGGACGGCGATCTGCGCAATGTTTTCGCTCGGCAGCAGTTCCACGATGCGACCGAGGTACATGACGGCAATGCGTTGGCAGCAGTGTTCGACGACACTGAGGTTGTGCGAGATAAAGATGTAGGTCAGGCCGTACTGCCGCTGCAGGTCCTCAAGAAGATTGATGACCTGCGCCTGAATGGAAACGTCGAGTGCCGAGACCGGCTCGTCGCAGACGATCAGTTCCGGCTTTAAGGCAATGGCGCGGGCGATGCCGACGCGCTGCTTCTGTCCGCCGGACATCTCGTGCGGATAGCGGCGCAGATAGGCCTGCGAGAGCCCGACCTGGTCACAGAGCCCGGCGGCGCGCTCCGCGCGCTCTGTCTTCGAGCAGAGACGGTGGACCGTGTAAGGCTCGGTAATGATGTCCTCTACCCGGCGTCGGGGATTGAGGCAGGACGCGGGGTCTTGAAAGATCATCTGCACATGGGTGCGGAAATCCTTGAGTTTTCTTTCCGGCAGAGCGGTGATGTCCTCGCCGTTGAAGAAGATCTTCCCGTCCGTCACGGGGTAGAGCCGCAGGAGCGTCTTGCCGAGCGTGGACTTGCCGCAGCCGGATTCGCCAACAAGGCCGAAGGTCTCGCCGCGTTTTATTTCAAGGTCGACGCCGTCGACCGCATAGAGCATTTTCTTTTTTCCGCGCTCGTTTTTGACCGCGAAGTGTTCTTTCAAGTTCTCGGCGCGGAGAATGATCTCGCTTTCATTCATGCTTTTTCTACTCCCTTCGCGTAAAAGCAGCGAACGCAGCGTCCATCCGGCAGCTCCGTGAGCGGCGGATGCTCCGCGCGGCATCGGTCGGTTGCGTATTTGCAGCGCGGATTGAAGCGGCAGCCCGCCGGCATGTCGCCCGCGTCCGGCACAACGCCCTCTATCGTTGAAAGCCGCTCTTTCGGCGCGCCGAGCTGCGGCAGCGCATTGATGAGCCCCTCTGTGTAGGGGTGCAGCGGCTCTGAAAAAAGCTTTCGCGTCGGGGCAATTTCCATGACCTCGCCCGTGTAAACGACGGCAACGCGGTCGCAGAAGTCGGAAACGATGCCGAGGTCGTGCGTGATGAGGATGACGCTCATGTCCTTTTCAGCACGAATGTCGCGCAGAAGCTGCATGATCTGGGCCTGAATGGTGACGTCCAGCGCCGTGGTCGGCTCGTCAGCGATGAGGAGCACCGGGTCGCAGGCAAGCGCGATCGCGATCATCACGCGCTGACGCATGCCGCCGGACATCTGGTGGGGATATTCCCGCATGCGCTGCTCGGGGTTTGGAATGCCGCAAAGGCGCAGAAGCTCGAGCGCACGTTCCATGGCCTCTTTTTTTGTCGCGTCCGTGTGGAGAAGAATGGACTCCGCGATCTGCTTTCCGCAGGTCTGGACGGGGTTGAGCGAGGTCATCGGCTCCTGAAAGATCATCGCAATGCGGTTGCCGCGGACGCTCTCCATCTCTTTTTCCGTGAGCCGGAGGATGTCGCGCCCCTCAAATTCGATCTCGCCGGAAACTCGGCAGCCCTCTTCGGGCAGAAGGCGCATGACAGCGAGCGAAGTCACGGACTTGCCGCTGCCCGATTCACCGACGATACCCAGCGCCTCGTGCGTGCCGACGGAGAGGGACAGCCCGTCGATCGCGGGATAGTACTTCCCGCCCGACTGGAAATCCACATGCAGGTCCTTAATTTTCAAAAGCTCGTCCATTGCACTCTCTCCCCGTTTTTCGTCCGTCCCGCGGCGACAGCAGCACGCCGCTGGCACGCAGCATTCCGACTCCCGCAGGGATAGTATTTAAATTTTACTCTATTCATCGCGTTAAAGCAATAGCCCTTTAGAAAAAAGAAGCTCGGCTTTTTGCCATGTTTTCGTCAAAAGAGCCGAAAATTATGCGCTTTTCGCCTCTTTTGCTGTATGATGCTTCCATCTTCTCCTATTGTGTCCTTGTCGGAAGAACAAGTGGCTGCTGCGCCGCAGCACGCTGTCTTTTTGGCGCGTTCATTTGTCCGCTGGTTGAAAATTTTCAAAGAGGGGCTTGCAATTTGTACACAGCGGTCGTATCATAAGGGCAACAACCGAACAGCGAGATGTCTTCAGGGCAGGGTGAAATTCCCGATCGGCGGTAAAGTCCGCGAGCGCGCAAGCGCAGGGTCTGACAAAGGGTTCAGACCGGGATTCGGTGCAACTCCGAAACCGACAGTATAGTCTGGATGGAAGAAGATCATTCGCGTTTTTTACGTCAGGGATCGCTGGCGGCTTTTTGCCGTACCCGTCGGGCTTTTGCCGGACATCCCGCAGGCGTTTCAACGTGATTTTTTTCAGCACCCGAAAGGCAGCTTCGTCTTTCGGGTGCTGTTTTTCATCTTCGGGAGGTGTTCGTATGACAGATGAGGAATACATGGCCCGGGCGCTCGCGCTCGCGGAACGCGGGGTCGGAAAGGTCGACCCGAACCCGCTCGTCGGCGCGGTGCTCGTCAAGGACGGCCGCATCATCGGCGAGGGGGCACATGAGCGTTTCGGCGCTCCGCACGCGGAGCGGAACGCACTCGCCGCCTGCAAGGAGGACCCGCGCGGGGCCGCGCTCTATGTAACGCTTGAACCCTGCTGCCATTGGGGCAAAACGCCGCCCTGTACGGAGGCAATTTTGCAAAGCGGCGTCGCGCGCGTCGTGATCGGCTCGGACGACCCGAACCCGCTGGTCGCGGGCGGCGGCGTAAAGCGTCTGCGCGAGGGGGGCGTTGAGGTGACGCGGGGCGTTTTGCAAAGCGCGTGTGACGCGGAAAACGAAGTCTTTTTTCACTTCATCCGCACGGGACGGCCGTTTTGTCTCCTCAAGTACGCGATGACGATGGACGGCAAGAGCGCGTGCGTCAGCGGGAAGTCACAGTGGATCACGGGCGAGACCGCGCGCCGGCGCGTCCACGCCGACCGGAACCGCTATGCCGCCGTGCTGGTCGGGGTCGGAACGGTCATCGCGGACGATCCGCTTCTGACCTGCCGTATTCCCGACGGGCGAAATCCGCTCCGCGTCGTGTGCGACACGCGGCTCCGGACCCCGCTCACATCCCAAATCGTACAAACGGCAGCGGATGTTCCAAGCCTGCTCGCGACCTGTGAAACGGATGAGAAGCGCGCGCTCCCCTATCGCGCCGCCGGATGCGAGGTGCTGACGCTGCCGGAAAAAAACGGGCATGTCGATCTCCGGGCCCTGATGGCAGCGCTCGGTCAGCGCGGCGTATCGAGCGTCGTTTTGGAGGGCGGCGGGACGCTCGCGTGGTCGGCGCTTGAAGCCGGGATCGTGCAGCGCGTGCAGACCTACGTTGCACCGAAGCTCTTCGGCGGCGCCGGAGCGAAGACGCCTGTGCTCGGCGCGGGTGTGGACGCACCGGATTTGGCTTTCCGCCTCTCTCCCCCGCGCGTGACGGCACTTGGCGATGACCTGCTGCTGGAAAGCGAGGTGCTCTGAGATGTTCACAGGACTTGTGGAGGAGCTCGGCACCGTGCGCGCGCTGCAAAAAACGGGGCGCTGTGCCGTGCTGACGATCGACGCGTCGGCCATACTCGACGATCTCAAGATCGGGGACAGCGTCGCCGTCAACGGCGTGTGTCTCACTGTGACCTCGCTCACCGGAAAGGGCTTCACCGCCGATGTGATGCATGAAACGGTCGAACGTTCCGGTCTTTTTCAGTTGCAGCCCGGCAGTCCGGTCAATCTCGAGCGCGCGATGCGCGCGGACGGGCGCTTCGGCGGGCATATCGTCGCAGGCCACATTGACGGCACGGGCCGCGTCCGTTCCGTGCGGCGGGATGAAAACGCGCTCTGGTTTCAGATCTCCGCGCCGCCCGACATTCTCCGCTATGTTGTCGAAAAGGGCAGCGTTGCGGTAGACGGCGTGAGTCTCACCGTCGCGTCCGTAACGGGCGGGGAATTTGCCGTCTCCGTCATCCCGCACACGGCGGAGAGGACCGTGCTCGGCTCCACGCGCCCGGGCAGCACGGTCAATCTGGAATGTGACCTTATCGGCAAATATGTTGAAAAGCTGCTCGGCAAAACGGGCGGCTTAACGAAGGAGTTTCTCGCAAAGTACGACTTTTAGGAGGGTCAGCGATGTATCAGTTTAACACGATAGACGAAGCGCTTGCCGAACTGCGGCAGGGACATTTGATTCTCGTAACGGACGACGAGGACCGCGAAAACGAGGGCGACCTCATCTGCGCGGCGGAGTTTGCGACGACCGAAAACGTAAACTTCATGGCGGTCCACGGCAAGGGCCTCATCTGTATGCCGATGGATGCGGCGCTGTGCAAAAAGCTCCGTTTTCCGCAGATGGTCACGGAC
Source organism: Oscillospiraceae bacterium (assembly GCA_050943775.1). Classification (GTDB taxonomy): domain Bacteria; phylum Bacillota; class Clostridia; order Oscillospirales; family Oscillospiraceae; genus UBA2658. The sequence goes on from JBMNPV010000019.1 coordinate 31,104, forward strand.
AACACCGACAACCATGAAACGGCGTTCACCGTTTCGGTCGATCACGTTTCGACGACGACGGGCATCTCCGCCGCCGAGCGCGGCATCACCGCCCGCGCCTGCGTTTCTGCCGACGCGCGTCCCGAGGACTTCCGCCGCCCGGGCCATATGTTCCCGCTGCTCGCAAAGCCCAACGGCGTTCTGGAGCGAAACGGCCACACGGAGGCAACGGTCGATCTTCTGAAGCTTGCGGGCTTACAGCCCTGCGGCCTGTGCTGCGAGGTCATGCGCGAGGATGGCACGATGATGCGCACGCCGGAGCTTTTGCAGCTCGCGGAGACTTGGGATCTCAAGATCGTCACGATCAAAGCCCTGCAGGACTACCGCAAAAAGCACGACCGCCTCGTCGAGTGCGTCGCGGTATCCGACCTGCCGACGCGTTACGGTTTTTTCCGGGCCTACGGTTATATCAACAAGCTGAATGGAGAGCATCATGTCGCGCTCGTCCGCGGCGAGATCGGCAACGGGGAAAACCTGCTCTGCCGCGTGCACTCCGAGTGCCTGACCGGGGACGCCTTCGGTTCCCTGCGCTGTGACTGCGGGCAGCAGTTCGCCGCCGCCATGACGCAGATCAACACCGAGGGGCGCGGCATTCTCCTCTATATGCGGCAGGAGGGGCGCGGCATCGGGCTTATCAACAAGCTCCGCGCCTATGAATTGCAGGACCGGGGCATGGACACGCTCGAAGCAAATCTGGCGCTCGGCTTTCCCGTTGACCTGCGGGAATATTATATCGGCGCGCAGATCCTGCGCGACCTCGGCGCAAAAACGCTGCGGCTTCTCACGAACAACCCCGACAAGGTCTATCAGCTTGAGGACTACGGCATGGAGATCGTTGAACGTGTCCCGATCGAAATGAGCGCCAATCCCTACGACCTCTTCTATCTCCAGACAAAGCAGGAAAAAATGGGCCACATGCTGAATTATTAAAAAGGAGTGCTGAACATGAAGGTATTTGAAGGAAATCTTGTCTCGGACGGTCTGCGCATCGGCATCGTCTGCGCACGCTTCAACGAATTTATCACCGCAAAGCTGCTCTCGGGCGCTCTCGACGGGCTAAAACGGCACGGTGTTGCGGACGAAGACATCTCCATCGCGTGGGTACCGGGCGCGTTTGAGATCCCGCTCGCGGCGCAAAAGCTGGCGCAAAGCGGCAAGTACGACGCGGTGCTCTGTCTGGGGGCCGTCATCCGCGGCAGCACGAGCCATTATGACTACGTCTGCAGCGAAG